>JBJLCZ010000004.1:0-47423 GCA_045567335.1 Candidatus Pelagibacteraceae bacterium
AAGATCTTGATGCACCGTTTGCTTCAACCATAGGAATTTTATATTTCTCGGTTACTGGTGCAATGGCTTTCGTTAAACCTGAACTGTATGGTCCAAGCATGTAATGAACGCCATCTTGTTTGATTAGTCTTTCAGCTAACTGAGCGGCTCTCTTAGGATTTGACTCATCATCATAATAGATGATTTCAAATTTGTAACTTTTTCCACCAACTTTTACACCACCCATTTTATTAATTCTTTCAACGGCCATGTTATAACCGTTTTGAGTGTGTACTCCATTAGAAGAATATTTTCCTGTAAGAGATATCGCAGAACCTAACACAATGTATTCACCATCAACTTTTGCAAAAGATGAAGAAATACAAGCTAGTGTTAAAGTTATAACTGAAATAAATGTAATAAATAGTTTTGTTATTTTATTCATTATGTTTCCTCTTGTTAATTAATAATATAAATTATTAAAACAAGAATTAAGGGATATGACAACAGTAAGAATTAATTAATAACTCTGAGTCGCAGCAACATATATTGCTATTATAATTAATACACACGCAGAGATTGTATTTAATGTTTTGGGATTACCTTTTAACCAAACCGAAACTTTTTCTGCTGCAAATCCATAAATCATAAGAGTTATAAAATCTAAAACAACATAAGTAGAAATTAAAATTACAAATTGAATTAAGTAATTTCCAGAAAAATCTATAAAAGAAGTAAATATAGTTCCAAAAAATATAATTGCTTTTGGACTAAGCCCAGCAACCAAAAAACCATCTCTATAAAATGAAAATGAAGACTTTAAGTTTTTTGATTTCGATTTTAATGAACCTAATTTTGCAGTATATGTATCATAAGCTAGATAGACAATATAAAGTATGCCTGCCCACTTTATTAAATTCAAAGCTTGAGGATTATCTTTCAACAAAGATCCAATTACGAAAACTACTAATATTCCTTGGCAAATATTTGCTGATATGTCTCCAAATGCTGTCCAAATAGAACGCTTTAATCCATAATTAAGTGTATGAGAAACTATTATAACTCTTGGAAGTCCTGGTGTAATAAATAAAAAAAGAATTATTTGTAAAAAAATAATAAAATCAACTGGAAGCATATTTTATATATATACAAATCTATGAAGAAAAAAAGTTTTATTCCCCAGACAAAAGTTAAAAATCCTGAACCTAAAAAAAAGGATGACAACTGGATTATTTGGGCTGCCTGGGCTGATCGTATTACCTTTGAAGAGATAAAGGATAAAACTGGTAAAACAGAAACTGATGTAATTAAACTCATGCGTAAATCCTTAAAACCAGGCTCATTTAGACTTTGGAGAAAAAGAGTTCATAACACTAGTATTAAACATCGTAAAAAATTTAAAATTGAAAGAAAAAAATTAAGAGAAAAAATTAAAATAACTGATATATATTAATTATGAAAAAAGTAACAATATATTCGGGTGATCCTTGTCCATATTGTATGGCTGCAAAAGCATTGCTTAAAACTAAAAATGTTGAAATAGAGGAGTTTGATATTTGGCAAGATCCAGCTAAAGCAAAAGAAATGTTACAAAGAACAAACGGTGCTAGAACTATTCCTCAAATTTTTATCGGAGATCATTACATAGGTGGAAATGATCAGCTTCAAGCTGCTAATAGAAGTGGTGAACTTGATAAATTATTAGGTTAATAAAATTATTTATTTTATTCTAGGCTAAATCATTTAAAAATGGCATTCCATCTCCAGCTCCAAGTTTAGTAGTTGATAAACCCGCTGCTTTATTAGCTAACTCTAAACATTCTCTTATTGATTTTTCCTCAAATAGTGCAAAAGAAAAACTGCCATTAAAAGCATCGCCTGCTCCTGTAGTATCTATTGCTTTTACTAAGCTTGCTTTTAAATATATTTCTTCTTTTCCATCTGAATAAAATAATCCTTTTTCTCCTAGAGTTATTATTATTTTTTTAATTCCTAATTTTAATAATTTTTGCGACGCCTCTTTTGCATCTTTCTCATTATTAATTTTTATACCAGTATAAAATTCGGCCTCAGTTTCATTTGGTGTAAAATAATCAATATAATTAAAAAATTCACTTGAGAGTGAAGAGGCTGGAGCTGGATTTAAAATTGTAGTAACACTATTTTCTTTTGCAACTTTTAAACATTTGAGTGTTACCTCATTAGGAATTTCTAGCTGGGTCAGAAAAATTTTAGAATTCTTTATTACCTTAAGATCTATTTCGTCTATCTTAATAGTAGAAGGTGCGCCGACAATTACATTAATAGCATTTTTACCTGTATTTTTATCAACTAAAATTCCAGCAACACCTGTTTTATATTTTTCAGAAATAATAATATTTGAAGTTTGAATACTCTCTTTTTTAAGTCTGTTAATAGCCAACTTACCATAATCATCATTACCTAACTTTGAAATAAAATTTACTTTTCCTCCTAGTCGAGAAATCGCTATTGCTTGATTACATCCTTTGCCACCTGGACCTACATTATAACTGTCACCTAATATTGTTTCACCAATTGCCGGAATCTTATTGCCTGAAAAACTTATGTCTGCCACAAATATTCCTAAAACTGAAATATAACTCATTAACCAAGAGTAGTTAGGAAAGGAAAGGTTGTCAAAATATAATAACTAATCACTTGTATTTGATTAGTAGTAATTAAAATACCTGTAATTAATAATATAACACCCCCAGTTTTAGTTACTCTATTATAATATTTTCCAAAACCTTTTTTGGAAATCAAAAATTTATTCATAAAATAACCTGAAGCAATAAAAGGAATAGCTAAACCTAAAGAATAAAATGAAAGTAACAATACACCTGTGCTAATAGAAGCTTCCGTTGCTGATAATGCTAAAATAGAACCTAACACTGGACCAATACAAGGTGTCCACCCAAAAGCAAAAGCGGCACCCACTATAAAAGGAAAACCGTAGTTGTCCTTATAGCCTTTTGTTTCAATTCTCTTATCCTGATTTAAAAAATTGAAATTTAAAATACCTAACATTTGTAAAGAAAATAAAATAATAATAATTCCAGCAACTATTCTTAATTCGTTTGAAAGAAATAAAAGTATATTACCAACTACTGAAGCTGTAGCTCCTAAAATAATAAAAACTAAAGAAAATCCCAGCGAGAATAATATTGTTTTAGTCAAAACCATTCTTCTATCTTGTTCAATTTCACTTAAATTTTTTCCAGTAATATAAGAGATGTAACCTGGAATAATAGGTAATACACAAGGTGTAAGAAAACTTATAAACCCAGCACCAAATGCAAATATTAATTTAACGATCATGCTTTATTTATATTTGCCTTTCACTGTCACCGCAATTACAATATTGGCTCATGCTATTTAAATACATTGGGTTTTTATTTACTCTTTTATGGTCTTATACATTTATAAAATCACAGAGTATTTTTAAAAAGGGATCTGGATTATTAATTACATTATTTGTGTCAAATATTTCTTGGCTGACATTTATTGCAGCATGTTTCTATGGATTTAAAAACTTTTCTTTTTATAACACTATTTTAGGAATAATCTTATCAATAGTTTTAGTACATTTGGCTTTTGCTAGAATAACTATTTATTTAAATAATAAATTTGAAAATAAAAACACTCTATTGAAAATTAAAACTTTTTTAGAGTATTTAATTTTACTTACAATAGTATATTTTATTTTTTTTTAATTGGTCTCTATAGTTGATAATACATTAAAGTTTTTATCAGTTATCACTATTTCACCTGAACTTGGCGCTGCATCAGTTAAAGCGGTTATTATAACGTAATGAGTCACTAATATTAAGTTTCTTCCATTTCCGTTCCAACTTTTAACAAAATTTTTTAATTCTTTTATTTGTTTCTTTGCATTCTTGTCATACGGTGAACTGAAAGTTGAGTTAAGTGCTGAAAATTCTTTATAATTTGTAAATGCATATTTAGCAGTATCTTTGCATCTACACCATTGGCTAGATAGGACTTCGTCTATCGGAACTTTATTCTTTTTAAATAATTTTCCAATTCTTTTTGACTGATTAATTCCAATTTGATTTAAATTTCTTTGTGTTTTACAATTTTTAAGGTCAAAACCTGATGGGTCGCCTCCACCTGGAGCTAAGGAATGTCTAATAAAAATAACTTTATTGCCTTCTTGGGCTTTTGTCCAATTTGCTTGAGATGAAATATTTGAAAAAAAGAAATAAAAAATTGTTATTAGAATTAAACGGGGAACAATATTATTTATCATGGCGGATGAAATGATAGTTTAACAAATTTATGTAGCCGTGGTCTAGTGGACATGGCAAACATATTCTAAGACTTATAGAGGTTGTATTCAAAAAAAATAGATATTTTTTTTGTGTATAACTAGCATTATTTTTAAAAGTTTTTACTTTTTTTAAAAATATAATTTATTACCGATCTACTTTTAAGTGTATAACCATTTTTTTTAAAATAAATCATAAGTTGTTTTTTTCTTAATTTTGTAAATTTATTATGATCAATAATTTCAACACATATTAAGCCAATATTGTATTTTTTTAAATTAATAGATTTTAAAACTTTTAATTCATTTCCTTCTATATCTATATTCATAAAATCTACTTTTAGTATTTTATATTTTTTTAATATTGTCTCTAATTTATCGGTTTTAATTTTTTTGATAGAAATGTCTTTTTTTTTAATTCCAAAATGACCCTTTAATAAATTAGTATGATTTGTATCAATTGTATTTTGCGTTGATAAGTCACCGACAAAATAGAGCTTAACTTTTGATTTTTTGTTAGATATTGCAGAGCAAATATTAATGTCTTTAGGTCTTGCAAAATTAAACATTTCTATTGTTAAGGGATTTAAATCTATATTTATCCCTCTCCATCCTAATTTATACATCTTAAAAGTATTGTTGTGTCTTGTCGGGTGATAACAACCAAGATCTATAAAGTTTCCTTTATAATTCTTTTTAAAAAATTTTAGAATTTTCTCATCTTCACCAAATTGAGAGTTTTTAAAATAAAATTTAAAATTTCTTATATAGATATTATAAAAAAAATATAATCTTTTAAAAATTTTATATTTTTTGGCAAATTTTAAAATATTTGAATTATTTGAGGACATCTATTTTTTTGCTTTAAATATCAAGCAAATTCCATTATTACAATAACGTTTGCCCGTTGGTTGAGGGCCATCCTCAAAAATATGTCCGTGATGACCTCCACATTTTTTACAATGATATTCTGTTCTGGAATATCCCAATTGCATATCAGTTTTTTCTTCAAATACATTTGGCAAAGACTTAAAAAAAGATGGCCAACCAGAACCACTTTCATATTTTGAGAATGAGTCAAATAATCTAGTTCCGCAACCTATGCAATGATAGAAACCTTCTCTTTTTTCACTATTGAGTGAGCTTGAACCCGGAGGTTCAGTTCCCTCTTGTCTTAAAATATAGTTTTGTTCAGGAGTCAGTTTTGGATCCCAATCTTTATTTTTCATCTTTTACTTTTTGATCAACACCATATGGTCTAAATTTACCTTCATTACCTACTCTAATAGCCTTTGCTGGAACACCTACCATTGTTGTATTGTCTGCAACATCGTTTACAACAACAGCGTTTGCTGCAATTCTTGCTCTCTTTCCAATTACAACCGGTCCAATTATTTGAGCACCGGAACCAATAACTACATCATCACCAATTGTTGGGTGTCTTTTTTCATTTCTTTGTAGATCAGACTTAATGCTAGGAGCAATTCCTCCAAGAGTTACTGCGTGATAAATAGTCACATTATTTCCAATTGTAGAAGTTTCTCCAATCACTACACCCATTCCGTGATCTATGAATAAATTTTTTCCTATGGTCGCGCCAGGATGTATTTCAATACCTGTAAAAAATCTTGTCATTTGAGAAATGATACGTGAGATTAAATCAAATTTTGCCAAATAAAAAAAGTTAGCTATTCTATAAAAAAATACAGCTTTTACTCCAGGATATGTGAGAATAATACTCAATATAGATTTAGCGGCTGGGTCTCTATTTTTTATAGAGTTTAAATAATTTTTCATAACTAACTATATAGCAATTATTTAAGAAATTAAAAGTATGTGAAAAGTGACTACTTGTAAAAATAATATAATTGTATATAAAAATGCAATGAGTAAACCTTTCCATTTAGCAATACCAGCAGGTGACTTGAACATTGCTACCACTTTTTACACTGATATTTTAGGTTGTAAACTGGGCAATAGAGAAGAAGGTAAGTGGGTAGATGTGGATTTTTGGGGCAATGAACTTACTCTACATAAAACTCAAATGAAATTACCAAGAGAGCGACATGATGTAGATATGGGTAATGTTGCAGTTCCTCACTTTGGAGTTCATTTAGATAAAAACGTATTTAATAAAATAAAAGATAATTTGAAAACAAAGAACATTAAATACCTAGACAAGCCTTATACAAGATTTGAAGGAAAAGGAGAGCAGCAAGAAACTTTCTTCATTGAGGATCCACATGGTAATGTTTTAGAACTTAAAACATTAAATAATTAACAGCTTGTTAATAGCAGAATATTAAATAAAATATTCTAAAAATATGTCTCAAATTGAAAATAAGTCCCAATTAATTCAATACTTTATTAAAGGAATAAAAAAGATAGATCAGCTAAAAATTGGTGTTGAACATGAAAAATTTTTATTTGAAGGAAATGAAAAAAAAAGAATTAATTATAGTAAACTAAAAGAAATTTTTGAAAAACTTAAAAAATTTAAATGGGAGCCAATTCTTGAAAAAAATAATATTGTTGGTCTTAAAAGGGGTGGGCAAAAAATAACTACGGAACCTGGATTGCAGTATGAATTATCAGGATCGCCTCTGAAGAATATACATCTTGTTTGTAGTGAAAATTCAACTCATTTTAATGAAGTTCAAGAAGCTATTAAAGGGATGGACATTACTACAACCTCTGTAGGTTTTGACCCATATAACAAAGTAGATGAAATTCCAAAAAATCCAAAAGAACGTTATCAAATTATGACCGATGAAATGCCAAAAGGTGGAAAAATGAGCTTACAAATGATGTACCAAACATCAGGAATTCAGATTAACTTTGACTATATATCAGAAAAAGATTTTGAAAAAAAATTTAAAATTAGTAATTATTTAACACCACTTGCAATAGCTCTATTTGCTAACTCACCATTTGAGAATAAAAAATTTACAGGAAACCTCTCGCATCGTAATAAAGTTTGGCAAAATACTTCTCGAGGTGGGATAATGCCTATAAGTTTTGAAAGTCTCAATTTTGAAAAATACTTAGATTATATAATTCAATATCCAATTCTTTTTGTTATTAAAGATGGAAAATATATAAAACCTAATGGACAAATTTTTAAAGATTTTATTGAAGGTAATTTTTTTCCTTTAAAAGGTATTAAAGCTAGCATTGAAGATTTTGAGTTACATCTGGCAACTATTTTTACAGAAGTTAGAACGAAACAATTTATTGAAATACGATCTTTAGACACATGTGACTGGGGTTGTATATGTAACGGACCAGCATTTTTTACAGGGCTTTTATATGGGTCTAGCGAAGAAGCCTTTGATATAATTAAAAATTGGAAACAAGATAACATTATGCAAGCCTATTTAGACTCTCCAAAATCGGGTCTAGAAACAGAACTAGAGGGGAAAAAACTCCATGAGTGGGGAAAAATATTTTTATCATTAGCAAAAAAAGGTTTAAAAAAAAGGAAAGAGCTTAATGCTAGTAATAAAGATGAGACTATCTACTTAAAGCACTTAGATGATATTATAGACAAGAAAACTAATAGAGCTCAATTACTTCTAGAAAAATTTAATAAACACGGTAACTTAGATTTTTTAAATCATGAAAAAAAAGATTTTAGCTATACAGGGCTCTAACCTAAAAAAAATTAATATAAAAACTGATACTACTTTGCTTTTAGCTATTGAAGCGCAAAAGAGAGGCTATCAGATATTTTATTTCTATCCTGATCAATTAAGCTTCTTAAATGGAAAAGTTATAGCTAATTGCCAACATATAAAGCTTTTCGATAATACAAAAAAATTTTACAAAGTTATTAAAAAAATAAATTTTGACTTGAGTAAAACAAAATGTATTTTAATTAGAAATGACCCGCCATTTAATCAACAATATATAAATACAACTTTTTTTTTAGAACATATATCTAATAAAGTTAAAGTAATAAACAGCCCCTCTGCAGTTAGGAATGTTGCTGAAAAACTTTTTTCAATTAGATTAATGAAATATATGCCACCAACTTTAATTAGTGAAAATTTAATTGAAATAAAAAGATTTATAAAAAAATATAAAAAAGTAATAATTAAACCAATAAATGGTTACAGTGGAAATGAAGTGGTATTAATAAAATCTGCTAATACTAAAATAATTAAAAGATACTTAAAAAGATTTAATCATGTTATTTTTCAAAGATTTTTACCTGGAATATTTTGTGGTGATAAACGAGTATTTATTTTTAATGGAAAAATAAAAGGTTGTATTTCAAGAGTTCCAAAAAAAGGAAGTATTTTATCAAATATGAGTAAAGGAGCTATTCCAATAAATGCAGATTTAACAAACAAAGAGATAAAGATTAGTAATGAGGTGGCAAAATTACTTAAAAAAAATAATATTTATTTTGCAGGGATTGATTTTATTCAAGGTAACCTCATAGGAGATATTAATGTGACTAGTCCAACAGGGCTTGCTGCATATCGAGATATCTCTGGTATAAATTTAGCTAGTTATTTTTGGGATCACATCTATTCAAAATAAATATTTTAAGATTATTAAGATTTTAATCTTTTATTTTCAGGGTCCAGCAAAGGTTCCTTTGTAACCATAACAGGATATCTTTTACCAAAATATCCAACTTCTAATTTTGTTCCTTCTTCAGAATGTGTAGATGGCAAATATCCGTACAAAATATGTTTGTCTATATAATAACCGTAATTAGTGCTGGTAACATAACCAACTGCTTTACTGTTTTCATCGTAAATTGGTTCTTTGCCAAGCGCCATACCCTCACTATCTTCCATAACCATACAACATAATTTTTGTTTCATAGGCTCTTGTTTTAATTTAGCTAAAGCTACTTTGCCTATAAAATTCTGCTCTTTTTTTAATTTAACTGTAAATCCTAATCCAGCTTCATATGGATTAGAATTAGTATGAATATCCGCACCTAAAGACCTATATCCTTTTTCAAGTCTTAAAGACTCAAAAGCGCCAGCTCCTGAAGAAATCATATTAAACTCTTGAGACTTTTCTTTTAATTCATCCCAGAGTGTTAAACCATATTCAGTTGGAGTATAAATTTCCCATCCTAGTTCTCCGATGTAAGAAATTCTCACCGCTATACAAGGAATGTGGCTTATGGATAATTTTTTTATTGAAAAAAAAGGAAATGCCTCATTAGAAACATCATCATCTTCACACAAACTCTCTAGAACTTTTCTTGAATTTGGTCCCCATAAGCCAACGCCGGCAAAAGCTGACGTCCAATCAATAATAGTTACACTTCCGTCATTTGGCGCATTTTCTTTAAACCAAGATAAATCAATCATTCCATTTCCAGCTCCAGCAAGGATCCAAAATTTATCTTCTGCTAACCTACTAACTGTTAAATCACTTTTTATTCCACCGTAAATATTTGAGATTACTGTATAGACGACCTTACCTACCTTTACATCTATGTTATTAGTGCAAACTTTTTGCAATAATTCTAAAGCACCTTTGCCACTCACCTCTATTTTAACAAAACCAGTAATATCAAAAAGTGCTCCAGTTTGCCTTGTGATTAGATGTTCAGCAGCTTGAATAGGAGACCAATATTTTGCTGACCATCCTGTCCTGTTTGGAAAATTTTTTCCTTTAAGTAAATCTTTGTTAGTCTCATACCACTGAGGTCTTTCCCAACCCATAACCTCAAAAAACTTAGCTTTTTGATCTCCTAACCTTGAATAAAAAGGACTTCTTCTTAAAGGTCTTGGTTGTTCCATTTGTTGAAGAGGATGTATAATATCATATACTTCTTTATAATTTTGTTTACCTCTAGCTCTTAAATATTTTCTTACGTGATGATGTTTGTGGAAACGATTAATGTCTCCTTCGCGAACATCAAGTTCAGGTTCTCCATTAACTATCCATTCCGCCATTGCTTTGCCAACTCCTCCAGCATGGGTTATCCAAACAGCATTAGCTGACCAAAGTCCTTTAATAGATGTTTCTCCCATTAATGGGTTGCCGTCATTAGTAAATGAAAAAATTCCGTTTATTTTTTTTGTAATTTTCTTTTTTGCTAATGCTGGAAACAACCAGTTAGTTTCTTTATGTGCACCTACAAAGTCTTCTGGTCTAAAATCTACTAAAGATGGCATCTCTTCTGCGTCTTTAGGTTTGACCAATTCTTCTGACTCTAAAATTCTTGGCTCATGTCGATAGTTTCCTATAACATATGTGTCGTTCCACTGTCTAAAATACAAGCTGTAATCTTGGTGTCTTACTAAAGCATGTTTTACCAACGCTTCCTTCATATCTGCTTTATATTCTTTTAATTCTTCAAAAGGTTCGGTCCATACCATTTGATGTTCACACGGTACCAGCGGTAAGGAAATACCAGCAAGTCTTCCTATTTTAGGAGCCCAAATACCTGTAGCTACTAGAACAATATCAGTTTCATAAATACCTTTTTCTGTTTCAACCCCTTTAATTTGATTATTTACAATTTTAAATCCTGTAACTGCAGTATTTCCGATAAATATGCCAGCTTTTCTATCAGTCACATATTTTGCCATTGCTTGAACAGCTCTTACAGGCGCGGCTAAGCCATCATTAGGAACATAATATCCACCATGTATCTTTGAAGGGTCTATATAGGGACTCATTTTTTGTACTTCCTCTGGTGAAATAATTTTAGCTTCCGTTATCCCATAACTATGAGCAAAGCCCATTTTACGATATAAATCTTGATGACGCTCTTTAGTTTTAGATACTTCAATTCCACCAACTGGATGATAACAAGGTTTTCCTTCGTATTTTAGAGAGTTTAAAAATTTTACTGTGTACTGGGCAAACTTACACATCATTCTGGATGGGTTTGTTTGAAAAACTCCTCCAGGAGCGTGCGAAGTTGAGCCACCAGTTTCAAATAAAGGTCCTTGGTCCAGAACTGTTATATCTTTCCAGCCTAATTTAGCTAAATGATAAGCAGTGCTTGCTCCGGTAATTCCACTTCCTACTATTATAATTCTAGATTTATTTTGCATTTTAATTTTTTAACTCTATCAATAATAACCTAATTCGAAAATGGTAATTTATGTCATTATTAGGTTGCATTTTTATATAGAAAGCATAATGGCTTGGGTAATGGGTAAAATTATAAAAAATTCCTGGGCTCTTTTTACAGGTTTTGGAATAATTATTATATCGCATGGTTTTCAAGGTAATCTTTTGGGAATCAGATCTGTAATTGAGAACTTCAGCTTTATTGCTACGGGAACAATGATGTCAGGTTATTTTGTAGGTTTTTTTATTGGCGCTAATGTAGTTCCTCAACTTGTGTCAAAAGTTGGTCACATTAGGGTTTTCGCAGCTTTTGCTTCAATGGCCTCACTTAGTTCTTTAATACATGTTGTTTTTGTGGATCCTTACGTTTGGATATTAGCAAGATTTTTAACTGGCTTTAGTATGATTGGTATATTTATAATTGTTGAAAGTTGGCTAAATGATAGGGCTAATAATAAAACCCGTGGGAAAGTTTTATCGCTTTATATGCTAATTACTTATATTGGTATGGCTTTAGGTAATTTTTTACTCAATATTAGTGAGCCGACATTCTATGAACCTTTTATTTTAATTTCTCTATTATTTTCTATAGCATTAATTCCAATACTTCTTACAAAAAGAAAACCTCCTAAGTTTAAAAAAACTACTTCAATAAAGATAAAAGAGCTTTTTAAAATTTCACCATTTGGAAGTTTTGCTATGATTTGTACTGGTTTTATTTTTGCTCCTATCTTTAGTCTTCTATCTGTTTACTCAATCACAATGAAATTAACTATTTTTGAAACCTCTTTATTATTAGTGGGTGTAATGCTTGCTGGAGCTCTTTTTCAATGGCCTATAGGATCTCTTTCAGATAAATATGATAGAAGAAAAATTATAATTGGATCTGCAATAGCTGCAGTTTTTTTTTCAATCTCAGCAATTATTGTTTCAGGTATAGGAAATTCTTTATCAAACTTTTTTATAGAAACAACAGTTAGTTTTAATTATTTTTCAACTGTTATGGACAAAACAAAACTTTTTATATTTATAATTTTACTTGCAGGCGTATCACTTCCACTTTTTTCTTTAAATCTTGCACTAGTAAATGATCATATTTCAAAAGAAAAATTTGTTGCAGCTGGGGGAGGTTTAAATATTATATTTGGACTTGGTGCTATGGCAGGTCCTTTGATGTGCTCTTTTTTAATGCGTTTATTAGGTCCAAATGGTTTTTTTATTCATATTCTTATTTTTCTTTTTGCAATAATAATTTTTGGATTTTATAGATTAAGTAAAAGAGAATACGAAGATAACCCAGAATCTACATTCACTCCTCTACCAACAAATATCACGCCTTTGGGTATTGAGCTTGATCCTGCTACTGGGGTTGATTTATCTAACCCAGAGGAAAAGAAAAGTTAGTTTTATATTAAAATTTTTTGATCCATTATCTTTACAATAAAACATCTCATAATATATAAGTATTTACATGAAAAAAAAAATTACTTTATTAATTTTATTATTATTTATTTCATCTTGTGCTACTCCTGATGTAATAAACGTTATCGGCCCTAATGATAATAAATTAAGTTGCGAAGAGCTTAGTGCTGAAATTGCTAAAGCTAACAAACATGCGAATGAAGCACACGAAGCTATAAAGATGGATAAATCTCATAACATTGGTGCTATTTTATTTTTTTTTCCGGCATACGGGTTAACAATGAAAAATATTGATGAAGCAAAAAAAGCAGCAAAAGAAAGAGCACTTCATCTTAATAAAATTAAAGAAAAAAAAAATTGTTAGCGTGTTAAATGGTAGACGTCTCTAAAAAAATGAGCTCTGATGTATTAAAAATAAATTGGAATTGTAAACATACTTGGAAAAAAAGTATCAAAAATACTAGTTGGTGTTTATTAGGTTGTTCTATAGGAGATTTTGGTACTATATTTTTCTTTCAAATTACAGGAATAGCTTTTCCAGTATTAGGTATAATGATTTTAGCAATTATAAATGGTTTGCTAACAAGTATATGTCTTGAAACAGTTATTTTAATAAGACAAAATTTTAAATTAAAAAATGCTATTAATACTGCGCTAGGTATGAGTTTTATTTCTATGATAAGTATGGAAATAGCTATGAATCTTACAGATTTTTTTTTAACAGGTGGAGCAATATTAAACCTGTATGTTATACCTTTAATGTTATTAGCAGGATTTTTAACTCCTCTTCCGTATAATTATTACAAATTAAAAAAATACAATATAAGCTGTCATTAATTAAATATTGCTTTTACATTGCCGAATGCTGATGATGTAACTTCTACTAATTTATCATCATTTATAGGAACTGGAAATCCATACGCTCCAGTTAAAATTAAGTTACCTTTTTTTAAAATGTTATTAATTTTATGTTGTTCCTTAACTAACCATTCTACTTCAGATAACATATCGAGTGGCCATATTTTATTTGACCAAGTTTCTATTATTTTTTTATCATAAATAAGCTTTAGATCTGTTGACTTATCATTTTTAGGACATTTAGTCTTAGGGCCTAAAACTATTCCAGCATGAATAGCATTATTTGTAATCAGTTCTGCTCCATGTGGAGGATCTCCGTGAAATACAAGATTGTGTATTTCTATTAATGGGCAAATTGATTCTATAGAATCAAAAATATAATCAAATGATATGTTGTTAGGGTTTAAATCACGGTTTAAAATAATTCCAAATTCTGCTTCCATTGCAGGATTTGAATAATTTTCTTTATTCAATTCAACTCCATTAACATGTAATTCTTTTTTCCAAAGCGTGCCCCAAGCAGGTTGTATAAAACCCATCTTTTTTTGTGTTTCTACCGCAACGCATCCAATTTTATAACCAATAATTTCTTCACCCCTCTTTTGTCTTAATTTAGAAACAATGGATTGAATGAGTAAAGCGTCAGAATTGCTTATTCTTATTTTTTCTTTAAAAATTTCTCCTGGTTTTTTTAAATCGTAATCCTCTAAAGTTCTTTGAGCAAATAAATTTAATTCTTTTTGAGAAAAATGGGGCATTTTGCTAACTATCTAATATTTGCTGTATCTTTAAGACGCTCTTTAAAATAATCTTCGAATGATCTATTACAAGTAATTATATATTTATCTTTAAGATTATAAATTGAACAATCAATTCTGGCAATTAAAGTTTGAGCTAGAGATAAAACCGGAAACTTTTTAGCTCTTAAATCAAAATGTGTTAGTTTATTTAAAAAATTATTTTTGCTTTCACCTGAAATTTCAAAATAAACTTGCCCATAAGAATAGTCTGAAGCAAGAATTTCATCTTTAGTATTAATGTTAGATATAAATTTTAAAACATCCTTATAATTTTGTTCTTTTAAATAACAGAGACTCCATTGATTAAAAGAGTGTTTCGCAAATAGAAATTTTTCACTTAAAATTACTTCAAGATTTTTTGACGGAGGAGTTATGTTTAATTCTTTATCTATTATTTGATTAAATTCTTCTTTGCCATCGCCTCTTATAATTACTTGTTGAAGTTCTTTTTGAACAATGTGAACTCCTTCTAACGATACTACAGTTGTCATGATACAAGCCTTTTATTTTCCGGATCTATAAAAACAGGATTAACAACTTCAACAGGAATATTTTTAGTTCCATTTGAAGTAGAGACAAATAATTTAGCGCCCATTAATTTACTACCTCCTTTTATTAGTGCCATCGAAATACAATGATTGAGATTTGGACTATGATAACTCGATGTAATATGACCTATATACGGAACAGGTGATTTTATTTTTTTTGGCAAAGTTTTACATTCTACGACATGCTGGCCTTCTTCAATAAATTGAGATTTATCTAATGGAATAATACCAACTAATTGTTTTCGATCCTCTCTAGAAGTATCCTTTCTAATCAATGATCTCTTTCCAATAAAGTCTTTTTTCTTTTTACCTATCATCCAAGTAAAGTTAATATCGATAGGCGTAACTGTTCCATCGGTTTCTTGTCCAATTACCACATAACCTTTTTCGGCTCTAAGCAAGTGCATCGTCTCTGTTCCATAAGGCACCAAATTAAAATCTCGACCATAGTCAAATATTTTTTCCCATAATTTAAGTGAGAATTTTGGGGAAATATAAATTTCATAACCCAGTTCTCCTGTAAAACTAGCTCTCATAATTCGTACTTCTGTGTTCATATAATTAAATATTTTAAAAGTCATAAAGGGAAATTTTTCATTACTAAAATCAACATCTTTAAATACTTTACTCATAATTTCTCTTGATTTAGGTCCACTGATATTAAATGTCGTAAATTGTTCAGTAATTGAATTTACATACACTTGTAGATGAGGCCACTCCGTTTGAAGATACTCTTCCATATCAGCCAAAACTTTAGGGGCTCCACTTGATGTGGTTGTTGATATAAAGTGAGTGTCACTTATTTTGCAAACAATACCATCATCTTTAATCATTCCATCTTCACCTAACATGAGAGCATATTTTGAAGTCATCGGCTTCATTTTGGTAAATGGATTTGTGTACATGAGGTTCATAAATTCTAATGCATCTTTACCTTTAATTTCTATTTTACCAAGTGTACTTCCATCTAAAATTCCTGCAGTTTCTCGCGTCTGCTTCGACTCTCTTTGAACGGCTTGATACATTGTTTCATTATTTTTTTTAAAATACCAAGGCCTTCTCCATTGTCCAACATCTTCAAATATAGCTTTCTTTTTTATATGCCAAGAATGTATGGGGGTTTTTCTTTGAGGATCATAGAATTCATAGGTACTTCTTCCTGCAATAGCTGAAAAGCTTAACGGAGCATAAGGAGGTCTATAAGTTGTTGTGCCTACTTCAGAAATTTTTTTATTTAAAAGTTTTGAAACAATGCCTAATGAATTAATACTACTAATTTTACCTTGGTCAGTTCCCATACTATTTGTTGTGAAACGTTTCAGATGTTCAATACGATCAAAACCTTCCACGATTGCCTGTTTAAGATCTGTAGTTGTTACATCATTATGTAGATCAATAAAAGATTTAGACCAGTTAGATTTTTTTTCATTTTTTGTTTCCCAAAGTTCTCTAATATTAAAATTATTTATGTCATTAATTTCTATTTTGATATTTTCATTTTTTTCTGTAAGAAAAGATAATTTATTATTAACTTCTTCATTTGTTTTTTCATAATCATAGTTGCCACTAACAGAACCTAAAGTAATAGTATTTTGAAAAGGAATATCTGGTTTAAATGTAAGAAGTTTTTCATCCCATTTAACCAAACCTTTTGATTGAGTAAATAAATGTATATCTGGATTTATTCCTCCTGATACGCACAGCATTGAAGAATTAATCTTAATAATTTCATTTTTATCATTTCTAACATAAATTCTTTGTATATTATTATTTCCATCGCATCCTTCTATTTCTGCACTCTTATAGAAAGAGATATTATTTTTCTTCAAACAATCTGAAAGTTCTTTTTCAATTTCTTTTTCATTCCTAGCATCTACATAGGCTGTGGGCTTATGTCCTAAATGAATTAAGGATTTTAAAAGGCTTATTGTTGAAGAATTATTAGAAAAAATAACTGGATTAGTTTCAGGAACTACTCCATATCGATGAATATATTTTTCAAATGAAGATGCCAACATCACTCCAGGCAAATCATTATTTCTAAATGAAATAAGTCTTTCTATATGACCATTAGCTAAAACAGTGTGAGTTGTTCGAATTTTATGCAAAGTTAATTCAGACTTAGAATTATCTAACTTTTTTCCAGAAAATTTATCTTCTAAAGCAATTAAATGATTAGTAAAATTATATGAAGTGACCAAAGAATTTTTTAATATTTTAATATTTTTTGCATTTATTAAAAGTTCTTCAGTTTCTTTTAACCAAGTATAAATATTTTGACCATTAATTTTTTTAACTTTACAAGAATTTTTAAGAATTCCTCCTATAAAACTATCTTGCTCCATTAATAGTACATCATAATCAGTATCAATTAATTTTCTCGCTGCTAAAAGTCCGCTTAACCCAGCCCCTACAATAACAACATCAACATTATGACTTTGATGAGTGCTTTTTGATCTAAATTTTTTTGGTGGCTTACCAAGTCCAGCTGTTTTTCTAATTAGTGGCTCGTAAATTTTCTTCCAAAATCCTTTAGGACCCATAAATGTTTTATAATAAAAACCAGCTGAAAATATAGGTGATAAAATATTATTGACTAAACCAAGATCAAAACTTAGCGATGGCCAACGATTTTGGCTTTCTATTTCCATTCCCTCATAAATGTGTTTAATAGTAGCTCTAGTATTAGGCTCATTATATTCACTTAATATTTGAACAATTCCATTTGGTTCTTCTATGCCACATGTATATATTCCCCTTGGCCTATGGTATTTGAAGCTTCTGGCAACTAAACGAATATTGTTTCTAAATAAAGCTGAAGCTATTGTATCACCTTTAAACGCATAGTATTTTTTTCCGTCAAATATAAATGAAATTTTTTGGTCTTTATTTATATAAGAACATTTTTTATTATCTAAAGAACCCATAATTATTTCTTTACAGTAAAGTTACCTGATCCTACCTCAGGTTCCCCGGATGGTGTTTTTAAGGTATTGTTAAAATCTTTTAATTCTGGCATTTTTTCATTAAGTTTATAAATTTTTAATATTTCATCTGTAGAAGTATCTCTGACTGCGTTAAACCATTTCTTGCAACCGTGAGAATGAACCCAGCGTTCATAGAAAATTCCTTTTGGATTAGAGCGATAAAAAACATATTCTCCCCACTCTTTATCACTTAGATTTTCAGCATTATCTGGTCTTACTACATGTGCCTCACCACCATTTGAAAACTCTGATTGATCTCTTTCACCACAATATGGACAATTAATTAAAATCATATTTAATGCGCTACAGCAGCAGCTCCATGTTCATCAATTAATCTACCATCAGCAAATCTTTCTAAATTGAAAGGCGCATTAATTCTATGTGGCTCATCTTTAGCAATAGTATGTGCAAAAACATTTGCACTACCAGGTGTTGCTTTGAAACCTCCTGTGCCCCATCCGCAATTAAAATACAAACCTCCAACTTCACATTTGCTTATTATTGGGCTAGCGTCAGGACATATATCTACAATTCCTCCCCATTGTCTTAACATTTTCATTTTTCCAAAAATTGGATAAAGTTCAACAATAGCTCTAACGGTTTCTTCAATAACATCATAACCACCTCGTTGAGTAAAAGAATTATAACCATCTGTACCAGCGCCAATGACTAGTTCACCTTTGTCAGATTGACTGACATAAGCATGTACAGCATTGGACATTACTACAGTATTGATCACCGGTTTAATCGGTTCAGAGACCAAAGCTTGAAGAGGTCTACTTTGTAAAGGCAATCTCACACCAGCTGTTTTCGCTAATAAGCTAGTATGACCAGAAGCAACGACTGCTACTTTACCTGCTTTTATAAATCCTTTAGAAGTTTCGACTCCTTCAACTTTATTATTATTAGTTTTAATATTTTTTACTTCACAGTTTTGAATAATATCAACACCCATTTCATCCGCTCTCATTGCAAAACCCCATGCAATAGCGTCGTGTCTTGCTACTCCACCTCTTGGTTGATATGCAGCTCCTAAAACTGGATATCTTAAATTATCTGTATTCATTATAGGTACTAAATTTTTTATTTCTTTTGTGTCTAGCCATTTGGTATCAAGTCCATTCAATCTATTAGCGCTTATTCTTCTCTTCATCTCCTTAATATCATGTTCATTATGAGCTAGATTCATAACGCCTCTTTGACTAAACATTACATTGTAATTTAATTCTTGAGATAAATTTTCCCATAATTTAATGGAGTGGTCATATAAATATGCACTTTCATTCCAAAGATAGTTTGATCTTATAATTGTTGTGTTGCGTCCAGTATTTCCGCTACCCAACCAACCTTTTTCTATAACAGCTATATTCTTGACTCCATGTTCCTTTGCCAAATAATAAGCAGTGCCTAGTCCATGACCTCCGCCTCCTACTACAATTACATCATAAGTTTTTTTAGGCTCAGGATTTTTCCACATCTTTTGCCAATTTTGATTATTGGAAAAAGCATTTTTTATAAGCGTAAAAATTGAATATTTTTTTTTCACAGATTAAACTAACAAAAAAGTCGAAAATAACAAAAGAAATCCAGAGCAAAAATGTATCAGTGAGAAAGGTTATAAAGCTTAAAATTTGAGCAATAATATACATCTTGACAGTCATGAATAAAAATTGTTAACTATGTTTAGCGCTGATTTAAGTCAAATTGCTGAGCGCTTAAAAAATCCAGCTAAAGCGATCAAGTCAAATGACCACCGCTTTAGCCGGTGGTTTTTTTTTGAAATATTCTCAAATTAAAACCGGGTATTTGAACCATATTGTACACCCGACGTTGTGTCGAAGTACTAAAAAGGGGAAGATGAATAAAATTGTTAAATCTTTTGTTCATTTTCTCCGGAAAAAGACGGAGAAAAATGAGTAAAAACTTAATAGATAGGTTGGATAAAGGACCTGTCATTTGTGCTGAAGGTTTTTTATTTGAAATTGAAAGACGAGGCTACATGGCTTCAGGTGAGTTTGTACCGATGGTATCACTTGAACATCCTGAGGCTTTAGAAAATTTACATAAAGATTTTCAACATGCTGGTTCGGATATTGTTCAAGCCTTTACCTATAATGGTCATAGAGAAAAAATGAAAGTGATAGGTAAAGAAAAACTCTTAGAACCATTAAATCGTGCTGCGTTAAAAATTGCAAAAAAAGTTGCAAATTTAAAATCAACAGGGCTCAAACCCAATTTAATGGCTGGAAACATTTCAAATTCTAATATCTGGAACGATAAAATTAAAAAAACTCATTTGCAGGTAGAAAAAATGTTTACCGAGATGGTAGAGTGGGCTGTTGATGAAGGAGCAGACATGCTTATCGGAGAAACTTTTTATTATGCAGAAGAAGCATTTAAAGCTCTGGAGATAATGAAAAAATCAAAATTACCAGCTGTAATCACAATTGCTCCAATGGCAGAAGATGTTATGCGCGATGGTTATAGTATAGTCGAAACTTGTAAAGAATTAGAACAAAGAGGTGCTGAGGTTGTGGGCATGAATTGTTTTAGAGGTCCTAAAACAATGTTTCCATATCTTCAAGAAATTAGAAAACAAGTTAAATGTCATGTTGCAGCATTGCCAATACCTATCAGAACGAACAAAAAATATACTACTTGGTTTAATCTGCCAGATAGAAACGATTGTGGTTGTGGCGCACCACATGGAAGAACTTTTCCAACTGCATTAGAGCCTCTCATGTGTAACAGATATGAGATTGGTAAATTTGCAAAAGATGCATACAAAATAGGTATTAACTATCTTGGCGTATGCTGTCTAGGAAATCCAATGCTAGTAAGAGAGGTTGCACACGCAGTAGGTCTAACGGTACCAGCGAGCAAATATAGAGAAAAAATGGAAAATCACTTTATGTATGGTGAAAATATTCCTAAACATATGAAAGAATATGGAAATAAAGCTTAAAAACCGTTAATAATAAAACAACTAAAAAAGGAGAAAAAATGAACGAAACATTTAAGAAAGAAACAATAAGGGAGAACAAATAATGGCTGATTATAAACATCCAGAAACTATTGCTTTACATGGTGGAGATTACAGAAGTGATCCTGCCACAACAGCAGTGGCAGTTCCAATTTATCAAACAACTTCATATCAATTTAAGGATGCAGAAACAGCTGCAAATCTATTTGGTCTTAAAGAATTTGGTAACATTTACACAAGAATAATGAACCCAACATGTGATGTGTTAGAAAAAAGAGTTGCAGCACTTGAAGGCGGTGTAGCAGCATGTACAGTTGGTTCAGGTCAAGCAGCATCAGCAATGTGTATACAAAACTTAGCACAATCTGGTGATAACATCGTTGCTTCAACTGATCTATATGGTGGGACGGTAAACTTGTTTAAAAATACTCTAAGACAACAAGGTATAGAAGTTAGATTTGCAGATCCTGCAGATCCAAAAAACTTTGAGAAGTTGACTGATGATAAAACAAGAGCTTACTATGGAGAATCTTGTCCAAATCCTTACCTACGTGTTTTTCCAATTAAAGAAGTCGCAGATATCGGTAAAAAAAAAGGAATTCCTTTAATTATTGATAACACAGCTTCACCAGTAATTTGTAAACCTTTAGCTCATGGAGCTGCAATTGTAATGCACTCTTTGACTAAATATATTGGTGGTCACGGAACTTCAATTGGTGGAATTATTGTTGATGGTGGAAACTTTGACTGGATTAAAGATAGAAAAAGACAACCATTACTTAATGAGCCAGACCAAAGTTATGGTGGTGCCGTTTGGGCAGATGCAGTTCCTCAGTTAACAGGAGCTAATATTCCTTTTGTAATCAGACTGAGAGTCGTTTTACTTAGAGACCTAGGAGCTCCATTAAGTCCGTTCAATGCTTTTCAAATAATTCAAGGCTTAGAAACAGTTGGACTTAGAATGAAACAACACTGTAGCAATGCTGAAAAAGTTGTTTCTTTTCTAGAAACGCAAAAGAAAGTTAAGAATATAATCTATCCAACAAATCACCAAGGTGAAATTAAAGAAAGAGCAAAAAAATACATGAAAGGTGGTTATGGTTCTTTAGTTGGAATGGATGTAGGCACAAGAGAAAACGGTGCTAAATTTATTGATAACTTGAAGATGCTTTATCACGTTGCCAATATTGGAGATGCTAGAAGTTTAGCAATTCATCCTGCAACAACAACCCATAGTCAGCTTAATGAAAAAGAGTTGTTAGCTGCTGGTGTAACACCAGGTTATGTAAGACTTTCAATTGGTATCGAACACCCAGATGATATCATTGCAGATATTAAGCAAGCTTTGGCTGCTTAAAGATTGATTTGTTGGTCCTCAATATTTATATTGGGGCCAACAAATGATTAAAAATATTAAATCCTCAGAAATAAAAAAACATTTAAAAGAAAATCCAAAAACAGTTTTACTTGATGTTAGGACAGAAGATGAGTGGAAAAAAATTGGAAGACCTTCCTCTAAAACTTTAGGTATAAAAACTTTTTTTATTACAATCACTCATGACTCTAGTTTTATTGATAAGGTTAAAAAAGAAGTTGATAAAAATAATCAAATTTTAATTATGTGTGCTGCAGGCGGAAGATCAATGATTGCGGCTAACTTATTATTTAAAGAGGGTTATAACGTTTGCAATATTTCAGACGGATTTAGTGGAAACGGTAAAGATTCAGGTTGGAAAATTTCTGGATTACCTACGGAGTAGTATCTAAGAATTTTATATTAGATTTTTTTACTATTTTTTTTTTAGTTTCAATAATATTTTTTTTAATTGCAGCGCAAGCCTCTGAATTAGTTGCGTCTATAAAATTTATACATTTCTCTTTTTTCTTCTCAGGATTATGTTCTTTAACATAAGCAAAAGCGTGTTGTGTCGGACTCATTCCTGTTTGTTTTTTTACTCCGTAGCTAATTGCAGATGAAACTGCAGATTGAGCCATTTTTCCTCCGCTAAAACCTGAGCTAGCAGGACCAAGCAAAGCTAATGTTTCTGCGCAACCATTTAATATAAATAGTGTAGCTATTAAGCTTAATGTTTTTTTCATACTTCCCCGCCCCGCTTATACATTGATTCTCTTTAATAAAAACAAATCAGTTGATCAGATTGAGCATATAAAAACAACTTCTAATTGTAAATATTTATTAAGATAAAACTCTAATAGGCTTATTATCTATACAGGCTATAAGATTTTCCATCATTTGAGGATAAAATTTTGAGTAGTTTTCCACAGTCACGTAACCAAGGTGAGGAAGCAACAAAGCATTTGGCAAAAACCTTAATTTATGATCTTGGGGTAATGGCTCTATATCATAAACATCCAAACCCGCTCCAGCAATAATTTCATCTTCTAAAGCTTGAATCAAATCTTTTTCATTAATGATTAAGCCTCTTGAAGTGTTAATTAAAAAAGAAGATTTTTTCATAAGTTCTAATTCTTTTTTTGATATTAAATTTTTGTAACTTTCCCTTAATACTACATGTATAGAAATAATATCCGAAGTCTTTAAAAGATCTTCTTTGGTCATAGGTAAGACTCCTAATTCGTTTGCATGTGATAAATTAAGATTTTCACTCCAAGCAGAAACTTCCATTCCAAAAGCTTTTGCTACTTTAGCCACTTGGGTGCCTATTTTTCCGAGTCCAATTAATCCTAATCTTTTTCCTTTTAATTCAAAACCAATTGAGGTTTGCCAATAACCCTGAAACATATTATCAATTTCTAATTTCATATTTCTAAATAAACCAAGAATTAATGCCCATGTTATTTCTGCTGCTGGATTGGGATTTATTTCAGTTCCGCAAACCACAACTTTTTTTAATTTAGCATAATCTAAATCAATAGCTTTATTTCTCATACCTGACGTCATTATAAATCTTAATTTCGGTAAATCGTTTATAAGTGACTTGGTGATTTTAGTTCTTTCACGCATAATAAAAATTGCTTCAAAGTCTTCGAGTGCAACTGCAGTTTCATTCTCGCTATTAAAAGGTTCATTAAATATTTTAAATTTAAATTTTGATTTATACATATCGATATCAACTATTTGTTGAAATGCATTTTGATAATCATCTAATACCGCAATTTTAATCATTATTTTTTTTGTTTGATAAGTAAATACCTGATATTATAAAAATTGCTCCTGCAAAATGATATAATTCAAATTTTTCATTAAAAATAATTATTGCCATAATAGCACTGAATAAAGGCATCAATTGAATGAACATGCTTGCTCTATTAGGACCGATAATTCCTACACCTTTTTGCCAAAAATAATATGCAGCAATTGCAGGAAATACTACAACGTAGAAAAGAATTATAAAAAATGCTTTATTAAAATTTACTTCCAAACCAATTGATTTTTCATAGAAAAATTGTGGTATCAAGAAGAGTATTCCAACTGAAACCATAAGTTGGATTAAGGAAAATTGAGATAATTTAAATTTATATTTTTTAAGTAGAGTTGAATAAATTGCCCAAGTAAATACGCAAACTAACATCCATAAATCACCCTTATTAAAATTTAGTGAGATTATTTTTTGAATATCTCCGTTAGAAATTATTGATCCAATTCCTACAATTGATAAAAATAAGCCAATAAGTTGAAAAATATTTGTCTTTTCAATTTTCATTAATGATGAAAACACAATTGTTGCAGCTGGAATAGCTGCAAGTACCAGAACAGCATTTATTACTTGTGTAAAGTTAAGAGCAAAATAAACAACAGAATTAAATGTGCTTATGGTTATTACACCCATAAAACTAATTACAATCCAGTTTCTTTTTATATGAGGTATACTGGTATAAATTTCTTTATAAGTAAAAGGCATTAAAATTAGCCAAACTGATATCCATCTATAAACATTAAGGGTAAGTGGCGGTATTTCAAAAAGGGTTGCGAATTTACCAACAATAAAATTTCCAGACCAAAATAAAGTGGCTAGTATTAACAAACCATAAGCTAAATAATTTTTTGACAATTTTTTCCTTAATTAAATCTAGCAGAGCTATATGGTTCTAAATCTAAATTAGTTTTTTCCTCTGCAACAATTCCAGATACTATTTTACCGGTTATTGCACCTAAGGTCCAACCTAAATGATGATGGCCAAATGCATAAACTATATTCTTATTTTTTAATGCAGGACCTATTATAGGAAGAAAATCAGGTAATGTTGGTCTAAATCCCAACCATTCATCATCATGTATTTCAAGCTGTGGCAGTAACTCTTTGGCACAATTAATAATATAATTAATTCTTTTCTTAGACGGAGGATTTTTTAAACCTCCAAGTTCTACTGTTCCAACTGCTCTCAAACCTTGGTTCATAGGAGTCATTCCAAATCCTCTATCGAGAAAAATTACTGGTCTGGATATTAAATTTTCCATCCCCTTAAAATGAACATGATAACCTCTTTCAGTATCTAAAGGTATGTTTTCACCTAAGTTGTCAGTAAATTTTTTTGAAAAAGCACCTGAAGCTAAAACTGTTTTTTCAAATTTATAAATTTTATTTTCTGTTTTAATAGTTGTCTCATTTTTGTCGGTTTGTTTTAATTCTTTAACATTTTCTTTAATAAATTTTCCACCTTTTTTTATATACAATTCAAAAATTTTTCTTAATATACCATGAGGATCTTTTGCATGCATTGAATTTTCATAAATAACTCCTGCATCGAAAACAGGATTTAAGTTTGGCTCTAGATCTAAAATATCATTTTTTGTCAAGAGCTTTTGCTCTATACCTAAATCATTTCTTACTTTAATTTCAAGGTTTCTACTTTTGAGATTTCTATTAGTCCAAATATAAATAATTCCTTTTTTTTCTACCAGGTTAGTTATATCTATTTCTTTGAAAATTTCTTCATAAGCATTCATAGATAAATTTAATATTTGATGCATATATTTAGCTGTATGCAACATTGATTTTTTATTGCAATTTTTTAAATAATTTAAAAACCAAGGGATCATCTTAGGGACATAATTCCATTTTAAAGCTAAAGGCCCTGAAGAACTAAATAACATTTTAGGAACATCATAAAGTATATCTGGTCTATTAAACTGCAAAACAGCATAAGGAGAGAAATGGCCAGCATTACCGTATGAAGCTGGTTTAAACTTTGTCTCAAGAGGATTGTTTCTGTCAAAAATTGTAACAGGAATATTCTTTTTTAATAATTGAAGTCCAATACAAACACCTTGAATACCTGAACCAACAATTCCAACTGACTTACATCTATATTTGTACATATAGAAATTATATTCTAAACTGGGTATTATTTGTAGTGCGATAGATTAGACTATTACTTCAGATTCTTTATGACCGTTAGACGGTTTTCCATTTTTCTTGGATTTTTTTTCTTCCTTAGATGATTTTGAGAATAAAAAGTCTCCAGTTGATTTTTCGCTCTTAAGACCTGCTGAAGATGATTTTTTAATATAACCTTCTATATCAGCTCCATCCTCTGTTCTTAAATTTTGAGCAAATTCTATATCACCTTTTACAACTCCAGTACTTCCTATAACTACATTCTCTGCAGAAATTCTTCCGTCTAAGTGTCCATGAACCTCTACTCTTTCTGCTTCCACTTCTCCAGAAATTGAACCTGTTTCTTTTATAACTATTTCTTTAGAAAAAACTGGACCTTTAATTAACCCTGCAATATCTATTGCTCCTGAGCTATTTACTGTTCCATCAATACTTACAGTTTCACTTATTAAAGATCTTTCAGAATCTTTTCTTTCATTAAAAAAATTTTTTTTGTCAGAACCAAACATATTATTTTTAAATTAAATCATCTATTTGATCTTACGACAAGTTTTTATTTAATTAATTTTATCCAAAATGGGTTAATTTACGGGGGTATCTTTATAAATTTTACATGACATGGCTACGCCAAGACCAAACATTATAGCTAACATAGAAGATCCTCCATATGACATAATTGGTAAAGGAGCACCTACAATAGGCAAAAGGCCAAGAACCATACCCATATTAACAATAACATATACAAAAAATGCAGTGCCAAAACTATAACAGTAAAGTTTTCCGAAATTACTTCTAGTAATATGACCTATTTTTACAATTCTATGGATGATTAGTATGTATAATAATAAAATAAACATTGACCCAAAAAATCCAAATTCTTCTGAAAATAAAGTGAAAATAAAATCTGTATGTTTTTCAGGTAAAAAATCTAAATAACTTTGAGATCCATTTAAAAAGCCTTTACCAAAAAGTCCTCCTGATCCAATAGCTATTTTAGATTGTATTATTTGATAGCCGGCACCTAACGGATCTCTATCGGGGTTTAAAAAAGTTAAAATTCTTGATTTTTGATATGGTTTTAAAAAAGAAATTGCGATTGGTAATAAAGATATAAAAAGTATTGAAAGGTAAGCAAAAAATTTTATTTTTACTCCAGCTAACCAAGTAACAATTATTCCACCTGCAGCAATCAGAATAGATGTTCCTAAATCTGGTTGAGTGATAACTAAAAGAACTGGAGCGATTAATACAATAATTGGTAAATATAAATATTTTATATTGTTAACCTCATTAGAAGGAACTCTATGATAATATTTTGCTAGAAATAAAATTAATCCAACTTTCATTAGTTCAGATGGTTGCAAATTCATAAAGTAAAAATTTATCCATCTTTGCGATCCTGATGAAGTTAATCCAAAATATTTTACACCTAATAAAAGAACAAAAAAGAATAAATATATTAACGTACTTATTCTAAACCAAATTCTTATTTGAAAAAAAGATACGATAATAAATAAAAGAAAAAAAATACCAAATCTTAATATATGACTTTTAGTATGGTAATCAAATTGTCCTCCCGCAGTGGAATACATGGCAAACATACTAATTATTCCAAGAATTAAAATTGCAAATATTAAAATGTAATCGAAAGATAAAACTTTATCTCTAAAATTTAAACTACTTTGAATTGATCTAGGTTCAAACATTAAATTTCTCCTTCAGTTAAATTTCTTTGTATAATTCTTTGTTGATCTCTTTCTATAACTTTTTTAATTGTTTCTTTAGCAATAGGTGCAGCCGCACTACTTCCAGAACCGCCATGTTCAACCAAAACACTTATAGCATATTTAGGATCGTTATATGGAGCAAAAGCTACAAATAAAGCATGATCTCTATCTTCATAAATTATATCTTTTTGTTTTATTTCTGCTTCTCTTTGTTCTTGAGTAAATTTTTTAATTTGAGAGGAACCAGTTTTTCCGGCAAACATAAATTTTTTATTATTTAATCTTGATGCGTAAGATGTGCCTCCAGGTTCATTTGTAGCAGCATACATGGCGTCTTTTATAAAATTAATATTTTCTTGATTTCTAAATAAAGTTTTAACATTTAGATTATTTAACAACAAATATTCCGGTATGGTTTCACCTGGATTTTCTTTTTTAAAACTTAGATATTCTTTTAAATTATTTGCAGATTTATTATTTTGATCAACAATTATTCTCGGAGTAATTTTATAGCCTCCATTAGCAATTTGAGCTGTCATTAAGCACAATTGCATAGGCGTAGTTTGAAAGTACCCTTGTCCTATTCCTGAGTGAAGAGTTTCTCCTATATACCAGTTTTGACCAATAAATTTTTTCTTCCAACTAGTATTAGGAACAACTCCAGATTTCTCTTCAATAAAATTTTCTAAAACTTTTTTACCTAAGCCGAATTTTTTAGCAGTTTCTGAGATTCTGTCTACTCCTAGTCTTCTTGCAATTTCATAAAAATAAACGTCACACGACCTTTGAATAGCGCTTCTCATATTCATTCTTCCATGGCCCTTTTTTTTCCAACAATGAAACTTTTCTCCGTGCAATTCCGTAACACCTGTGCAATTAACAGTTAGCTTCGTATTTACTATGTCATTTTCAAGAGCGCTTAATGCAACTATAGTTTTTATTGTAGATCCAGGAGGATAAAGACCTGAGATTACTTTATTCATTAATGGTTTATCTCTATGGCTTAATAAATAATTCCAATCTTTATTATTTATACCATGCACAAAAGCATTAGGATCATAGGTAGGTGAAGAAGCCATTGAAATTATATCCCCACTATAGATATCCATAACACAGACGGCTGCAGCTTTTTCTTTTATTAATTTTGATACAAATTTTTGTATTTCTAGATCAATGGTCACCTTGTAATCTAGACCTTCTATTCCTTTATTGATTTGTATTTGTCTAATTCTCTTTCCATAAGCATTGACTTCATATCTTTGAAAACCAACTTGACCTATTATTTGTTTATCTAATACATTTTCTAAACCAGTTTTTCCTACAGAAATTCCTGTTACTGCCATTTCTTTTAAATATTCTTTTTGTTTTAAATCTTTAGTGCTTACCTGAGAAACATATCCAACCACATGAGCAGTTGAATCATCTGGATATACTCTTGCAACTGAAACAACAGGTTCAACACCTTGTAATTCATGCAAAAATAAATTTATTCTTGAAAATTCAGTCCAACTTAAATTTTCGGAGACAATTATTGGCTCCCAAGGCTTTTGTTTTTTTATTTTCTTTTTTAAATAAGAAATTCTTTCGTCCGAAAGATTAAGTATACTTTTCAATCTAAAAAAAATATTTCCTATATTAGATGTATTTTCTGGAGTAACATGAAGTTGGTATACTTTTTTATTAGAAGCTATTTCGTTGTCAAAATAATCTCTAATAACTCCTCTTTGGGGAGCTATCCTCCATTCTCTGAAACGATTTTTATCTGAAAGAGTTCTATATTTTTTACTTTCATTGATTTGTAAAGATATAAGTCTACCGAATATGCCTAAGAATACTACTGCTTTAGCAGTTGAAAGTAAAAACATTCTTCTACTAATTATTTTAGATTTACTAGTTACATTTGAAGAATAGTTAATCATCTTTTCCTGACATTAAATATTTGTAGTAATTAAATACAAACCAGAAAAAAGGATAAAATAAAATAGTAAAAAAAGCCGTATAAAATAATTCCGTATAAGTAAGTTTAAAAATAGTAAAGTTTTCAAGTAAAATATAATGTGCAGATGAAGAAAAAAAGACAGCAAGTGAAAAGGTCAGCCAATCAGTAAAAAGAGAGATATTAACTGTTACATTTCGAACATAAGAAGCAAAAAATGAAACAATCAAATAACTTAAAGAACTAGTTCCCATTGGTAATCCTATAATTACATCATTTATAATTCCTGCAAAAAATATATATCCGTTGCCTAATATTGCCTCTCTTCTTAGCATCCAATAATAAATAATTATTAATTGTAAATTAAATGATAAAATTTCAAAAGTATTAGCAAATTGAGTGTCCAACTCGGATATTGAAAGAAAATATAATAATAACAGTGGACCAATATCAAAAAGTTTTCCTTTTAAATTTTTATAAATTATTGCCATAATTAAAAATTATTTTCCTTTATTTTTTTCAAATTTATATTTACAAATGAGAGTTGATTGCTATCTGCAAATAATTCAACTTTGACTACATTGTTATCTTCAATAATAGTTTTGCCTATAGCAATTCCTGCATCAAAAATTCCATCTTTTCCAGAAGTAAAAACAGTATTACCTCCATTATCGATGTACGTTGTAGGAAGATATTCTAAAATAGGTTGTTGATCACCTGTTCCAGAAACAATAGCTTGCGTTGATGAAGGCCCAATTACTGCTGGTATTTTACTATTCAAATCATTTAATAATAAAACTCTAGCTGAAAGATAATTAACCTCTACTATACGACCTACAAGATTATTTCCCTCTAATACTGGCATTCCTTTGATGATTCCAGAGCTTGAACCTCTATTAATTATTAACGACTTTAAAAAAGGGCTTTCTTTATCAAGAAGAACTTTTGCCAAAATATTTGAGCTTTTTTCTATTTCTGAAGTATCTAAAATTTCTTTTAGTTTTTTATTTTCTGTAGTTAAAAATTCTATTTGAAATTCTTTTTCTTGAAACTCGGATAATTTTTTTTTCAATTCTTTATTCTCTTTTTGAGTTAACCAATGAATTTTGATTTTATCATTAGCTAATGAAATAAGATGCAATGGAGAATTTATTATTGAAGAAGTTCTATAAACTCCATCATTAAGAATAATTCTAATTTTATCCATAAATTTATTTGGATAAATATCTAAGAAAAAAATTATCAAAGATAAACACAGCAGAAAAAATAAAGAAAATTTTTGTCTAGCTCCCCTTTGTAAAAGAGCCGAGCGAATAGCTATACCAAAATCATCTCTACTTGTAGACATTAATCTTGCTTATTAAATTAATATTCTGAAAGCATGTTAGAAAATAGTTCCTCATTTTCTAATGCTTTTCCAGTTCCTACAGCAACACATGAAAGCGGGTCATCCGCTATAGTTACCGGCAAGCCTGTATCTTTAGAAATTAATTTATCAATATTTCTTAATAGAGCTCCTCCACCAGTCAAAACTAATCCCATGTCAACTAAGTCTGCTGAAAGTTCTGGAGGAGTATTTTCTAAAGCTTCTTTGATACCTGCTAACATTTGATTTAAAATTGGCATCAAAGCTTCGCAAGCATCTTCTTCGGTTAAAGCAATTTCTTTTGGAGTTCCTGATCTTATGTCTCTACCTTTCATCAAAAATGTATTTTGAGACGTTGGTAACGCTGTACCGATTTCTTTTTTAATTTTTTCTGCAGTAGAATCTCCAATTAATAAATTAAATTTTTTTCTCATGTAATTTATTATTGATACATCCATAGCATCACCTGCTACTCTTAAAGATTTCGAATAAACTACTCCACCTAATGACATTACTGCTATTTCTGTAGTTCCGCCACCGATATCAATTACCATAGATCCAGTTGCTTCTGCAATTGGCAACCCAGCACCTATAGCAGCAGCTATAGGTTCTTCAATTAATTGAACTTTTCTTGCTCCGGCAGCTAAAGCAGAATCTTGAATAGCTTTTCTTTCTACAGGAGTTGAGCCAGTAGGAACACAAATTAAAATTCTTGGATTTGCAAAAGCTGTTTTTTTATGCACTTTTTTTATAAAATGTTTAATCATTTCCTCCGTAACAACAAAATCTGCTATCACACCATCTTTTAAAGGCCTAATTGCTTGTATGTTACCTGGAGTTCTACCTAACATTGTTTTTGCCTCGTCTCCTACAGCTAAAACTGATTTCTTACCGCCGTCTGTTATTACAGCAACAACAGATGGTTCATTTAAAACTACTCCCTGATTTTTTAATACGACTAGTGTGTTTGCTGTTCCTAAATCAATTGCCATATCCTGTGACCACATTGATGAAATTCCAGATATTGATTTAAATAGTGCCATTTTTTCCTTTCTATGCTTCTGCGCTTAAATCATGCCCAGGAGCGGTTTTTTTTCGTTTGATAATCATTTTATTTAAAGCTGACAAGTATGCATTTGCAGATGCAACTAATGTATCTGTATCTGCTGCTTGTCCAACTGTGGTTTTTCCTTTTTCTTCTATTCTAACACTTACTGTAGCTTGAGCATCGGTACCCTCTGTAACTGCATGTACATTATATAATTGTAGTGTTACATCGTGTTCGTATAATTTTTTAATACATTTAAATATTGCATCTACAGGACCATCTCCTGTTGCAGAAGCTTTTTTAACTTCACCTAAAACTTCTAATGTCATTTCTGCTTTTTGAGGTTCACCGGTTCCAGCAAAAACTTTTAAAGATTTTAATTTTATAACATTATCTTCTGTAATTAAACTATCATCTACTAACGCAGCTATATCCTCGTCATAAACATGTTTTTTTTTGTCAGCCAATATTTTAAATTTTCCAAAAGCTTCTTGAATAACATCATCTGTTACATCAATATATCCAAGATCATTTAGTTTGTCTTTGAATGCATGTCTACCAGAATGCTTTCCCATTACTAATGAAGTCTTATTTACACCGACGCTTTCCGGAGTCATAATTTCATATGTATTTCGATTTTTTAGCATTCCATCTTGATGAATTCCTGACTCATGAGCAAATGCATTCTTACCTACAATTGCTTTATTGAATTGAACTGGAAATCCTGTAGCATTAGAAACAACTTTTGATGCTTTGCTTATTAATTTAGTATTAATTCCTGTTGAATAGGGCATTAAATCACTTCTTGTTTTCATTGCCATAACAATTTCTTCGAGTGCAGCGTTTCCTGCTCTTTCACCTATGCCATTAACAGTACATTCAACTTGCCTTGCTCCTGCTAAGATACCAGCTAATGAGTTGGCCGTAGCTAAACCTAGATCATCATGTGTATGAGTAGATAAAATGGCTTTATCTATATTTGGAACTTTATTAATTAACGTAGAAATAATTTTTGTATATTCTGAGGGTACAGTATATCCCACGGTATCTGGAATATTAATTGTTTTTGCACCGCATTTAATTGCTAGTTCAACTGTCTTACACATATAGTCCATATCGGTTCTTGTTCCATCTTCGCAAGACCATTCAACATCATCAGTAAATTTTCTTGCATATTTAACACTAAAATCTATTGCATTTAAGACTTCTTCAGGAGACTTTTGTAACTTATGTTTCATATGAAGAGGACTTGTTGAAATAAAAGTATGAATTCTAAATTTTTTTGAATGACTTAGTGCTTGGTGACAGGCATCAATATCTTTCTTTGTTGCTCTAGCTAATCCACAAGGTGTTGATTTTTTTAATGTTTTACTAATTTCAGTAACCGCTTCAAAATCTCCAGGTGATGCAATTGGAAAGCCAGCTTCAATTATGTCTATCCCTAATTCATCAAAAACTCTAGAAATTTGTAATTTTTCTTCTAAACTCATAGATGCGCCTGGTGACTGTTCACCATCTCGCATTGTAGTGTCAAAAATAATTATTCTGTTTTTATCTGTCATTTTATACTGTTTAAATCTTCATTTAATGACACTAGAATGTCATTAAAAACTTTTAAAGAGTAGTTTATATTACAATCAAAACGAGAATTTGCAAAATATTAATGCAATTAATTAGAATTTATTGATCAGTTTGGGTTAATTTTTATCCTTATCTACCAATTTATTCTTACCAATCCAAGGCATCATAGCTCTTAAATCTCGACCAACTTTTTCAATTGGATGATTAGCTAAATCTTTTCTCATTTTAAGAAAATTTTTTTGTCCAGATTTATGTTCATCCATCCATTGTTTTGTAAATTTACCAGATTGAATATCCTTGAGCACCTCTTTCATTTTTTCTTTAGTTTTACTATCCACTATTTTTTTACCTGAAACATATTCTCCGTACTCTGCAGTATTTGAAATAGAATAGTTCATATTTGCTATTCCACCTTCATAAATTAAATCTACTATTAATTTTACTTCATGCAAAGTTTCAAAATAAGCCATTTCAGCTGGATAACCAGCTTCAGTTAAGGTTTCAAATCCATTTTTAATTAACTCAACTAAACCTCCACATAAAACAGTTTGTTCTCCAAATAAATCTGTTTCACATTCATCTTTAAATGTAGTTTCTATTATGCCTGATTTACCTCCTCCAATTGCCGATGCATAAGACAACGCTAGATCTCTTGCTTTGCCTGAACTATCTTTATGAACTGCCATTAAACAAGGAACTCCTCCTCCTTTTTGGTACTCACTTCTAACAGTGTGTCCCGGTCCTTTAGGCGCAACCATGAATACATCCAAATCTTTTCTTGCATTTATTAAATCAAAATGAATATTAAGACCATGGGCAAAAGCTAAGCTAGTTCCTTCTTTCATTCTTTGTTCAATATGATTTTTATAAATTTCTGATTGAAGTTCGTCGGGTGTCAACATCATTACTACATCTGCCCAAGCTGCAGCATCTGACAAAGACATAACTTTTAAACCTTCGCTTTCGGCTTTTTTTATACTTGAAGATCCCTCTCTAAGAGCGACTACAACTTCTTTAACTCCGCTATCTTTTAAATTTAAAGCATGCGCATGTCCTTGGCTACCATATCCAAATATAGCTACTTTTTTATTTTTTATCAAATTTACATCCGCGTCTTTTTCATAAAATGTTTTCATATTTTCTCCTATTTTATTTAAAAATTTTTGAGCCTTTGGTCATCGCTACCGCTCCAGTTCTTGAAGTGCTAACTAAACCAAGCGGTTTTAAATAATCAATTATTTTATCAATTTCTCTTCTTAAAGCAGTTACTTGAATAACAAAAGACTTTTTTGACTTATCAAGCACTACAGGATTGAATTTTTTACAAATTTTTTTGGCTTTTTCTTGTTTTTTTGAGTTTGCAACAATTTTAAATAAAGCTAATTCTTTAAATAATATATTTGAGTCATGTCTAGAAAAATCAGCTACTTTGTGAACTGGAATTAACTTCTTTAGTTGTAATTTAATTTGTTCGATGACTTCAGGAGTACCTATTGTAACAATAGTTATTCTAGATAAATGTTTTTTTTTGTCTACCTCAGCAACAGCCAAGGAATCAATATTATATCCTCTCCCTGAAAACAAACCCACTACACGAGCTAAAACTCCAGCTTCATTATCAACCCATACAACAATTATATGATGTTCTTTTTTTCCAATTTTACTTGGCTCACTATAAGCTGATTTAGATTTTTTCATTAAACTAAAGTTTTTCCTTCATCTGAGACTTCTTCTTTTTCATCTTGTGGGCCTAAAAGCATTTGATTATGTGGTTTTCCAGAAGGTATCATAGGATAGCAATTTTCCTCTTTATCTACCACACAATCAAAAATTACAGGCTTATCGATATTTATCATTTCATTAATTTTTTCATCTAGTTCATCTGGATTTGAGGCTCTAATTCCCACACATCCGTATGCTTCAGCTAATTTAACGAAATCTGGTAGTGCTTCTGAGTAACTTTCAGAGTAATTCTTATCGTGTAATAGTTCCTGCCATTGTCGAACCATTCCCATATATTCATTATTTAATATAAATATCTTTATAGGCAAGCGATATTGAACTGCGGTGGACATTTCCTGTATAGTCATTAATACCGATGCTTCACCAGCTATATCTATTACTAGTTTACCTGGTTGAGCGACCTGGACTCCTACTGCAGCTGGTAAACCATAACCCATAGTACCTAAACCTCCTGAAGTCATCCATCTGTTAGGTTTATTAAATTTATAATGTTGTGCAGCCCACATTTGGTGCTGACCTACTTCTGTAGTTATAAAAGTATCTTTATTTTTAGTTAATTCATAAAGTCTTTGAACCGCGTGTTGTGGTTTAATAGTTTTTTCACTATTTTTAAAATTTAAAGATCTTTTTTCTCTCCATTTATTTATTTGTGACCACCATTTAGCTGTATTTTGTTTGTTGGAATTTACAAAATCTTTATTTTTTTCTTTAAATCTTTTTATTAAATCTTTTAATAATTCACTAACATCACTGATAATTGCTAGATCAACCTTCACATTTTTTCCAACTGAGGAAGGATCTATATCAATATGTATCTTTTTTGATTTAGGAGAGAATTCATCTATCTTACCAGTTATTCTATCATCAAATCTAGCTCCAATATTAATCATTAAATCACAATCATGCATAGCATTGTTTGCTTCGTAAGTTCCGTGCATTCCTAACATTCCTAAAAATTGAGGATCATCTCCTGGGTAAGCTCCTAAACCTTGAAGTGTTGAAGTAATTGGAAAACCAGTTATAGATATTAATTCTCTTAAGAGTTTACTTGCCTCCGGTCCAGAATTAATAACACCTCCTCCAGTATAAAATATTGGTTTAGAACAATTTTTCATCATATTAATAAATTTATCTAAGTCTTTAAAATTTATTTTATTTGATGCTTTTCCATTTAATTTTTTTGTTAACTTATTTTTTATAAACTTATATTTACCTTTTTTAAATTGAATATCTTTAGGAATATCAACTAGTACAGGTCCTGGCCTTCCAGTTGTTGCTACTTCAAAAGCTTTATGAATAATTTCTGCAAGATCATTTACGTCTTTTACTAACCAATTATGTTTTGTACATGGTCTTGTAATACCTGTAGTGTCACATTCTTGAAATGCATCAGTTCCAATTAAGTGTGTAGGAACTTGCCCCGAAATACAAACTAGTGGAACAGAATCCATGTATGCGTCTGTTAAAGCAGTTACAGCATTAGTAGCGCCTGGGCCGGAAGTAACAAGAAGAATTCCTGGTTTACCAGAAGATCTTGCATATCCTTCAGCAGCATGGCCTGCTCCTTGTTCATGTCGAGCTAAAATATGTTTTATTGACTTATGATTTTTTAACTCATCGTATATTGGAAGAACTGCTCCTCCAGGATAACCAAATATAAATTCTGCATTTTGATCCTCTAGACATTTAAAAACAATTTCTGCTCCAGTAAATAATTTTGGCATTCATACAATCTAACGTAGAATTGACTTCCGTCAAGTTTTAGCTGATTTCTTTTAAAATTTTTTTTGTAAGAATTGACAAGTTTTTTGAGTAAATCTTGTTCCAATTCTTCATATGCCCCCTAGACCACGTATTTTGCCGTTTAGCATATTGCCTAGTTTTAATATTGATCAGTTCTTTTGTTTTTTCCAAACTATTTAAATTGTTTAAATAATCTCTAATTTCTTTAACTCCAATTAATTTGTTAGCTGACAATGATCTGTCTATTCTAATTTTAATAAATTTTCTTACTTCATTAATACATTTATTGCTGAACATATTTTCTGTTCTTTTTGAAATGTTTGTTAATAAATCTTCTTTTGGAATATCTATATAGAATTTTTTAATATCAAAATTTAAAAAATCTGATTTTGTTTTAGATACCCATTCATATAATGATTTTTTTGTGTATATTTTAACTTCGAAGGCTCTCATTGATCTATGGGTATCTGTTGAAGAAAATTTTTTTTCTGCTAACGGATCAATTGAAAGTAATTTTTTATAAAACTCAGTTTGACCGATTTCTTTATGTAAATTTCTTACAAATATTCTTGTTTTGCTATCAATGTGAGGAATTTTACTTATTCCCATTGTTATAGTGTTAAAATATAAACCGCTTCCTCCTAAAACAATAGGAATTTTTTTATTTTTAACACATTTTGAAATTGTTTTTTTTAATAAATTTAACCATGTGCCTGCAGAGAAATGATCTTTAACTGAAATAAACCCATAAAGATGATGTTTGACTTGAGTTAAATCCTTTTTTTTAGGCCTGGAAGATAATACAGAAAATTCTTTATAAACTTGCATACTATCGGCATTGATGATCTCACCATTTATTTTTTTTGCTAAATTAATACCAAGGCTAGATTTTCCTGAAGCTGTTGGACCTGCAATAAGAATTAATTTTCCAGACAAAATTAATTAATTTTAACTCCAATATATCTTCTTTGATTATTAGAATTAATTATAGTTAGTAAAAGAGTTTGTTCACCATTTTTAATTATTTCTTTAACCATTTTATCTAAATTATTAGATTGATTTATAGATTTTTTTTGAACTTCGACTATAATATCATTTACGCTTAATGATCTTTTTAATGGACTTCTATTTGATATTTCTAAGATAACAGCGCCTTTAGTTTTTTTATCTAACTTTCTATCTTTTACATCTTTTTCGTTTACATCTCTTACAGTAATTTTTAAACTTTCTATTTCAATTTCTTTTTTTTTTTCAGGTGTTGCTTGTTGTTTAGTTTTAAATTCATCAGAGGATTCTAGTCTTCCTAAAATTAATCTTTTTGATATTAATTTTTTATTTCTCCAAATTTTAAGCTGAACACTTTTTCCAACTTTAGTGCTTGCTACTGCTCTAGGTAAAGTTCTCATTTTATCTATATTTTTTCCATCAAATTCTAAAATAATGTCTCCAGCTTTTAAACCTGCTTTGTCTGCAGGGCTGTTTTGTCCAACACTTGCAATTAAAGCTCCTTTAGGTTTTTCTAATTTTTCTACTTCTGCTATTTCTTTTGTAACTTCTTGAATTCTTACACCAAGCCACCCTCTTCTTGTCTCTCCGTATTTAATTAATTGATCAATTACATTTGAAGCCGCGTTTGCTGGGATTGCAAAACCAATTCCTATTGATCCAGCTTGACCTGGGGCTATTATAGCGGTGTTAATTCCTACTACTTCTCCTTTTAAATTAAAAAGTGGGCCACCAGAGTTTCCTTGATTGATTGAAGCATCTGTTTGAATAAAATCATCATACCTTGTTAAATTAATATCTCTATTTCTTGCTGAAATTATTCCTGAGGTTACAGTACCGCCTAAGCCAAAAGGATTTCCAATAGCAATAACCCAATCTCCAACTCTTGCCTTGTCAGAGTCTCCAAAGTTTACTGGAATAAAATTATCTTTTGAGTCTATTTTTAAGACGGCTAAATCTGCATAAGGGTCTGCCCCAATAACTTTAGCTTTATATTCTTTTTGACCGACTTTAACTAATATATCTTCAGCATTTTGAATAACATGATTGTTAGTGATTATTGTTCCCTTTTGATCAATAATAAAACCTGAGCCCAATGACGAAGCTTTTCTCTCTGTAGGTCTTTGAAAATCTTTAAACATTTCTTCAAAAGGTGATCCGGGAGGAAATTGAAATGGAAATTGATTGCCAGAAGTTTTTACAGTTTGCGTTGTAGAAATATTTACTACAGACGGCATCAATTTTTCGGCTAAATCTGCAAAAGAATCTGGAATGGGTTTTGAAAAAGCATTTACAGCTAAAAAATTAATAAAGAAAAAATATATAAAAATTTTTTTAAAAAAAGGCATTAATTTAAATTATTTTTTCATTTTGACAAAAAAGAGGCAGATATTTAATTTGGTTTATATGATTTGCCAAAAAATTTAAAAAATTCGCTATCGGGAGAGAGAACTAAAGAAGTTTCACCTCCTATTAGCGCTTTTTCATATGCTTGCATAGCTCTATAAAAAGCAAAAAATTCAGCATCTTTTCCGAAAGCATCAGCAAATATTTTATTTCTTTGACCGTCACCTTCTCCCTTCATAATCTCTGATTGTTTTTTTGCATTAGCTAAAAGAACAGTAACATCTTTGTCAGCTGTAGAGGTAATTTTTGCTGCTATTTCTGCTCCTTGAGCTCTAAATTCTTTAGCTTCTCTTTGTCTTTCAGTTTGCATTCGTTTATAAATTGCATCACTGTTAGCTGGTGGTAAATCTGCTCTTTTGATTCTTACGTCAATAATTTTAATACCAAATCCTTTAGCTTCTTCGTTAACATCGTTTCGTATAATAGACATTTGTTTTGTTCTTTCAGTAGAGAGTAATGTAGCTAATTCCTGTGTTCCTAAAACACCTCTTATTCTAGAATTTATAATTGTAGAAAGTCTTGATCTAGCAACTCTTTCGTTTCCAACCGAAATGTAAAATTTTAGCGGGTCAACTATTTGAAATCTAGTTATTGCATCTATTATTAAACGTTTTTGATCTGAGGCAATTACTTCCTCGGGTGGATTGTCTAAATTTAAAACTCTTTTATCTAAATAAACAACGTTTTGAATAAAAGGTAATTTAAAATTTAAACCAGCTTTTGTTATAATTTTTTTAGGATCACCAAATTGAAGAACAATAGCTTGATTAATTTCTTGAACTATTACTATTGATTGGAATAAAAAAACTCCTAATACTATAATTACAGGGACTAAAAATTTAGGCGTTTTCATTATTTAGGGTTCCTCTTTTTTAATTCAGGTAAGGGCAAATAAGGAACTACTCCAGAACCTGAATTTTTATCTATTATTACTTTATCAATATCTGCTAAAACTTTTTCCATGGTTTCAAGATACATTCTTTCTTGTGTAACTTTTTTTGCATTTTTGTATTCGTTATAAATTGCTAAAAATCTACTAGCTTCACCTTCTGCAGCTGCAACAACTTGTTTTTTGTAAGCCTCAGCTTCTTGTAAAATTTTTTCCGCTTCACCCCTAGCTCTAGGTATTACGTCATTAGCATATGCTTCAGCCTCATTCTTTGATCTTTCTCTATCTGCTCTAGCAGCTTGAACATCTCTAAAAGCATCTATTACTTGACTTGGTGGATCTGCTTGTTGCGTTTGAACTTGAGTAATTTGAATTCCAGATCCGTATTCATCTAAAATTTTTTGTGTAATTTCTTGAACTTCAACTTCTATTTTTGATCTTCCTTCTGTCAAAATAGATTGAATAGGACTTTTAGCAATTACTTCTCTCATTGCTGTTTCGGAAGTTGCTTTTACTGTTTCTACAGGGCTTTGAATATTAAATAAAAATTTACCCGCATCTTTAATAACCCAAAAAACTGAATAATTAATATCTACAATATTTTCATCACCAGTTAACATTAAACTTTCTTCTGGTACATTGCCAACTCCTGATGATCTACCGCTATCACTTGCGGGTCTAAACCCTACATCTATTCGGTTTACTTTTGTAACTTTAGGTGTAAGAGCTCGTTCAAATGGAAGTGGCAAATGATAATTTAAACCTGGTTGAGTAGTTTTAATAAATTTTCCAAATCTTAGAACGACGCCCTGTTCATCTGGTAAAACTCTATAAAGTCCGCTTAAACCCCAAAGTATAACTAAAATAATTAAACCTAAGAAAATTGGTTTTTTTCCTGAAGATTTTCCACCCGAAAATTTATTAATTGATTTTTGAAGATTCTTTATAACGTCGTCAATAGAAGGTGGTTCTCTTCTAGTTCCTGATCCATTTCCTCCGCTAGGTCCAGATCCCCAGGGAGATTGATTGTTAAATATTTTATCTTTTAAACTCATGACACTTTATATAGTGACTTTTTAGTCAAAAACAAGTTAAGTAAGAGCGTTATTATGACCGAAAAAAAAGCAGAAATGAGCCAGGCAATGAAAGATAAGCTAGCTCCTAAGAAATTTGTAAAAAATCCAATTAAAGGAACAAAATATACGATTTTAATTTCTAGTGCTAAAGGTGGTGTTGGCAAATCAACTTTTGCTGTAAATATTGCTTTTGCATTTCAGAATCTGGGCTTTAAAATCGGCATACTAGATGCAGACGTATACGGACCTTCCCTGCCGAAATTATTGAATATGAATGAAAAGCCCAAAAGTGAAGAAGGAAAATATTTAGTTCCTCTGGAAAAATTCAATGCTCAATGCATGTCAATGGGTTTTTTAGTTGAAGAAACTACTCCAATGATTTGGAGAGGTCCAATGGTTATAAGCGCTATCAAAACCATGACTGAAAAAGTCTTGTGGAAGAATTTAGATATTATAATTATTGATATGCCTCCTGGAACTGGCGATACACAATTGACTTTTGCGCAACAAATCAAAGTGGATGGAGCAATAATAGTTTCTACACCTCAAGATTTAGCTCTGCTAGATGTCAAGAGAGGAATTGAAATGTTTGATAAAACTGGAGTTAAGATAATGGGTTTAGTAGACAACATGAGCTTTTTTAAAGCTGATGACGGTAAAATCTATAATATTTTTGGTGAAGGTGGTGTAGAAAAAACTGCTAAAGAATATAATAAAGAATTCCTTGGAAAAATACCAGTGCATCAAGATATTAAAAAATCTAATGATTCTGGAGATCCTCTTACTCGTTCAAATCCAAATCATGAAATCTCTTTATTGTTTGGAAAAATTGCTGAGAATATTAAAAATTCTAACTTTGAATAATTTTTTTAAGATCTTCTTCTTTTAACTCAACAGGATTGTTAGCAAGCCTCAGAATATTTACTCCTGAAATTATTTTTGAGTAATCGTTTTTAATATTAATACCTAACTTTGAATAATTATTTTCTAGATTAGCTTCTTTTTTTAAATTCGTTAAATATTTATCGAATGAATTAATATTATCTGATTTTGATAGATCAAACATTATTTGATATCTTTTTTTTAAATTAAATTCACTTTTCGCAATTTCTAAATTTTCAAAATTGAACCTTAAAAATTTATTTATTGTAAGCGAAACTGCATGACCATGACTGATATTATATATTGATGTGAACGGATAAGAAACTGCATGAGGTGCAGTGGTCTTTGAAATGCTTATAGCTTCTCCAGACAGATTTGCTGCTAGACACATGGCTGCAGTATTTTCAAGATTAGGTTTTTTTAAAAAATCCAAATAGTATTTTAATGAAATTGTTAAAGATTTTTTTGCAAACTCTAAACTTTTTTCGTTAGACTTTTTTGAAATTAATGATTCCATTGCTTGAGCTATAGCATCAAATCCAGAAGAAGATTTTATTTTATTGGATGCACCAATTACTAGTTCTGGTATTAAGAAAAAAAAATCTGGTCTTAAATAAGGTCCCTCTACTGAATATTTTTTTTTATTAATATAAATTACAGCATTAGATGTAACTTCTGCACCTGACCCAGCGGTGGTTGGAATTGCTATTAATTTTGCAAACTTTTTGTTTGTTTTATAAGATGAATTCACTATCTCATTTTCAAGGTCGCTACTATCTGTTAAAACATTTGCAATCTTTGCATAATCTAGAACAGATCCTCCGCCAACACTTATAATCATTTCTGGTGAGAATTTTTTAATAAAAGATATTATTTGTTTAAGTTCTGGTAAATCCGGATAAGAAAATTTTTTATAAAAATATTGGGTATTTTGATTAGCTAATAAGTTGCTGATTAACTTTTCTGCTCCAGAGGTTTTATAAGATTTTTCTCCACATATAATCAATATTTTTTTATTTTTTTCATTTTTTAAAAAAACTGAAAGATCTTCAGTAGACGAGAAGCTAAATTTTCTCATTAATTGGCCATAAATTTTTTTTTTATTTGAATAAGATCTTTTGGTCTTGAGAGATTTTTCATTGATTTACTTGCTATTCTAACTTCTAGTAAGCTAGGGCCTCTTGATTTAACAAATTTTTTAATAGTTTTTTCAAAATTATTTTTGTTGTTTATTTTAAAATATTTTTTATATCCAATACTTTTACTTAATTTCAAAAAATCTATACCTGCAGCAGTTGTCGTTTGTCCGCCAACAGATTCGTGAGCATTATTATTTAATATAATATGCTTGTAATTTGAATTTTTTAAATAACCAGCAGTTCTTAATGACCCCAAATGCATCAGTGCCGATCCATCTCCATCTAAACAAAAAATTTGCTTATTAGAGTTTAAAGCATATCCCGTTGCAACACTAGCACTGTGACCCATACCACCAACCATATAAAAGTCTTTTCCTTTACTTTTACTTTTTTTAAATTCCTTGCGTATCTCCATTAATTCTCTTGAAGTATATCCTGTAGTAGAAATTATTTTACATCCATTTGGTATGAGACTTAAGAACTTTCTAATAAAGTTTGAGCGAAGACCAAATTTACTAATTATAATTTTATTTTTTTTCTTTTTTAATTGAAGAGTTTCTTTTTCTATTAAGCAAGCTACAATATTTTTATTTTTTTTTGAATTTTTTACAAGCATATTAATTTTAAGTAAATCCTTCTCGTTTCTTAATACGCAAAATTTAATTTTTAAAAGTTTTAATAATTCCTTTGTAATTTTTCCTTTTGCTTTATGTTGAGGTTCATCTGGTTTATTAGGTGACCCTCTCCAACCTATAATTAAGAATAGTGGTATGGAATAAACTTCTCTGCTAGCAATAGAGATCAGAGGATTAATTGCATTGCTTAATCCAGAGTTTTGTAAGTATATGCAGGGAATATTTTTTGTAGATAAATGATATCCAATACCTAATGAAATGGCTGAACCTTCATTAGTAGCTATTACGTGTTTTTTCTTAGATAAATTTGCAATGCGAAGAGAGAAATTTTTTAAAATACTATCTGGAACACCAGTAAAAAAATCTATTTTATTTTTTTTTAAAGTTTTAATTAAGTTTTCAACTAAAATCATTGTTATTTAATTAAATTAATAACATCCTTAACAGAACTAATTTTATTTTCTAGTTCAAAAGATCTTTGGTTCTTTAAAATAGTCATCGCTGCATTTTGCATTGCAGGATAAGCAGCTCGCAACATATGATTTGCATAAATGACAACTTTAAAACCATTTTTTACCAACATTGTTTCATTTGTTTTTGAATAAGTTGATGGAACTGAAACAAGTGGTTTGTAATGTCCTGTTTTTCTAAATATTTTTGAAAATGAAAATATTTCTTTTGGAGTATTTTCTTTACTATGTATTAAAATAAGATCAGCTCCAGCTTTAGAATATTCTTTTGCCCGTTTTAATGCATCTTTAAGGCCCTTTCCTAAAATAAAGCTCTCTATTCTAGCTCCTATTAAAAAATCTTTTGAATTTCTAGTTCTTTTAATTAGATCTATTTTTTTACAAAATTCTTTAATGTTGTCCTGCTTTACATTTGACTGATCTTTAAATAATGAGTTCTTTTTTAAACCAACTTTATCTTCAATCATAATAGCAGAAACACCAAGCCTTTCTAAGGTCCTGACAGTAAATGAAATATGCTCTAATCTTCCGCCATTATCAGCGTCAAATATTAAAGGCTTGGTTGTAACATCCATTAAGTCACCTAATCCTGTGAATCTTGAAGAAAAATCAAGTGATTGGTTATCTGGTTTTCCTTTTAAGCTTGAGTCTGTCAAACTTGAGGACCACATCGCATCAAAATTTTCAGTTTTATTTTTTCTATGAACTTTTATATTTTCTGCAATTAATCCTGACAAAGCGCTATGAGATTCTAAAACTCTGACAATTTTTTTACTATTTAACAACCTTTTAAGAATTGAAGTTCTGTTAGTTGGAGAAGTTAAATTCATTACTTTAGATTTTATTAAGGAAGAAGATATTCCTTTGCTGTACTTAGGTTCTATTAATCTACCTCCCCATTTTCTTAATGTAGCAATAACCTGACTTCTAGTATTTTTTTGAACACCTTTTTTCCAATCATCGCCGTGCACAACATAATTTGGTTTAAGTAAATTTAAATTTGGTCGATAATCTAAGGTTTTCTGGGGCACAACTTTACTAACTTGCTTAATATTTTTTAATATAATTTCTCTTTGCTTATAATTTAAAGTTGGAATATTTTTATAACTTGCTACAGCTTCATCTGTCAAAAGACCTACTGTTACATTACCAAGCTTTTTAGCTTTTTTAATAATATTGATATGACCTTCATGTAAAATATCAGCAGACAAAGCAATATAGGCAATTTTTTTTTTATTTTTCATATTCAATTAAGAGACTATTTTCTTATCTAATTCTAATGAATTCATTAATTCGTTCCACTCCCTTTTTGATAATCCAGAACTTTCTAGATCACATGCATCTCCTCTAATCATTTTTTGAACTACTAATTTGCCTTTAGAAGAAATATTAATTGCTCCTACTCTATAGTCTAAAAATGCCGAATGAGTAATTGGTACCCATTTTTTTACAGTTTCTAACATTGTTTCAGCATACACTCTTATTTCATATTGTGCATGACTATCTGCTCTTAAAAATAAAAAATTTAACAAATTTAAAAGATCTGTTTTCCAATACCATTGGGTATAAGAATTTAAAGTTAAATTCATTCTAGCCAACTCTCTAGCCAAGCCAGATTTTTTTTCATCTATAATAGTGCCATCAAATCTTTCATTAAGCATTTTTTCATAATTATCGTATGTTCTAGTTGCATCTTCTTTTAAAATATTAAGCACTTCATCGGCTTGATCACCAGATATTAAATTACCTCTACCTTGTCTATTAATTGTTGACTGTGCTGACAATTGTTCCTTAGAAGGAATATAAAATTCTTTATCTAAGATAGAATATCTCGCAGAATATTCATTTACATTTGCTGTTCTATGTCTAATCCATTGTCTCGCAATAAAGATAGGAAGTTTAACATGATATTTTATTTCACACATTTCAAAAGGAGTAGAATGCCAGTGCCTCATTAAATATTTAATTAATCCTTCGTCTGTTGAAACTTTTTTAGTTCCTTTTCCATAAGAAACTCTTGCCGATTGAACAATAGAAGTATCATCTCCCATATAATCGATGACTCTCACAAATCCATGGTCAAGCACAGGCAGGGCCTCATAAAGAATTTTTTCTAATTCTGGGGATGTTACTCTTTTGGTTTCAACTTTCTGCGATTGTTGATCAATAATCTCTTGCTTTTGCTCTTTTGTTAATTTCATTTTGAATAAACTTATTGAATCTATTTAAAAGAGTTTTATATTATATATGTTGGTTTTCCAACTATGACGATAAACGAATTTCGTAATAACCATCACGGACGTGGGGGCAGTACCCACCACCTCCACCATTTACAACTTATGGGGGTGAATTAGGATCGACGGGTGTCTAAAGGTTATTCTTTCGTACGAGATGGTTCCGACGTAACGGGCCAATTATAAATGCTAACGAAAGTTACGCACTTGCTGCATAATTAACTTTTAGTTAATTATAATAGCACGGTCTGGGGCACCGGGTAACAGAACGCCCCT
>JBJLCZ010000005.1:0-2028 GCA_045567335.1 Candidatus Pelagibacteraceae bacterium
TTACCTTCGGAAGATCCAACGGACCAGTCAGCAAGAGGTGAATGGACTTAACGTGTTGCAGCCGACTAACTAGGCCAGGAGCCAGCACACCTACCTTGGCAGCCAAAATAATCAGACGTCCCGCATAAACTCTTCAAAGCCCATGTTCACAGTCATGAGCTAGGGTCAGACTCACAGCAACAAAAAGGAGAAAACAAGGAAGATGAGTCACATAATTTCAAAACCACAATCCGACAACGACCCTCGTAACTACAATTAAAGTATCACGGATGAGCCGGATTCTGCCAACCAAATAAAGTCGGGCGATAAAACTGGGAAAAATTGGCAGGAAGAAATAGATCATAGGAAGGTGAAGGACGCCGCAAATTTATAAATGCAGAAAAATCAAAAAAGAAGGACAGATATCAACTTTAGATTATCAAAATAAATTGACCCGGAAGGCTCACCATAAAAAGATGATCTTGATGATCCACACAGACAATGGAGAGATAATATTCGGGAATCAATTAAAACTACTCAGACCAACCGTGCAAACATCCACGAAAGCTATAAAAAGAACAAGTTGCCAGACGCAAACCAGCAATCGGGTCGCCAATTCAATTTGTTTGGTTAGATGAAGCAGGAGAATTAAAAGTAACGAGAGCGAGAGAGGGACGTCAGAAAATCTTACGATCTTATGAACTATACACCGGACAAACCTAACATGCTGCTACACAATAAATCGAAATCACCTGTAAGTAATGACCAACAATACAATTTGGGAGACGGCGACTCCAGTGATAATAATCTCAATTATAATTAGAACCACAAGATACTACATTAGGACGGCCTGCAGAGAAAGAAAACCAGCGTAGTTGGAGGCAACAATAACAACCAAGATCAAAGTAAAACGCCAGTTCAAAATTCGAGGATAAGTAATTATGTGCCGGGGCAGCAGAATATGGGGAAGCCCCACCCGGATCTTTGGACAGAATAGCAGCAGTTCATGGCAAGCAAATCCTAGGCAATCCTTAGCGATGGGCAGTTTGGATTTCAAGATTACTAGCAAATAAATACAAATAGAAAAGATACGATTCCTGGCGGCGGTCCCAATATCAAACTGGGCATGAAAGGCAAAATTGATGCAGCACTTAAGAATGAAGTAACACAACAATATGATCAGAGTTTGAATAATTTCTTGTAGAATTAGCCATAGATTAAGAGTCCTGATAAATCAAACATAGTGGATATGAACGTGATGGGCGATGGTCTCATGAAAAATACGGCCCATTTCAAGGGCGAAATAAGCCAAGAAATGAATGATATGTATAGTAGTAAACCGAGCGAGGACAATAATGTCATCGTGAAGAATCGTGGTCATATCAAGAATCATCAGCAGCACTAGGATGGCTCTTTCCTGGAGCTCTACGGGAAGAATCATATCAAATCATAGTAGATGCATGATAGGAATTTGAAGGATCGCGAGGACCTAGCCCGTGGCGATGCTGGCGGCCAATTTTAAGATAAAAGAAGTCCTAGTAATCTTGATATTAATTAGTGGTAAGATGACCAGCACAAGAGCACTAATCGAAACTACAGACAAGATTCTCAAAATGCTCTGCCCCCCAATTCAACATACAACGATACAATAAAATCTTTCCAAATTGATCATACGAACAATATGATGAATAGTCAGAATTTGAAAGGAATCCAATCACAACAAAGTGTGGGCCAATTGCCACCCGTGGGCTCCATGTAAAACTTGAATGTTGACCAAGCTCAGAATCTTGAAGTTCCTAATTCGAATCGATTGAAGAGTGCTAAATACACTATTAAGTCGAAGTCTCCAAAGAATAAAGTAGCATCAATTCAAATGCTGCTTCGCGGCAAAAGCTAGAACAAGAATGATAGCCGAGGGGCGCACAAAGCTCCCGCGCAGGGCGGTCTAAGTGATTAAGGGTTCTTCCCAAAGAGTAAAACGCGTGATAAAAGCAACCCACCGACTTAAAGATATGAAAAGAAATCGACGTTTTAGGAGAATTCAAACAA
>JBJLCZ010000006.1:0-75198 GCA_045567335.1 Candidatus Pelagibacteraceae bacterium
ATTATTCATGGAGAAATAGAAAAGTGGGAAACGTGTCTGTATTTTTTTCTGATAAATACAATCTTATAAATAATGATAATAATAATTTTAATCTAGGTTGGTTGTTAGATTTTAGAAATTCAGTAGGAGACAAATCTCAAGTTTATTCAATTAATGGCACAAGCGCCACGTACAAACAAGATAATGCTCTTACAAGAGAGATTTCATTAGTTGCTAATTTAGGTTATGAAAAAAAGATTACAGATAATGGAAAATTTACTACTGGTATTTCTGCAAAAAACACTAGTCAGGATGTTAAAAGCTTAAGTGGAAATTTAGGATTTAAACTAAAATTTTAATTAAGATTGGTCGCCATCTGGTCGTCGCTAAACCAATTTTTTTTAAGTTTTAAAAATTAATTGAAAGTTAATCAACGATTTTAAGTCGCTAGGTTGAAGGCGCACGCTTGGAAAGCGTGTAAATGGGAAACCGTTTCGAGGGTTCGAATCCCTCTCTCCGCCAATATTCTATAATGGTAAATTAACGGTTATTTTTAAATATACGCCATCCAATATCTGATCTGTAAAATCCGTTATTCCAATTAATTTTTTTAATTATTTTAATAATTTTTTTTCTTACCACGAGTAAATTTTGTCCTATTGAAGTTATATTTAAAACTCTTCCTCCAGAGGAATAAATGCAATTATTTTTCGCTATAGTTCCTGCGTGATATATTATACTTTTTTTATCTACTTTAATTTTGTTAAAATTTTTAATTTTTAAATTGTTCTTGTACTTTATAGGGTATCCTTTCGAACATAAAACTATCGTCATACATTTTTCTTTATTCCATTTTATTTTTATTTTTTTTAAATTATTTTTTTGTGAATGCATAATTATTTTTAATAAATCAGTTTTTAGTCTAGGCATAATAACTTGACATTCAGGATCTCCCATTCTTATATTATACTCAATTAAATAAGGTTCATTATCTTTTATCATCAGACCAGCGTATAAAAACCCTGTAAAAGGTTTTCTTTTTTTCTTTAACGCTTTGAGTGTAGGTTTAATAATTTTATAAATTATTTTTTTTTCCATTTTTCTATTTATAATAGGTGCTGGTGAATAAGCCCCCATCCCTCCTGTATTAAGGCCTGTTTCTTTTTCTCCAACTTTTTTATGATCTTGTGCACTACCCATAAAAGAAAATGAATTTTTATCGACAATAATAAAATAACTTGCCTCTTCACCTTTTAAAAATTCTTCAAGTACAACTTTTTTAGAACTTTTAAATTTTCCTAAAAAAATTTCATTAGTAAATTTAATAACCTGATTAAACGAATGACATATTATAACTCCTTTACCTCCAGCAATACCATCTGCTTTTACAACAACAGGCATTTTACTTTTTTTTAAAAACAGTTTAACTTCAGATATATTTTTACAAATTCTATATTTTGCTGTGGGAATATCATTTTTTTTACATAAGTCCTTCATAAATGCTTTTGAACCTTCTAATCTTGATGCATACTTATTTGGACCGAATACACTTATTTTATTTTTTTTCAAAAAATCAACTATCCCATTTACTAAAGGTTCCTCAGGACCTACGATAACTAAGTCAATTTTCTTTTCTTTTAATTTTTTTAATAAAAATTTAAAATTTAAAAAATCTATGTTAATATTTGTTGCAATTTTAGAGGTACCTGCGTTTCCTGGTATACAAAAGATATTATTTTTTATATTAGAATCATGAATTTTTTGACAAATTGCATGTTCTCTACCACCACTTCCAATTAAAGCAATATTCATAAGAAAAATTATAATATATATATTATTTATATGGATAAAATTAAAGCTAAAGTAAAATTCAAATCAAACTTTTTTGATATATTAGAACAGGGCGATTATGTTATTTGTGCAATATCAAAAAAAGAAATTCCTTTAAAAGACTTGAATTATTGGAACGTCGAATTACAAGAAGCTTATTTTTCTGCCAAAGAAGCTAATATTAGATACCAAGAAATTAAAAAAAAAAAGTAATTACTTCCATCTATTATGGGTTAATATCCATTGACTTGGATCTTTTAGTATCATTTCTTCCAAAATTTCGTTGATCTTAATTGAAATACTTATTTTACTATCTTTTGAAATTTTTAGATTTTGAGTGTTAATAGGTTTCATAATTTCCATTTCAAATTTATGCTCATTAATTCTGGAAAGATAAATCGGAACAATATCATAATTATATTTTAAACTTAATTGAGCTGGCAAGGTTGTAGTAAATGCATTGCAATTGAAAAAAGGCAAGCTTTCTCCTTCACTTACTCTTTGGTCTACCATAAGTGCAATGCTATAATTTTTATTTAAATAATTGACTATTGACCTCATACCAGATTGACCTTTTTTTATTTGATTTTTGCAAATATATTTTTTTCTTAAAAATTCCATAAAAGGATTTAAAAAAAAATTATTTAAAGGTCTATAAATAGTAGCTAATTCTATATTATGTTTTGTTAATTCCATAGACATAAGTTCAAAATTAGCAAAGTGACCAGAAACAAAAATAACTGGTTTTTTTTCTTTTTCTATTTTTTTTAAAATTTCTTTTCCTTTAATATTTATATGATTGTACTTAAAAGTATTATTTTTAAATTTTTTTAAGAAGATATATTCAACAAATATCATTCCATAATTTGACCACATGTCTTTAATTATTTTATCTTTATCTTTATAATTTTTATTTAAAATTTTTTTTAAATTATTATTTATTATTTCTTTTGATTTAAAAAGTGGTCCAAAAAAATTAAAAATAAATTTAAAAATTTTTTTACTTAAATTTATACCAATTACTTTAATTATAAAAAAACATACATATATAAAAAGTGCTTCAATAAAATATTTAATTTTTTTGATCATATATATTCACTGACATCTTTAAAAAATTTTTTTTCATCAAAAATTTTTAAATCTATTTTTAAAAAATTAATATTACTTTTATACTCTTCCTGCAATCTGTGGAAGTCTTTTTCAGTTGTAATTAATTCAAGATCATTATTTTCAGCTATTTCTTTTAATTGATTTATATCTTTTTTAGAATAGGAATGATGGTCAGGAAAATGTAATTCTTTAATTATTTTAATATTTGAATTTTTTAATAGTTTGAAAAAATTTTCTGGATTACCAATTCCCGCAAAAGCTAAATATTTTTTTTTTTCAAATTTTGATGAATTAATCGGAATATATTTTGAATAGTAAATATTAATTTTATTAGAAATTTTTTTAATCTTTAATTCAAATTCATTATTTTTAGATCCGTTTATAATTATAATTTTACTTCTTTTAATAGATTTTAAAGATTCCCTTAAAGGGCCGGAGGGCAAAGTAAATCCATTACCTATCAATTGATCGCTGTTAAAGCATAAGATATTTAAATTTTTTTTAATAGAAAGATCATGAAAACCATCATCTAAAACTACAACGTCATAGTTTTTCTCAATAGCTTCACTAATTCCATCTGCTCTGGATACTTTGCTTATCACATTTAAAGAATTTTCATTAAGCATCTTTATTTCATCAAAATGCTGTTTATGAAATTTTTTAACTATTAAAGTTTTTAAATTATAATTTTGAAATAATATTTCTGATATTTTTGCTGATAGAGGAGTTTTGCCAGTGCCACCAACGTATATATTACCAACACATATGATGGGTATATTGAATTTTTTTTCAGAAATAAATTTTTTTTTTAATAAATTAAATACTTGTAATATTAAAGTTAAAGGTAAAAATATTAAAGGTAAAAAAATTGATTCTTTTTTATCCCAAAATTTAGGTTTAAAAAATTTAATCATACTATAGATCTTTTTAATTCTTTAATTGTTTTTTTTAGCACCATTTTACCATAAAGGTTTATTTTTCTTGCACTATAGGAATTTATCTTTTTCTTATTATTAAAATCACTTTTTAAATTTTTAGTTAATTCGTTAACATCTCTAATCTGAATAGCTACATTGATCTTTTTTAAATAATCATAAACTTCCTGAAAATTATATACAAATGGTCCATGATAAATTTTACATCCGTATTTTGCTGGTTCTATAGGATTTTGGCCACCAACTAATATTAACTTTTTTAATAGTGATTTTCCAATAAATACACTCTTACAAACCCTATAATATTTTGACAGAGAGCCAAAAGAATTAATTAATAAAACTTCAGTTTTAACATTAATCTTTTCATTTTTATTTATTATTTGAATATTTAAACCCTCATTTTTACAATAATTATAAATATCTTGATTTCTATTTAAATGTCTTGGAATAATTATAGTCAGAATTTTTTTATTTTTTTTTTTAAGTTGCTTGTGTGTTTTAACACAAAGTATTTCTTCTCCATCATGAGTACTAGCACAACACCATGTGTCTTTATTTTTAATTATCTTTAAATTATCGGAACTTATTTTATGTTTATTTTCTACATCTAAACAATATTTTAAATTTCCTATAAATTTTATATTTTTAGCTCCTAAAACTTTTAAATTTTTTGCTGATTCTTTGCTTGATGCTAAACAAATATTAAATGATGAAAAATTTTCTTTTGCAAAACTTAAAAATAATTTCCATCTATTCATAGTTTTTTTTGTAATTCTAGCGTTTAATAAAGCCAAAGGTAACTTTCTTTTTTTTATTTCACTCAAAAAATTTGGCCAAATTTCTGAGTCAATAAATATAATTGATTTAGGTTTCCATTTTTTTAAAAATTTCTTCACTAAAAATGGAACGTCAAAAGGAAAGTATAAATGAATAATATTTGAATTATTTTTATAAATATCTTCAATTAATTTTCCAGAACTAAGAGTTGTTGAAGTTATCAAAATTCTTTTATTTTTTTTGACTAAATAGTTAATTAAACAAAAAACACTAGATATTTCCCCTATACTTGCTCCGTGAAACCAAATTAATTCTTTTTTAAAATTTTTAATTTTTTTATTGGAATTTGAAAAAATTTTTTCTTTAAATCTTTCCGGATCTTCTTTGCCTAAATATTTTCTTAAAGTAACTAAGATTATTAAGAAGGGAAAAAATAATTTTGTTAAATTACTATATAAAAAAAACATTTAGTTTTATCTTAATTGTTTGTTATAAAGAGATTGATATTCTTCACATTTTTTTATTAAGTTTTCATGTTTGCCAAAATCTATAATTTTTCCGTTATTCATAACAAAAATTTTATCTGCATTGTGAATAGTTGAAAGTCTATGAGCAATCACTAAAGTAGTTTTATTTTTTGTGAGATTTTTAATTGCGTTTTGCACTATTTCTTCTGATTCTGCATCTAAGGAAGAGGTAGCCTCATCTAATAATATTATTGGAGCATTTTTTAATATTGCTCTAGCAATTGATATTCTTTGTTTTTGACCTCCAGATAACCTAATACCGTTTTCTCCAATTAAAGTTTCGTATTTAGCTGGAAGCTTTTCAATAAATTCATCAGCAGCTGCAAATTTACAAGCTTTAACTATGTCATCGTAAGAGGCATCTTCATTAGCATAAGCAATATTATCCTTAACAGTACTATCAAATAATATTACATCTTGACTTACCAAAGATATATTTTTTCTTAAAGATATTAGATTCACTTCTTTAACATTTTGATTATCGATAAAAATTGAACCATTTTGAGGATCGTAAAATCTTGGTATCAAATTTATAATCGTACTTTTGCCCGCACCACTGTGCCCAACAAAAGCAGACATTGCTCCACCTTTAATTTCTAAATTTATATTTTCAATTGCTCTATCATTTGAAGCTTCATACTTAAAATCAATATTTTTAAAAATAATATCTGAATTTTTAACTTCTAAGCTTGGTAAAGTGGCATCATTTTTAACTTTGACTGGATCATCAATTACGGCAAAAACTCTTTTTGCACCGGCACAACCTGAATAAAGTATCATATTTATTGTAGCTAGGGACCTAATAGGTTGATAAGCTAACATCATAGCCGTTAAAAAAGAAAAAAAATTGTTTATTTCTAGCTCACCCATTGAAATTAAAATTCCTGAGTAAAAAATAAAGCCAGCTATCATTATGCCAGTTAATATTTCCATTATTGGTGTAGCTCTTATCATTACGCTTGCTACTTTTATTGATTTATTCATTAGGGCTTCAACATTTTTTAAAGCATTAAAATTTTCTTTATTTTCAGTTTGATAAATTCTTATCATTTTAGAGCCTCTAATTATTTCAGATAAAAAAGACGTTAAATTTCCAGCTAATACTCCGCTTTCTCCTGTAGCTTTTCCTATTCTTTTACCTAAGCTTCTTGCTAAACCAGCAGCAAGCGGCATCATTATTATTGCAAATAAAGCTAATTTCCAATTTTGATAAAACATAACAGTTAAAAGAGCTATCAACGTAGCAGAGTCCTTCATTATATTTAAAACTGCTGTACTAACTAAATTTTGAACTAAACTAGCATCATAAAGAACATTCGAAACATATTTTCCAGAATGCTTTTTTTCTAATTGCTGAATATCAGAAACTAAAATTTTATTTGCAAGTTCTCTTTGTAATTTTGCGCCAATCCATGCTCCAACTTTTATAATATTTATCCTTGCAAAATATAGCGAAGTTCCTTTAGCTGTAAATGCTAATACTATTAATATGGGTATTGCATATTTATAAGTTTGATCTTGATCTATAAAAATCTTTTTGATTGCAGGATCAAGCAACCAAGCAATACTTGCTGTGCTACCTGCAACGACTAAAGAAAGAACTAAAGCCCACAATATTCTTGAAAAGTATTTTTTAACATAATTGTTAAATAGTCTTTTTAAAATTATGATTAGTTCTTCAAGTTTCATTATTTAAATATTATTAAAAAATATGCCTAAAAACAAAATTAATCCAGATAAATTATTTAATCTGAAGGCTTGTAGACATTTTTTTGGGTTATTTTTTTTAGTCATTTTTATTTGAAGCAATAAAGTTATTATAAACAATATTAATATTACTAGTGAAAAATTTATTTTTTGCGGTAGAAGAAAAATGTAAAATAAAATTGACGAACATATTAGATAACAAGTAGTAATAAATTTTTTTAAGTTTTTCTTAAATTTAATTGAAGTCGATTTTATACCTATAATTTCATCGTCTTTTAAGTCCTGGACTCCATAAATCGTGTCATAGCCAAGTGTCCAAAATATGGCAGAGAAATAAAGAAGAATTATTTCAAAAGAAACTACATTATTAATTGCTGCACTAGCCATTATTATTCCCCAGTTAAATGTTAAACCTAAAAATAATTGTGGCCAATAAGTAATTCTTTTCATAAGAGGATATGAAAAAGCTAAAGGCATTGAAGCAAGACCAAGAAAAATAGTTAAATTATTAAATTGAACCAAAATAATAAAAGCTAGAGAACATAAAACAAGTATATAAAATAGAGATTGATTGATGCTTATCGAACCTGAGGCTAGAGGTCTTTTTTTTGTTCTCTCAACTTTTGCATCTATATCTTTATCTACTATATCATTAACAATGCATCCAGCACTTCTCATTAATATTGAGCCTAAAAAAAATAGTAACAGATAGTAAGAAAATTCTTTTAAGTTATGATTAGATGAATAAGAGTAAGCTAATCCCCAAGCACATGGCCAAAAAAGCAACATAAACCCTATGGGCCTATTTAAACGAGTGAGTTCAATAAAAATATTTAGTTGGGTCATCTTAATTATGACTTGTAAATATCAAACAGTACCTTCATAATCAATTTGATTCGATATGGACATAGATTATACAGTTGCTGCTTTGATGTTTCCAGCTATACCCTTAATGATGACTATGTATAGCAATAGATTTCACACTTTAAGTGCCTTAATAAGACAAATACATGACCAATACACTTTTGAAAAAAAAATTCCTCCTGAGTGGGAAAACCAATTACACGTTTTGAATAAAAGGACTAATTATCTTAAATATGTAATGGGATTTGCTGCATTTGGATTTTTATTTAATATGGGTACGGTTTTAATGCTTTATCTTGGAAGTGTACAAATAGCGAGATTAGTTTTTGCAGGCTGCTGCATTTGCATGATCATTTCAATTTTTTTATTTATGCAAGAGATAAGACTTTCTAATCAAGCTTTAAAGTATCACTTGAGCGATATGGACTCAATGAAAAAAGATTTATAATTTTATTTTTTGCTCAGAAGATTTTTTTTAAATAAAGATATTCCATTATTTATTTTATTTTTGTAAGACTTTTTGAAAGCACTTAGTTGCCAACTACTCATTCTTTTAGTTATAGTCTCTAAATTTTTAAATTTCCAGTTATTATTTATATTTTCATCTTTCCATAATTTTTTTTCTCTTTCTGTACGAGCACAGCCATAACAATAACCTGAAATCGGATCAGTTTTGCAAATACTTATACATGGAGAAATAATTTTATTACTCATTAAGGAATTAAAATAGCGGGACCTAAAAGTTTTCTTGCCTCTAGATCTTTATGAGCCTCTTTTGCATCTTTTAATTTATATTCTTTAACAATATTAATTTTAATTTTCCCAAACTTGATTTTTTTAAAAATTTCGTCAGCTCCTTCTTGAAACTCTTCTCTACTTGTAAAAAAATGTCCAATAGTAGGTCTTGTAAAATAAAGACTTTTTGATTGTATATCTTTTTTAACGTTAATTGGATCTAATGAGCCTGAAGCATTTCCAAAACTTATCATCATTCCCCTGGGCTTTAAACAAGCTAAGGACCCTTGAAAGGTATTTTTTCCAACACCATCAAAAACTGCTGTTACGCCTTTATTATCTGTTATCTTTAAAACCTCTTTAGCAAAATCATTTTTCGAATAATTAATTACGTGTTCATATCCGTTTTCCTTTGCTGTTTTAATCTTTTCATCAGATCCTACAGTCCCAATTACTTTTGCACCAATACTATTAGCCCATTGAGCAAACAATTGTCCAACACCTCCTGCTGCCGCATGAAATAAAACTGTTTCTCCCGCTTTAAGTTTGTATGTTTTACAAATTAAGTAATAAGTTGTTAATCCTTTAGTCATTATTGCCGCTGCTATTTTGTGAGATATACCGTCAGGAATTTTTACTGCTATTTTTTTTGGAATTATTCTTTGTTGAGAGTAAGCTCCAATTGGAACGGCAGCGTAAGCTACATTATCACCTATATTAAACTCAGAAACATTTGAACCTATTTCATCGACTACTCCCGCTCCTTCTAATCCTATTCCACTAGGTAAATCCAAAGGATATAAGCCCGATCTATGATAAGTATCAATGTAATTGAGACCTATTGCTTTGCTTGTTACTTTAATTTCATCTTCACTAGGTTTCCCAATACTTACATCTACTAACTCTAAGACCTCTGGCCCTCCATTTTTATTTATTACAATTGATTTTGTCATTAATATTTAGCAAAAGTTCCGTTATTATAATCTTTAATAGCTTGAAGTATTTCTTGTTTTGTATTCATAACAAAAGGACCACCTCTAGCTATAGGTTCTCCTATTGGCTTACCTCCAATAAATAAAAATTTACTTTTTTTGTTGGCAAAAATTTCTAGTTTAGTACCTCTTTCTAAAAGTACTAATGTAGAATCATTAATTTTTTTATGTTTCTCTGTACCAATTTTTAAATCACCTTTAAGCAAATAAACAAAAGAATTATGAGTGTTAGGAACTTCTAAATTAATTTTTTTTTCATCGTTTAGCTCAATATCAAAATAAATTGGTTCAACATTATGACCTTTGACCGGTCCTTCTTTATCTTTAAATTTCCCTGCAATTATATTTATAGATTTTCCTTCATCTTTATAACGAACAATTTGTTCAGATTTAATATAATCATATTGAGGTTTGCTCATTTTCATTTTAGCGGGCATATTAATCCATAACTGAAATCCCAAAAGTTTACCGTCAGACATTGCTGGCATTTCAGAATGAATTATACCACGACCTGTTTTCATCCACTGTATATCTCCTGGAGTCATTCTACCTTTTGAGCCAGTGCTGTCTTCGTGTTCAAATTCTCCGTGAAGCATGTAAGTCACTGTTTCTATACCTCTATGTGGATGAGGTGGAAATCCAGCAAGATAATCATCTTTATTTTCAGAACCAAATTCATCTAACATTAAGAAAGGATCGATGTAATCGGCTTCTGGAGTTCCAATACTTCTTTTTAATTTTACGCCAGCGCCGTCAGATGCGTTTAAAGCTTTTATTATTTTTTTTATTTCAATTTTAGACATTCTTAATCCTACTGGTTAAACTATCTTAAGTAACTGCGTTAAATTGCTGACCTCATTTTTTGGCCTATAATCAAGATTATCGAAAATATTATTATTCCTATTAACCCAGATAGCATTATAACCGTAATTTCCTCCGCCAGATACATCCCAGGTGTTAGCGCTTAAAAATGCAATTTCATCATTTTTAATTTGATATTTCTTTACAGGCATATCATAAACTTTGGCATGTGGTTTATAGATACCAACTTCTTCAATTGAAAATATATTATTAAACATATTATCTAAACTATTACCTTTAACTAACCCATCTAAAAGATCAGGAGTTCCGTTTGAAAGTATTGCAAGTTTATATTTTTTTGCCTTAAGATTTTTTAAAACTTCTTTAACTTCAGGATAGGGTGACAAAACTTTATACAAGTCTAATAATTCATTTTTCATAGAACTATTTATTTTAAAACTCTTCATTGATTTATCTAAACTATCTTCAGTTACTTGCCAAAAATCTTTATGCTTTTTCATTAAACTTCTAAGCCAAGTATATTCTAACTGGGTTGTTCGCCAGTGATTAGCAAAGTCTACCCATTTATCTCCAATTTTATCTTTGCATTTTTCAGCAGCTGAATTGACATCAAATAATGTGCCATAAGCATCAAAAATTATAGCTTTAATATTTTTCACCCTCTCCTCTAACTGTTATGCGATCCATCGCACATTGGTTGATCGTTAGTTTGTTTACAAGTACAAAAAAATACTTTTTTAGACTGTTCTGCTTTGTAGGTCAGGGGACCAAATTTTGATCCTTTATGAGAACCATCACAAAATGGTTGTTTTTTACTTTCACCACATGAGCACCAGTAATATGATTTACCTTCAATTACATTTATACCAACAGGTGTTTCTCCAGCTCTTTTACCTTTTTCAAATTTATTCATATAAGTTACCTATTATTGATTAATCTTATTAAATTTTCTATTGTACAAAATATGAATAACATTAGGTTATATTTTCCAGATAGTATAGTTGAAAATTCAACAATCTTGTTATCTAAAGAGCATACCCACTATATTGTAAATGTAATGAGATTAAAAAGAGGATCTTATATAAATTTTTTTAACAAAAAAGGCGAGTGGTTAAGCGAAATAGTTTTCCTTGAAAGAGATAGGGTGGAGGTAAAATTTTTAAGTAAAATAAAAAATTCATCATTAATTTCAAATATTGAGCTAGCCATATGTTTAGTTAAAAAAACACCAATGGAAATTATTTTGCAAAAAGCTACCGAGCTTGGTGTGAGTAAAATTATACCTATAATTTCTGAGCGCACTGAAGTAAAAGAATTAAACCTTGAAAGAGCAAATAAAATTACTGTTGAGGCTACAGAACAATCAAATCAATTAAATCCACCAATTATAGATCAAGCAATAAAACTTAAAGACTTTCTTAGTAACATTAATAAAGATGCCAAATTACTTTTTGCTGATGTAAATTCTGAATACAAGCTCAAATCAGCGGATATTAAAAAGAACCAGTTAATTTATATTCTAATTGGTCCAGAGGGTGATTTTTCTCCGGAAGAGCGTAAGACAATTTTAGCTTCATCTAATTTAATATCTTTTACACTATCTAGAAATATTTTAAGAACAGATACTGCAGTAATAAGCGCTATTTCCTTAGTTAATTTGATTCATAGTGATCATTAATTGTCGCATTAATTGAAATTGTTTTATAGTGATAAACGTATATAAAAATCACAATGAGTAAAATTTTTAAAATAATTAGTTTATTAAGTTTAGCTCTTTTTAATGGATCTGCTTATGCAGAGGAACCTAAGGACTGGCAACTAGGATTTCAAAAAGCTGCATCTAAAGGTATGGAAGACATTGTTTGGTTTCACGACTATATGTTATTGCCTATTATTACAGCTATCACTGTATTTGTTTTATTTTTACTTTTATATACATGTGTTAGATATAGAGCATCTAAAAATAAAGTAGCTTCTACAACAAGTCATAATACCTTAATTGAAGTTCTTTGGACTCTTATTCCCTGTTTAATTTTGATAGTAATGGCTGTACCTTCTTTTAAAGTTTTATATTCTCAGGATACCATTCCAAAAGCTGACGTGACTATTAAAGCAATAGGTTATCAGTGGTACTGGGGCTACGAATATCCAGATGAGAATATTATTTTTGATTCATATATGGTTGAAGATAAAGATTTAAAAGAAAATCAACCAAGGCTTCTTACAGTAGATAATGAAATTTATGTTCCAGTAAATAAAGTAGTGAAAGTAATGATAACAGCTAATGATGTTCTACACGCTTGGGCACTACCTTCATTTGGCGTCAAAAGAGATGCAGTACCTGGTAGAATTAATGAAACATGGTTTAAAGCTGACAGAACTGGAACTTACTACGGCCAATGCTCTGAGCTTTGTGGAATTAAACACGCTTTTATGCCTATAACTGTAAATGTTGTTTCAGAAAATGAATATAAACAATGGTTAGAGAAAGCTAAAGTAAAATTTGCTAAAGAGGAATTAAATACTAATATTAAGATTGTTAAAAAAATTAAGAAAATTAAATAATGTACGGAACAACTACAGCTGAAAACAGTCATAATAACCCAACTGGTTGGAAAAGATGGGCTTATTCCACAAATCATAAAGATATTGGAACGATGTACCTTATATTTGCAATAATCGCAGGTGTTATTGGTTCGGCTTTTTCAGTTTTAATGCGTATGGAACTAATGCATCCAGGCGATGGAATTCTTGGAGGAAATTATCATTTATACAATGTTTTAGTCACTGGACATGGACTGATTATGATATTTTTTATGGTGATGCCTGCTATGATTGGAGGTTTTGGAAATTGGTTCGTGCCGATAATGATTGGCGCTCCGGACATGGCTTTCCCAAGAATGAATAATATTTCTTTTTGGTTGTTACCAGTAGCTTTTATTTTATTACTAGCCTCAATTTTTGTTGACGGGCCTCCAGGTGCAAAAGGAGTTGGAGGAGGTTGGACTATTTATCCTCCATTATCATCGAAAACTGGTCAACCTGGACCCGCAATGGATTTAGCAATTCTAAGTTTACATATCGCCGGAGCTTCTTCGATCTTAGGAGCAATAAATTTTATAACTACAATATTGAATATGAGAACTCCAGGAATGACATTACACAAAATGCCATTATTCTCTTGGTCAATTTTGGTTACTGCATTTTTATTATTATTATCTTTACCAGTTTTAGCAGGTGCAATTACAATGTTATTAACAGATAGAAATTTTGGAACTGCTTTTTTTGAAGCTCAAACAGGAGGCGACCCAGTATTATTTCAACATTTATTTTGGTTCTTTGGACATCCCGAAGTTTATATTTTAATTCTTCCAGGATTTGGGATGATAAGTCATATAGTTTCAACTTTTTCAAAAAAACCAATATTTGGTTATTTGGGTATGGCTTATGCAATGGTGGCTATTGGTGTAGTAGGTTTTGTTGTTTGGGCACATCATATGTATACAGTCGGGCTTGATACAGACACTAAAGCCTATTTTTTAGCAGCGACAATGATTATTGCAGTACCTACTGGAATAAAGATTTTTTCTTGGATTGCTACAATGTGGGGAGGTTCTATAAGTTTTAAAACTCCTATGCTTTGGGCTATTGGTTTTATTTTTTTATTTACTCTTGGCGGTGTTACAGGAGTTGTTTTAGCCAATGCGGGTGTAGATACGGCACTACATGACACATATTATGTGGTTGCCCACTTTCATTATGTTTTGTCTCTAGGTGCAGTTTTCGCAATATTTGCGGGTTTTTATTATTGGTTTAGCAAAATGTCAGGATATGAGTATTCAGAATTTTTAGGTAAATTACATTTTTGGTTAACTTTTATTGGTGTTAATTTAATTTTCTTTCCTCAACATTTTTTAGGTCTAGCTGGAATGCCGAGAAGATATGCTGATTATCCAGACGCTTTTGCTGGGTGGAATTATATATCTTCTATTGGGTCTTATATTTCAATAATAGGTCTAGCTGTATTTTTATTAAATTTACTCTATGCTTTTATGAAAAAAAAAACCGCACAACAAAACCCATGGGGAGAAGGAGCTACGACATTAGAGTGGACTGTATCATCACCACCTCCATTCCACACTTTTGAAGAGTTACCTAAAGTAAAATAAATTGAATCAAATAGTTTTAAAATCAAAAAGTTCTAAGGTTGCATTGACTTACAGTCTTCAATCTTTTTTTAATTTAATGAAACCTAGAGTAATGTCACTTGTTTTATTTACTTGCATGGTTGGTTTGTTGATTTCGCCAACAGAGGTTTCTTTCTCAATTAGTGTAGTTTCTTTGCTAGCTGTAGCTATTGGTTCTGGTGCCGCAGGAGCTTTAAATATGTGGTACGAGTCAGATCTAGATGCGTTAATGAGCAGAACTTGTTTAAGACCAATACCGTCTGGTAAGGTTAAAAAAAACCAAGCATTAATTTTTGGTTTGGCACTCTCAATTATTTCGATTTCAATGCTTTACTATTTTGCCAATTTAATTTCAGCAATTTTGCTGACCTCAACTATAGCATTCTACTTTTTTATTTACACTATCTGGTTAAAAAGAAAAACATCCCAAAATATTGTAATAGGTGGAGCGGCTGGAGCTTTACCACCTGTAATCGGATGGACAATTGCAACTGGCACAATTTCTATTGAACCAATTGTTTTATTTTTAATTATCTTTTTTTGGACCCCATCACACTTTTGGGCTTTAAGTTTATATAAATCTGCGGATTATAAAAAAGCAAAAATACCAATGTTGCCAATAATTTCAGGAATTCAAACCACTAAAATAAATATTTTAGTTTACGCTTCAATTATGTTGCCAATTGTTTCGGCCCCGTACATTTTTAATTTTGGTAGTTTATTGTACTTAATAATTTCATCAACAATGACAATTTATTACATATGTCTATGTTATAAATTATATAAAACTAAAAATACAAAAAATTCTAATATTTTAGCAAGAAAAATATTTGTATATTCAATATTTTATTTATTTTTATTGTTTGTGTTAATATTATTAGATAACTTAATAACCTCTATATAATGAATAAGAAAAATAAAAATATAATGACTGCAATTGTGTTAATTTTATTTATGATTTTTTTATTTGTACTTACTTTTTATAATATAGGAATTTATAATAGAGAAATTTAATGGCTATCAATAAAAAAAAATTAACTCCTATAATTCTTGTTTCTATATTTGTTTTTATGCTTGGACTCTCTTTTGCAGCTGTTCCTCTTTATGATTTATTTTGTAGAGTAACAGGATTTGGAGGAACTACTCAAAATGCATCAAAAAAAGAATTGCCAAAAATTATAATTAATCAAAACTACAATTTAAGGTTTGACACAAATATAAATAGCACTCTTAATTGGAAGTTTTATCCTGAAATTAAAACACTTGAATTAAAGCCAGGTGAAATTCGCACAGTTAAATTTACTGTAATAAATCAAAGTAACAAAAAAACTTCAGGCTCGGCATCTTTTAATGTTTCGCCCTCTCCTTTTGGCATATATTTAAATAAAATAGGTTGCTTTTGTTTTGAAAAACAAACTTTAAAAGCTGGAGAAAACCAAGAGTTTGTACTGACATTTTTCTTGGATCCAAAAGTAGTTGATGATAATAAAACTAAAGATATAGCTGATGTGACATTATCGTTCACTTTCTTCTCATCAGATTATTATAAAAAGGATAAAATTTAAAATATGTCTTCAGGCGAAAAAAAACATGGATTTCATTTAGTTGACCCTAGTCCTTGGCCAATATATGTGTCTTTTTCAACATTAATCTTGGCAATAGGAGCAGTATACTATTTTCATACCAAAACACTTTGGCTTTTATTAATTGGTTTTGCGCTTATTTTTTATGGAGCATTCATGTGGTGGAGAGATGTTATCGAGGAAGCAGAGTATCAAGGACACCATACACCAATTGTACAAATTGGTCATAGATATGGAATGACATTATTTATAGCATCTGAGGTTATGTTTTTTGTTGCTTGGTTTTGGGCATATTTTAATGCAAGTCTTTTTCCAACAGAAGCAATAGGCAATGCATGGCCGCCTGCTGATATTAAAACCTTTGACCCTTGGGACATACCCTTAATAAATACACTAATTTTATTGTTATCAGGAACTACTGTAACCTGGGCACATCATGCAATGCTTGAAAATGATAGAAAAGGTTTAGTTAATGGGTTAGTTGCAACAGTATTTTTAGGATTTATTTTTTCTTGTCTTCAAGCTTATGAATATCATCACGCTTCATTTACAATTGACGGAAATATTTATGGTTCAACTTTTTATATGTCAACCGGTTTTCATGGTTTTCATGTAATCGTAGGAACAATTTTTTTAGCAGTATGTTTATTTAGATCAATGAAAGGACATTCTAATTCTGAGCACCACTTTGGATTTGAGGCAGCTGCTTGGTATTGGCATTTTGTTGACGTCGTATGGCTATTTCTTTTTGCAGCTATTTATATTTGGGGAAGTTAAAAATTAATTGAAAAAATTATTTTTATTTAAAATTTTAGTATTTCTTTTTATAACCTTATTCTGTTCTCTAGGTACTTGGCAACTATACAGACTTGAGTGGAAAAATGACTTAATTAGCCAAATAGACAGAGGCTTAAATTCTACACCTATAAAGTATTCAAAAAATATAAAAAAAAATTATCAGAGAGTAATAGTAGAGGGACAATATGATTTTGAAAATCAAATTTATCTTTATAGTTTAAATTCTAAAGGGCAACCAGGATTTGATGTCATCAGTCCTTTTAAAACTTTAGGAGGTGATAATATTTTAGTAAATAGAGGCTGGATTAAAAAAGAAATGAAAAATAATCCTAAAATTAATTTTATTAATAAAAATAAAATTCAAGGCTTTGTAAAAAAAATTGCAAAAAAAAATATTTTTAAACCAGAAAATGATATTAAAAAAAATATATGGTTTTCAATTAATTTGAACGAAATTCAAGAAATAACTGGAAAAAGTTTTCCAAATTTTGTTCTTTTTTTGGAAGATAAATCAATAAATTTGCCAGCACCAAAAAAAATAAGTATTGATGTGCCAAATAATCACCTGAAATATGCTATAACATGGTATTCGATATCAATATCTATATTGTTTTATTTTTTATATTTTAGAAGGCAATTATGAAATATTTTAGCACAAGAGATAAATCATTAAACTTAAGTTTTAAAGATATATTTCTTAGAGGTCTAGCTCCGGATGGAGGTTTATTTTTACCTTATGACATTAGAAGTTATAATGAATCTGAAATTAAAACTTTAAGTAAATTATCTTATATAGACTTAGCTACTGAAATTATTTTAAATTTTTGTAAATCTGATTTAGAGAAATCAAGACTTAAATCTCTAATAAAAAAAGCCTATCAAAATTTTAATGATAAAGAAGTCGTAAAAATAAAAAAAATTGGGGAAGTAAATATTTTAGAACTTTATAATGGTCCTACTTTAGCTTTTAAAGACATAGCCATGCAAGTTATAGGGAATATGTACGATGAATTAAATTTTGCTAAAGACAAGACCGTAAACATAGTAGTTGCAACTTCTGGGGACACTGGATCTGCGGCAATATCAGCATTAAATGATAGAAAAAATATTAATGTTTTCATACTTCACCCACATAATAAAATTTCCAATATTCAGAAAAAAATTATGACAACTATTGGATCAAAAAATATTTTTAATATAGCTATAAAAGGAACATTTGATGATTGTCAAAAAATAGTTAAAGACATGTTTTCTGACAACAAATTTAGAGAACAAATTAATATGTCTGGGGTCAATTCCATTAATTGGGCGAGAATTATTTGTCAGATAGTATATTATTTTTATTCAGCATTTAAATTTCCAAATAAAAAATTAAATTTTTCAGTCCCAACAGGAAACTTTGGAGATGTTTATGCTGGGTATATCGCAAAAAAAATGGGTTTGCCGATAAATAAGCTTATAGTTGCTACTAATGAAAATGACATTTTACAAAGAGTTATTAACTTTGGTGAATACAAACCAAGTGAAGTAAAACCTTCTTTATCACCAAGCATGGATATTCAAGTTTCAAGTAATTTTGAGAGATTGTTATTTGATGTCTTAGATCAAGATGATCAAAAAGTTTCATTATTAATGAGCAACTTATCATCACAAGGGTATTTTAAGCTTAATCAAAAAGAGGTAGCCAATATTAAAAAAAACTTTAGTGCTATAAAAATTACCGATAAAGAAACACTAGAAATTATTCGAGAATTTGAAAAGAAATATGATTTTATTTTAGACCCTCATACTGCTACAGCAGTAGGAGCGAAAAATAAAATAAAAAATAATTCAATCACAATTGTACTTGGTACAGCGCATCCGTACAAATTTTTCGAAACTATAAAAATAGCGACCGGTAAAAAAGTTAAACCTCCAAAGCAGTTTTTAAATTTATTAGATAAAAAAGAAAAATATGATATATTAGATAACAAAGTCTCAGAAATTAAAAAATATATTTTGGAAAAAGTAGAATGAAAATAAAAGTAGGTGGGAAATTACCATCATCAAATTTTTTTCTTTTAGACGATGCAAATAAAGTTCAAAAAATTAATTCAAGTGATTTGTTCAAAAGTCAAAAAGCCATCTTAATTGGGGTGCCGGGTGCTTTTACAAAAGTTTGCTCTGCACTACATCTACCAGGTTATGTAAAAAATTTCGAAGAAATAAAAAAAAAAGGTGTTACAAAGATTATATGTATTTCAGTCAATGATCCAAATGTAATGAAAGCTTGGGGTGAAACTCAAAATGTTAAAGATAAAGTATTTATGGCTGCAGATCCCTTTTGTGAATTTACTAAATTGATAGGAGCAGAAGTGGATAAAACTGAAAAGGGACTTGGTGTTAGATCTGTTAGATATACAATGCTTGTAGAGGATGAAATTGTAAAAAAGATAAAAGAAGAAGATGATACTGGAATTTGTGAAATATCTGCCGCTGAAAACTTTATTATGAATCTTTAATTCTTAAATTCTAGCTATAGCTTTGGTAGCTAATTCATCTGCTAAATTATTATATTTGTTATTTGAGTGACCTTTTATCCATTTCCAAGTAATTTTATAATCTCTACATAAATCATTTAACTTTATCCAAAGATCCTTATTTTTTACTGGTTTTTTATTTGCGTTTTTCCAACCATTTTGTTCCCACTTTTTAATCCACTCTGTTATGCCATTTTTTACATATATTGAATCTGTATAAATCGTAATTTCCGAAGAAGTCTTAATTTTTTGTAAAGCCTTGATTGGAGCTATTAATTCCATTCTATTATTAGTAGTATTACTTTCTTTCCCAGATATATTTTTTTGATTTTCATTTTTATCTAAAATTACAGCTCCCCAACCCCCAGGACCAGGATTACCTGAACAAGCACCATCCGTGTAAATTTCGTATTTCATTAAAAAAAATAATCTTCAAAATTTTTAGAGTTTTTATGAAACTCTAGTCTTTTTAAATATTCCATAGGATCTTTAACCTTTACAATGGCACCTTCAACAGTATTTAAAGTATCAAAAACTCTTGTTAGTAAAAATCTCAATGCTGCTCCTTGTGAAAGAACTTTTATACTTTTTTTTTCATCATAAGAAAGTTTTCTAATTTCGTTATAACCATCGATTAAATTTTTGGCTTTAGTGACGTTAAAGCTTAAATTATTTTTAAGTCCATCAAAGCATAACGCATTAAAGCATATCGCAATTTCAAAAGCAAAATAGTCATTACAAGAAAAATAAAAATCTATAAAACCGCTAAATTTATTATCCTTAAAAAAAATATTGTCATTAAATAAGTCGGCATGAATAATACCTTTTGGTAAGTTTTTAGGCCAATTTTTTTCGACATCAGATAAATTTGACTCTATAAGTTTTGGAAGATCTTTATGAATATTTGAACATTTATTTTTTACAGAATTAAATATTCCTCTCCAAGATTTTATCGATAAATCATTCAATCTATTGATTTTAAAATTTTTAGTTATTTCGTGCATTTTTGCCACTTCAATTCCAATTGATTTGCAATTTTCAGGACTTAGATAATTTTTAGCTTTTCCTTCTATAAAACTTACAATCATAAGTTTTTTTTTGCCCAATTCACTTACTGGCTTATTTTCTTTATTAATAATAGGAATAGGACATTTAAATCCAGATTTGTTTAAGCTAATCATTAATTCAGAGAAGAAAGGTAAGTCACTTTTTTTTACTCTTTTTTCGTATACTGTTAATATATATTTTTTATTATCAACAATTATTAAATAATTAGTATTCTCTATACCTTCTTGAATTCCCTCGAATTTATTTAAATTTCCAATTGAATAATTTAATAAAATATTTTCGATATCTTTTTTACTAAATTTTGTGTAAACAGCCATTTAATCTACTTCTTTTGGTAATTTAAAAACTACTTTTTCTTCAGCTACTGTTATTTCTTCTAAAGAGACTTTGCAATGTTCTTTTATTTCAGATATCAAATTTTGAACTAATCTCTCTGGTGCAGAAGCTCCTGACGCCAAACCAATTTTTTTACATTTTTTTATTTTTTCTATCGGTAATTTCTTTTCAGAATGAACTAATTCAGATTCAGCACAACCTGCTTTTTTTGCAACTTCTACCAATCTAACAGAATTTGATGAATTTCTACTTCCGATAACAAAAAACATATCACATTTTGAAGCTATTTCTTTGACTGCACTTTGCCTATTAGTTGTTGCGTAACAAATATCCTGTTTTATAGGAGCTTTTATTTCTTTAAATTTATTTTTAAGTGTATCAATAATTTCAGCTGTGTCATCTACGGATAATGTAGTTTGCGTAATATAAGCAAGTGGCTTATTAAATATTTTTTTATCTAGTTTAATAACATCATCAGAGGTCTCAATTAATTTGATTGAGCCTTTCGGCAATTGTCCCATTGTTCCTATTACTTCAGGATGATTTTTATGCCCTATTAATATTATATCATATCCTTTTTTATATAGCTGTTCAGACTCTCTATGAACTTTGGAAACCAGAGGACAAGTTGCGTCGACATAAAATAAATTTTTTATTCTAGCTTCTTCTGGAACTGTTTTAGCAACTCCGTGAGCTGAAAATATAACAGGCCTTGAAAAATCCTTTATTTCTGAAAGTTCTTCCACAAAAATAGCTCCTTTTTCTTTTAGTTCGTCCACCACTTGTTTGTTGTGAACTATTTCATGACGAACATAAACTGGAGATCCAAATTTTTTTATAGCTTTATTTACTATTTCTATAGCTCTATCAACGCCAGCACAAAATCCCCTAGGTGAAGCTAAAAGTATTTTAAGTTCATTTTTCATTTTTCTCTAAAAGATATTCAAGCAATATATGCGGAAAAGTTAAAGACGCCAAACCAATAAAAATGACCTTGTAAATGGCCTCATCAAGCTCGTAAATATTGTTAAGATAATATATAGCTGCCACAAATGCTATTCCTGTAATAAATGTTAGGGGTATTGCTTTGCTAATAAATATTTTAAATCCAGAAAAAAAATTTTTATTTAATTCAAAAATAAGAGTAATAGAATGTCTTATTGAGTGAAGGAAGCAAAAATAAATTGTGAAGGCTATAATAGGGGTTAAGAAATAATTAAGTATAATAATAGAAAAAAAATCCATTATCATAAGAGATTTTAGATTAAAATTCTTTTTATATGGTAAATAAATTGAAGAAATAAAACTTAAAAATAAAAAAAATATTAATAAATAATCATTAAAAAACGAACTTTCGAAAATGTTAAAATTTAACGTATTAAATATTTGGTTTGTGGCGTTTCTCTGAAATAATAAAGGGGCGATTATTATAGATGATCCTTTAAAAAAAAATAAACACTCAGCTAGTAAAAATTTTCTTTTAAAAGTAAATGTAGTATCTTCTTTACCAAAATGGTACGCGGCAACGATTAAAAATAATAACAAAGTTGTATTAGGAAATATAAGCCATAAAATTATAATTAAAAAAGAAATAACGAGATAAATAAAATAAAAAAAGAAATTATACTTTAGTCCAAATAATTTTAAAAGTTTTTTTCCTTTAATATTATCTAATGCTCCGTGGGATATTCCGATAATAAGTATTAAAAATAAACAAATGACTATAGGCTCAAAATTTAAAATAAGATAAACTGGACTCGCTAAAATACATAAATTAAAAAATATTATTGAATGTTTAAAATTTATATTATTCATCAATTAAATAATGCCTTTATAAATATTAATTTGGGCATTTTACTTATAATATAAATATCTTCTAAAATATTGCTTTTATTTGATAAAAATTTTATTACTGAATTAGGTGAATTTTTAAACATTTTATAAAAAATATTTGGCATTTTTTCTGGATTGTTTTTAAGAACTTTTAAAAAAATATTATCAAGATACTCATATTTTTTTCCTAAATTATAATTTTTTACTTTTTCAATATTTTCAATATTTTTTTGAATATATTTACTATGTTCTTGAATATTTAAAAAAGTATATCCTGTACTTAATCTAGTCATTCTTCCTGCTGAACCGATATTAATTATTTTACTATTATTTTTAATTGATTGGTAAAATAAAGGTATAGCTCCTTTTTCCTTATATTTAATTTTATAATTTTTTATTTTTAAATTATTATTAATATAATTTTCCAATTGCAGATTATAATCCATAAGACTTTGATCCTTTAAATTCGAGAGCCAAGTTGTTTCAACCAATGCTTTATTTTTACTAAAGGGTAAAGTATAAAAAAAATGTACATTTTTTTTTTGATCACAATTAAAATCCATTAGATTTAAAATTTTATCATCAAAAATATCTTTTGATGTTTCAATTTCAATTCCTTGAAAATGTTGCCACAATTTAGATTTATCGAGTTCATTTTCAAAAACACTGTTAAAAATGATTGAGTTTTCTAAATTTATTTTATTTAGATTTTTAAAAAAACTTATATTTGAATTAGATGAAAGTTTTGAATTAATTTTATTATAAAATTTTCCACTATCAATGCTTTGATAAGGAAATTTTTTTGTACTTAATTTATGATAACTCTTAGAAGTATTTATTGTAAAATTGTTCCAACTTTTGATTATGCAATCTTCAAAATTGTGATCAAAAACTTTCCAGAAAGACCAAGTTTTATCTCTTTTATATTCTTTTCTAGTCTCAATAATAGCTAATGTTTTTTCTTTTAATTTGTTATTAATTTCAAGTTCATAGGCTAAAGATAAACCGGCACATCCACCTCCAATGATAACATAATCAAATTCTTTCATTTAAGTTAATTTCTTCCTCCAAAATTTTATGATTAACATGATTATCGTAATTTATTTCTTTAACAAACAATAATTTTATAAAATCAAAAATAGATAAAAAAGTTTCTATAATTTTTCTAAAAAAAGGAACATATATTTTTCCAGCTTTATTATAATTTTCATTATTTTTTTGTTTTAGAATAAAATCACCAATCTTTTTATAAACTCTTCTTGCTACAATGACAGAAAATCTTGATCTTAAAGGTATACCACTTATTGAGTTAAAAGACTTTTGATAAAATATTTCAGATTGTTTAACCGTTTCTTGAATGGAAGAGAAATCAGATTCTATATATTTTCTGTCGTTTCTTTTGTCTTCAATAACATCTCTAGCAATATTAGTAAGTTGCATCGCAATTCCGAGATCAATTGCGCCTTTAAGAGCTTCTTTATTTTTTACTTTTAATATTTTTGACATCATTAAACCAACTGTACCTGCAACCCTATAAGAGTACACTAATAAATCTTTTTTTGACTTAATATAAACTTTTTCTTTAAGATCCATTTCTACACCATCAAATAAATCAATTACTATATTTTTAGAAATATTCTCACTGATAATAGTAGCCCACATTTCTTTAATAATCAGATTATTAAAATTTTTATTTATAAATTCCTTTTTAAATTTTGAAAAGTTTTCTTTTTTAATATCTAAATGATTAATTTCATCTGCAATATCATCTAAAGTTCTACAAAAATTATATAAAGCTGAACATTTTCGTAACATTTCTTTAGATAAGAAAAAACTAGCCCAGTAAAAAGATTTTGCGTGTTTTTTTAATAAATTATTACTCATTATATTGCGAAGAGACTTTTCAGATATCTTCGTAGTGTTTAATTTCCTTTGTAAACAATTTCTCTAAAACTTTAGCTGAAGAAAGAACTCCCGGCATTCCTGCACCTGGATGTGTTCCTGCACCAACAAAATATAAATTTTTAAATATTTCTGATTGATTATGAAATCTAAAGTAAGCAGACTGTGAAAATTTAGGTTGAATTGAAAACCCAGAGCCATGTAAAGTTGCTAATTCTTTTTCAAAATAGTCAGGTGTTAAATAAAAATCACTTGTAACATTTTTTTTAATTCCAGGTAAAACCGTTTCATCCATCTTATTTAAAATTAAATTTTTAAATTTTTTACCCTCTGTAGACCAATTTATATTAGAAAGATTATTTGGCACAGGTACCAAGACATAAAAAGCATCTTGACCGCTTGGAGCCATATTCGGATCTGTGGCTGATGGCCTGTGTAAATAATAGCTTATATCTTCTGACAATATTTTTTTTTCGAAAATTTTGTCTAAATGTTTCTCATAAGATTTACCAAAATAAATTGTATGATGGGCAACGTCATTAAATTTTTTTTTAGAACCAAAATAGTAAACAAATAATCCCATTGAATAGTCCATTCGCTTTATTTTTTGTTTAAATAAAAAATTATAGTTATTTTTCGATTTTATTAAATTTTTGTAAACATTTGGTGGATCAGAATTACAAATAATATAATCACAATTTATAATTTTTGAATTATTTATTTTTACAGCTTTTACTTCTTTTTTTTCAGTCAAAATTTCTGTTACTTCTGCATCTTTAATTATTTTTATATTCTCCTCTTTCATTAATTTTTCTAATGCCTGCACAACTCTTCCGGTTCCACCCATTGAATAATGAATGCCCCATTTTTTTTCTAAAAATAAAATAAGAGTATAAATTGAAGTTGTGGTGTAAGGATTACCTCCTACTAGTAAAGGATGCATACTAAACACCCTCCTTAATTTTTCATTAGAAATATAATTTGAAACTAAACTATATACAGATTTATAGCTTTTTAGTTTCAATAAAGCAGGGATTTGCTTTAGCATAAAAACTAAATTATTAAATGGTTTATCTGATAGATCGACAAACCCTTTATCAAAAATCTTTTCTGTAAAATTAACTAGTTTTTTATATCCCTTATAATCTTTCGAAGAAAATTTTTTAACCTGTTCTTCCATAAGTGTATCATTTCCATTATAATCAAAAGTTTCACCATCGTTAAATACAAAGCGGTACCACAAATCTAGAGGAACAATTTCGACATAGTCAGAAATTTTTTTGTTAAATAAAGAAAATAATTCATCAAATAAATATGGAGCCGTAATTACAGTAGGACCGCCATCATAAATAAATTTGTCTTTTTTAAAAACACGAGCTCGACCACCTAAATCAGGATGTTTTTCTACAAGTGTAACATCAAAACCTCTAGCACGCATTCTCAATGCTACGGCTAAACCACCAAAACCTGAACCAATAACTATTATTTTTTTTGCCATTATTATTATGGCCTATTCTAACTGGATTTTTTCTTAAGAGCTAATTTTGTTTCTTCAATACTATTCAAATAAAGCTTTTCCAGCTTACTTTTATCTAAGGAATTTTTTAATAATCTTTCTATTGATCTCATAGCTATTTTTATAGACACATTTTTAATGTCTTTATAAGCCTGGTCTTTCATTTGTTTAATTTTATCCTCTGCACTTTTTTTTCTATTTTCAATTAAATTATGTAATTCTTCATTTGTTTTGATGATTAATTTTTCAGAATCTTCATTTGCTTTATTTATCATCAACTTAATTTCTGATTTGGAATTACTTATTTTTTTTTCACGCTCACTCAATAAATCTTTTGCTTCTTCTTTTAGTTTTTCAGCATTATTAATTTGATCTTTAATATTTTTTATACTTTCATCTAAAATGAAAAAAACTTTTTGTGGCACTTTTAAATATATTATCAATCCAACAAATATTACAAAAGATACAGCGACCCAAAATGTAGCATCTATAATCATAAGTATTTGCCTAAATTTTCTTTTAAAGATTGAGAAATAGCGGCCTTAATACTACTTTCATTTAATTTGTCTCCAGAAATGTTTTCAATAATATTTGATGTAATTTCAGTTGAAATTTTTTCTACGTCTTGAATTGAATCTCTTTTTAAATTTAAAATTTCCTCTTGAACTTTTTTAATTTCTTTATCTATTTCGTTTTCAAATTTTTTTTTCTTAAGTTGAATATCACTTGTCAATTTATTTCTACTTTCAAATAATATTTTTTGAACTTCTTTTTTAGCGTTATTCATAATTAAATCATAATCTTTTTGTTTTATATCAGCGTTTTCTTTAAAGCTTTTGGCGTTATCCAAGTCATCTTTGATCTTATTTTCTCTATCTTCAAGGCCATTTTTTATTTTTGGTATAAAGATTTTAGAAATAATCAAGTAAAGAGATGTAAAAACTAAAATTAGCCAAAAAGCTTGGGATGCCCAAAATTCTGGATCAAGCTGAGGCATTCCCGCCTCAGCTGCGTTTATATTAGTTTGTAAAACTAACGATCCAAAAATTATGCCAAATAAAATTTTCATAAATTTTATTTAAAACGCAAATAAAATTATTAATGCAACCACTAGACCAAATAGCCCAGTTGCTTCAGCTAGTGCAAATCCTAAAAGTAAATTAGGGAATTGTTTTTGTGCTGCTGAAGGGTTTCTCATTGCTCCAGACAAGTAGTTACCAAATATTATTCCGATACCTACTCCAGCTCCTGCTAATGCGATTGCTGCAAGTCCTGCCCCAATCATTTTTGCTGCTTCTAACTCCATTTTTCCTCCTTTTTTTTTATTAATGGTGTAAATTTAATGCATCATTTAAATAGATACAGGTTAATATTGCAAAAACATAAGCCTGAAGAAAAGCGACTAATATCTCTAAGCCAGTTAATGCTACTGAAAAACTAAGCGGTAACCAACCGCCTAATATTCCTAAACTAATTACAAAACCTCCAAATACTTTTAACATAGTATGACCGGCCATCATATTTGCGAATAAACGGACTGACAAACTTACTGGCCTACTTAAATATGAGATGATTTCAATTACAGTGATTAATGGAAGTAGTAGAGTAGGCACACCACTAGGAACAAAAAGTTTTAAATAACCAAAACCATGCTTCATAAAACCTATAATAGTCACTGCTATAAAAATGAACAAAGCTAATAAAAGAGTTACTATAATGTGACTAGTAACAGTAAAAGAGTAAGGTAACATTCCTATCATGTTACACAAAAGTACGAAAATAAATAAACTAAATATAAATGGAAAATATGGTTTTGCTTTTGAACCAGCAGTATCATTTATCATTTTGGCTATAAAATTATAAAACATCTCTGAAATTAATTGTATTTTACCTGGGACTAATTTTTTTTGTTTAGTGCCTAAAAATAAAAATAAACAAATTGTTATAGCACTTATCATCATAAAAAGGCTTGCATTTGTAAAAGAAATATCTATACCCGCTATCTTGATTTCAGGTCCCATTCTGTGCACATTAAATTGGTGCATTGGATTTGTTGACATAAAATTACTTTTCTAATCTTTTTTTTGGAGTTTATTTGCTACTCTTATTACATTTAACATTCCTGCGGCAGCTCCTAAAAAAAAGAAAATTATTATTAACCAAGGTTTAGTACCAAACCAATTATCTAAAATAAACCCAATTATTGTCCCAACCCCAACCGATGCGACAAGTTCGGTACCTAGTTTGAAAGCAATACCCATAAAAGTACCTTTTTTATTACTATCTGAGAGGGAATTTTCTTTTAATTTTGATTTTTCAATTTTTAAGCGAGTTTTAAAGTCTTTTAATTCAGGCATTACTTATTAAGCCACAAGTTCTTCTGCTTTTTGAAGATCAACAGCTACCAATTGACTAACACCTTTCTCTGGCATCGTTACACCGTAGAGACGATGCATTCTAGACATTGTAAGAGCGTGATGAGAAATTATTATAAATTTTGTTTTTGTTATTTTCGTTAGTTCATCTAGTAGCGCACAAAATCTTGTTACGTTTGCATCGTCTAAAGGAGCGTCTACTTCATCAAGAACACAAATTGGAGAAGGATTTACTAAAAAAACTGCAAATATTAGAGATAAAGCTGTCAAGGCTTGTTCACCTCCAGAGAGAAGAGTAATAGATTGTAGTCTTTTACCAGGAGGAGATACCAACATTTCTAAACCTGCTTCTAAAGGGTCGTCAGAGTCAACTAATTCTAATTTGGCATTACCTCCACTAAAAAGCTTCGTGTAAACTTCATTAAATTTTCTATTCACTTTACCAAACGCATCTAAAAGCTTTTCCCTTCCTTTCTGATTTAGTTCATCGATACTTGATTTTAATTTTACAATAGCTGAGTATAAATCAGCTCTATCATCTTCCATTTTTTTTATTTCAGTTTCATATTTTTTGGTTTCTTCATCTGCACGAAGATTTACAGAACCTAAAGATTCTCTTTGTTTCTTTGTTTTTTCAACTTTATTTTCTTGATCATTAATACTAGGAAAATCCTCTGTAATTAAAGAGTTTAAATCTGAATTAGACAATAAACTATTTTCATTATCAATGTTAAGCTCATTTTTAACAGAATAAAGAAGGTCTTTTTTTCTATTTTCTATACCTTCGACAGTTGCTTCGTTTCTAGCTTTATTTTCTCTCAAAGTTGATAATTTCTCCTGTATTTCTTTTAAATTCTTATTTATTAAATTATATTTTTTTTCTGCTTCATTAAGTTCTGATTGTAATTCTTCACTTCTTTTTTTAGTATTTTCTAAATTTTGAATATTTTGTCCTTTTATATTTGCAATCTTTTCAGGATTTTTTTGATTTTCGTTTATCTCTGTTTGAATTTTTAATTTTCGTTGATTTAACTCGATAAGCATTTTTTCTGAATTACTTTTTAAATTTTTCCAATTTTCTAACTCTACATCAATATTTTTTATTCTTTCTTTTCTTTTAATAGAGTCGCTTTTAATTGATTCATTTTTACCATATGAAGAAGCATATTCTTCTTGAGATATAGTTATTTTATTTATTAAATTTTTTAATGTTTTAAAAATATCTTTTGTTAATTTTTTTTCCGAATCAATGTATTTTTCAATTTCATCAATTAATTGATCTAGTTGATCCTGTAGTTTTTTTAAATTGTTTCTCGTTTGACTTAAATTTTCTGCAGAATTATTTTCAGCTTCAAATAAATTTTTTTCCGTAGACAAAAGTTCGTTTTTTTCCTCTAAAATTCTTTTTTCATTTAAAGAAGCATCAAGAGAAATGCTTTTTTCTCTTTCAAAATCAGAACTTAAAGTGTCCAATGTTTTTAAAAGTTTAATTTGTATATTTTTTACCCTTGCTTCCTCCTCTTCTAAGTTTGACATGTCAAGATTAAGTTTCTGAAGTTTTGCTAAGCTCTCCATTTTTCTATCTCTTAAAGGAGCCAGTCTTTCATTTTCTTCTTCAAGCAATGTGTTATTATGATTTAGATCAATTTTTATAGCACTTATTTCGTCTTCTTGCTCACCAAGCTTTTCTGTAATATTTTTTTTGTCTTTTTCAATTTCTTGTAATTTTAAATAATATAACCCAGCTTCAATTTTTTTTATGTTTCTAGAAATTTCTTTATATCTAGTTGCTTCTTCAGCTTGTTTTTTTAAATTTTCTAATTGTTTTTCTTGTTGTCGTTTAAGCTCATCTGCTCTTTTTAAATTATTTTCAGCTGCATTTAACCTAAGTTCAGCTTCTTGTCTTCTTGCATGTATTCCTGATATTCCAGCAGCTTCCTCTAAAACCGCTCTTCTTTCTGATGGCTTAGAGGTGACAAGCATTCCAATTTTTCCTTGGCTAATTAAAGATGGAGAATGAGCTCCTGTAGAAAGATCAGCAAAAAAAGTTTGTGCATCTCTTGCTCTAGTTTCTTTTCCGTTAATAAAATATTTTGATCCTTTACCCCTTTCAATTTTTCTACTGATTATAATTTCATCTAATTCACTATATTGGAACGACTCATCTTTATTAGAATTTTCTAATAAAATAGAAACTTCAGAGATGTTTTTTGCTGGCCTGTTAGATGTACCTGAAAAGATTACGTCTTCCATTCCAGAACCTCTCATACTTTTTGCAGAAGTTTCACCCATACACCATCTTAGAGACTCAACTATATTTGATTTTCCACATCCATTCGGACCCACTATACCAGTTAAGCCGTCTTCGATTGCAAATGTTGTTTTATCAAAAAAAGATTTAAAACCTATAATTTCTAATTTTTTAAATTTCATATCTATAAAAGTTTGTTCAAAGTTTTCTTAAATGAATCAAAATCATGTTTTCCTTCATACTTCTTTTCGTTTATAAAAATTGTTGGTGTTGAACTTATTTTGTAATTTTTTTGCGCATCAATTCTCTCATTAAGTATTTGATCCTGAACTTTTTCATCTTCAAGACACTTATTTAATTGTTTTTCATTTAAACCAAAAGTTAATCCAATCTTTTTTAAGGAGTCGTTAATAATATTAATATCTGATCCTACTGCCCAAATACTCTGCTTTTTATAAATTTCACTTAAAAGATTAAATCTTATTTTTATATTGGTCGTACAACGTACAATTTTTTCAGCATTTAAAGCTGCAAGGTCTAATGGAAAACCATGATGTTCAAATTTTACTTTACTATTATTAATGTATTCTTTTTGCAAATCCTCAAAAATATTATTATGAAAATTTGCACAGTGTGGACATGTTAAAGATGAAAAAACTTTTATTGTAAGTTTCGCTCTATCACTTCCTATTTTTAGAGCATTGTTTTCTGCAAGTACAGGCTGAAAAATTAAATAAAAAAATAATAATAAAATAGAAATTTTTTTAGTCATTTTTACCGTTATAAGCTTTTATTAAATTTTTCAATGAATTTTTTAATTTTATATCAGATATATTTTTAATTTTTTTTTCAAAATTATCTTTATTTATAACTTTTTTTTCAATTCTATTTTTTAAATTTAATTTATCTTGCATAATTTTTAATTTAATTTCTTTCATACAATTGTAGCCAAAAAATGCATTTATTTTATCTAAGATCTCTCTCTTATTGTACTCAATGTCCAGTTCATTTCCGTGTCTCACCATAACAACTATGGTTCCATTCGAGGCATTCTTTTCGAATCTTACCTTAATTGGGTAACAAGAGTTAGAAATTTTTTTTCCAACTATTTTTGTCCAATTATCAACAATTGTAGAAAAGTTATAACCACTTTTTTTTAGTATTTTTTTAAAACCACTAGGTATTGAGCTTGAAAATGGTCTAAGACCTTGTAAGAAATTCTGGCTTTTACTATTATTTACTTTTTTATTATGCATATAAATTACAATTTACCAAAAAAAATTCTAGCTTGGTATGATAATAATAGAAGAACTCTACCATGGCGTGTTGGTAAAAATTCAACAAAAAAGCTTTATTACAGACTTTTAAGTGAATTTATGTTGCAACAAACTCAAGTCAAAACTGTAATTCCTTATTTTAAGAAATTTACTAAGGAATTTCCTACTTTAAACTCTTTATCTAAATGTAGTGAAAATAGAATTTTAAAACTATGGGAAGGACTTGGATATTACAGAAGAGCCAGAAATCTTTTAAGTTCAGTAAAAATTTTAGTAAAAGAAAATAATTCTCGTTTACCTAAAAAATTAGACGAAATTAAAAAATTACCTGGAATAGGTGAGTATACGGGAAATGCTTTGCTGGGACTAGTGCACGATCAACCAACGATCGCGGTCGATGGTAACGTTAAAAGAATTTTTTCTAGAATCTTAAATAAAAATGAGAAAAAAATTGATTATAAAGAACTAATAGAAAAAAATAAAATTTCATTATTTAACACTAAAAGAAATGCTGATTTAGTTGAGGCTATTATGGAGTTTGGCGCTTTAATATGTAAGCCTAAAAATCCAGATTGTTCCAATTGTATAATTAAAAAGTTGTGTATTTCCAATCAATTAAAAAAAAAATTAAATAATAAGAACAAAAAAAAAGTTATTAAAAAAAAGATAAATATATTTTGCTATTTAAATAAAAAAAAACAGATTGCTTTAACTAAATATAATAATTTAGGATTTTTAAATAAATTTAATTTACCTCATATTGAAGAAACTTCCTTTAAAAAAATTGATAAAAAATGGAAATTACTTCATAATTATAATAATTTCATTTCTAATAAAAAATTAAATATTAGTTTATACTATAAATTTTCAAATAAAATTCCTGTAAATTTTAGCTGGTATTCTTTACAAAGTAAAAATGAGTTTGTGCCTACTTTTACTAAAAAAATATTTAAACATATTTCTATTTTATACTAATGAAAAAAAAAATAATTATAATTGGAGCTGGTGTTGCAGGACTTGTGCTAGCAAATATTTTAAAAAAAAATTCTGATTATGAATTTATAATTTACGAAAAAAATGATTCACTTATCTTAGATCAAGGTTATGGAATTCAGCTTTCAGTAAATAGTATTTCTATTTTAAATCAAATAGGATTTGAAAAAATAAATTATAATGAAATAAATAATCCTTCTTATTTAGATTTCTATAATATTAATTATAAGAAAATAACTGATCTAGATCTCACTGTTTTTAATAACGAGAAAAATAAATATACAACTTTAAAACGATCAACTTTAATTAAATTTTTACGAAATGAACTTTTTTCAAATTCAATAAAATTTGGTAAAATGATTACTAACCTTGAACAAAATAGTAAAAAAATTAATATTGAGTTTCAAGACGGCACGAGAGATAAAGCTGACTATCTTGTAGTATCTGATGGCGTTTTTTCTAAAACAAAATCTGTAATAGAAAAAAAAGAGTTTAAAAAAAATTATTATGGCGCTTTAGCAATAAGATCTAACTTAAATTCCAGCAATATTTCTCAACTTAATAGAAAAAATATTTCATTATTAATGGGCTCTGACGCTCATATTGTAGTGTACCCAGTAAATAAAAAAGAAGATATGAACTTAGTATGTGTAGTCAGGCAAAGTTTAAAAAATTTAAGCAACCCCTTAAGCGTTCTTAAGAAAACACTTTTTAGAGAAAACAAAAATTTAATAAATTTGTTTAAAGATAACTTAACATCTTGGCCAATTTACACGTCAATTAAACCTATTAAATCAATTTATGAAAATGTATTTTATATAGGAGATGCTTTTTATACCTTTCCACCAACGATGGCCCAAGGAGCTTCTCAATCAATAGAAAGTGCAAACGAAATTTTTAAATTATTAGATCAACAAGAGGAAAACATTCAAGATAAATACTTTACAAATAGATTAAAAAGAACAAAAAAAATTATATTTAGATCTAAACTCAATTTTATATTTTTTCACTTATCTAATTCATTTTTAAGAATAATTAGAAATTTGATAATTAAAAATATAACTAAAAAAAAATTTTTTAAAGAAATTTACTTAGGTAATATTTTTAGAAAATAGTTTTTGTCTCAAATTATCGATAGGTGCAATTGCGCCATCTAAATTATAGTGCCAATAAGTCCAACCATTGCAACTTTCAGCACCTAAAATTTGAGCAGCAACTTTATGAATTGAACCTTCATTATTATTACATTTTATACTTCCATCGGCCATTATTCTTGCATTATATTTCTTTTTTGAGTCGTATAAAGTCATTCCAGGTTCTAAAATTCCCATTTCTACTAATGAACCGAATGGTATTCTTGGTTTAGATTTATTGTTTTCAATTGTATCAAGATAATTTTCTTCAATTACTTTTGTTTTATTAATCCTATCTCTAGCTGTTTTGAAATATTTTTTATCTTTTTCTATACCAAAAAAATTTCTTCCTAATTTTTTAGCAACCACGGCTGTTGTTCCCGTCCCTAGAAATGGATCAAAAATTGTGTCACCTTTGTTAGTTGTTGCTAAAATAATTCTGTGTAATAAAGCTTCCGGTTTTTGAGTAGAGTGTACTTTTTTACCATTTTTTCTTAATCTTTCTTTTCCATTACATATAGGAAGCATCCAGTCCGATCTCATCTGCAAATCATCATTTAAGCATTTTAAAGATTGATAATTGAACGTATATTTAGATTTTTTATTTTTTGAAGCCCATATTAAAGTTTCGTGTGCATTGGTAAATCTTGTTCCCTTAAAATTTGGCATAGGGTTATTTTTTCTCCAAATAACATCGTTTAGCAACCAATAGTTTAAGTTCTGTAACTGATAACCTAGGCGAAATATATTGTGATATGATCCAATTACCCAAATACTTCCATTTTCTTTTAAAATTCTTTTACATTCTGTCAGCCATTTTTTACAAAAATCATCATAATGTTTAAAGCTTTGAAATTGATCCCAATTATCGTTAACACCATTTACTCTAGTGTTATCAGGCCTAACTAATTTTTCTCCTATTTGTAGATTGTAAGGTGGATCTGCAAAAACTAAATCAAAGGTTTTTTCGGGAATTTTTTTTAATTCAGTTAAACAATCTCCATTAATAATTTTATTAATAAATTTGGACATTTGAGGATTCAACCTTAAATTGAATCTACGGTCAAATAGTTTTACGTGAAAAAAGAAATTTATAGTGTCTCAATTTTTTTTTGAAACAACATGTTGTGTACCGGCTTAAATTTTTTCCTGTGATGTGTGGTAATGCCAAACTTTTTTAATCCTGCCATATGTGCCTTAGTTCCATATCCAAAATTTTTTTCCCAAGCATAATTATTAAAATTTTTAGACAAATTTATCATCAATAAATCCCTGTAAGTTTTTGCTAAAATTGATGCTGCGCTAATACACTTAATTTTTTCATCTCCTTTAATGATTGTTTTATAGTTTTTTATTCCTTTAGGAGCAAAGATACCATCTATTAAAATTAATTTAGGTTTTTTTTTAAGTTTACTTATTGCTCGCTTCATAGATAGAAGCGAGGCTTGTAAAATATTTAAATCTGAGATTTCTTGAACAGATGCCACACCGATAGCAAAATAAGAATTTTTTTTAATATAATTAGCTAATCTTATTCTATTTTGAAACTTGATTTTTTTTGAATCTTTTAATAGATCTAAGTCAATTTTTTTACTTAAAATTACTGCTGCTGAAACAACCGGACCTGCTAAAGATCCTCTACCTACTTCATCAACTCCTGCTGTCAAATCATTATTTTCCAATTTTAATCTTTAATTCTAAAATCTTTTTTTTTATCATTTTTAAATCAACCCATGCTAGCTTCTTTTGATCAGGCTGTCTCATTAGAAAAGCTGGGTGAAATGAAACAATTACAGATGTTAAACATTTTCCAATTTTCTTTGTAATCCATTTACCCCTAACTTTTGAAATAATTTCTTTATCTCCTATTAAAGCGTTTAAAGCAGTATTACCTAATAAAATTAATATCTTGGGATTTACTATTTCTATATGTCTACATAGATAAGGTAAATATCTTTTAATTTCATCAGCTGTAGGTTTTCTGTTTTTAGGTGGCCTATAATTCACAACATTTGTTATATAAACATTATCTCTGTCTAAATTTATTGATTTCAACATTTTGTCTAAGAGTTGACCAGCCCTACCTAAAAAAGGCAGACCCTCTTCATCCTCACTGGCGCCGGGTCCTTCAGCAACAATCATAATCTTAGAGTCCGGATGCCCATCTGCAAAAACAATATCAGTGGCATTTTTTTTTAATTCACAATTTTTAATATTTTCTATAGCTTTTTCAAGCCGTTTAAGTTGTTCTTCTTTATTTCCAGATATATTAGATTTATTTTTTTTATATCTATTAATAGATTGATTTTCATATATTAAATTATGATTAATTAAATTATAGTATTTAATTAACTTTGTTAATTTAGTATTAATCTTTTTAACCATTTTGAATTTTAGTATGAAAAAAATAAAAAATCACATTTTAATTATATTACAAATATTTTTTTTCCTCAGCATTTTTAATGGCGTATGTGCAAAAAATTTTGATAAATTTCTTAAAAGCGATAATATTAACAATTATTTTTCTGGAATTTTATATATTCAAGATAATGATTACGCTAATTCCTATAAATATCTTAAAAAATTAAAAGGATTAGAAAAAGATCATTATGGATATTCTAAAATTTATCAATATTCGCTTGTAAATACTGGAAGATTTGAAGAAGCTTTTAACTACTCAAAAAAATTAGAAATAGAGGGATTAGATAATTTTGAAAGTAATCTTATTATTGCCATTTATTACCTAAAAAATAATAATTTTAAAAATGCTCAAAAATATTTTAAAAAATTAAATCAAAATAATAGCAATGAAACATTACCAGGTTTTTTAGCAGAGTCATTAAATATTTGGTCTAAATTTATGTTAGAGGACAAAAAAATTAATCCAAATTTGATAGACGGTATACACAATAGATTTAAAAATATTAAAAAGATTCAAAAAACTTTTGCTTATTGCTTCAGTAAATCTCCTAAAGCTGACTTATATTTTAAAAAATTAATTACAAATGAAGAAATTAATTTTTCAAGATATAATTTCTTTTACGCTAATTATTTAAATAATAATAAAAAAAAACTAGAAGCAATAAATGTCATCAATAAATCTTTACACAAGTATCCAAAAAATATTTTATTGAATCAGTTAAAAATAGATTTAAATACAAAAAAAATAAATAAATTTAACAACAAGTTTGATTGTACAAATATTTCAGATGTTGTTGCAGAAATATTCTATGTTGTTTCTAATGCTCTTTCATCGCAATCATTATATTCAACATCAAATTTTTACTTAAATTTATCAAAATATTTAAATGGACAATTCATTTCATTTGACATTCTACACGCTGAAAATTTTTACTTATCCGGAAATTTAACAAAAGCTAAAATTATTTATAATAAAATAAAAAAAAGAGGAGAAATATATGGCTGGTATTCTTCTAAACAAATTGCAAGAATTTTGATAAAACAAGATAATCAAGAAGAAGCTTTAAAAATTTTAGAAAAAGAATTTAACAAACTCCCAGGTTCGAATGTTTATAATATTTACGAATATGCTGATTTTTTAAAGAATAATAAAAAATTTAAAGAATCTTTGATTTTTTTTAATGAAGTTTTAAATACAATTAACAATCAACATCCATTATTTTCAAAAGCAAGCGAGGGTAGAGGTGTAGCATATGAAAGACTAGGTAATTGGAAAAAGGCCGAACAAGACCTTTTACAATCATTAAATGTAAAACCAAAACAAGCTTATGTTATGAATTATCTAGCTTACTCATGGATTGAAAAAGGTATTAACATCGAAAAATCTTTAGAGATGTTAGAGGAGGCAAATCAAATAAAAAAAAATGATGGATACATAATAGATTCTTTGGGATGGGCTTTATTTAAATTACAAAAATATAAAAAAGCTGAAAAGCATCTCAAGAAAGCAGTTATATTGATGCCTTCAGATCCAGTAGTAAACGATCATTTTGCCGACGTTTTATGGATGAATTCCAAAAAAATTCAAGCAAGATATTATTGGAATTATGTTCTAAATTTAAAAGAAGCAGAAAAGGAATTAAAAGAGTCAATCAAATTAAAATTAATTTTTGGACCTAAATTAAAGATTTAACAATTTATGATTAAGTCATACGGAAAAATTAACCTTTCATTAAGAGTTTTAAAAAAAATGAAAAATGGATTTCATGACATTCAATCAAATAATGTATTAATAAATATATACGATGATATTTTTATTACTAAAAGAAAAAATAATAGAGATTTAATAGTCTTTAAAGGAAATCATAAAAAATTTATTAGTAAGCTTCAAAATTCAGTTATAAAAACTATGAAAATTTTAAGAATTAAAAAAATTATAGATAAAAATATTTTTTATAAAATAATAATAAATAAAAAAATACCAGTATTTGGTGGGTTAGGTGGAGGAACAAGTAATTCTGCATTTATAGTTAAGTATTTTCAGACAAAAAAAATTAGTAACTCTGTAATAAAAAACTTTGAAAAAGAAGTAGGCACAGATTTTAGACTATTTTTTTATAAACAATCTTTTCAAAAAAAATTAGGTATCATTGATGAATACGAAAAAAAATATAAATTACATATTATTATTATTTATCCAAATTTTAAATGCTCTACAAAAAATATCTATTCTAAGGTCAAATCTTACAGTCATGTTTCTAAAATAGATTTTTCTAGGAGAAGGAATTTGATAAAATATATTGAATTATTAAAAAAAGAAAAAAATGACCTGCAAAAAATAGTAGTATCAAAATTTAATAAGATTAAGAAAATAATCGATTTTATATCTGCTCAAAAAGGCTGTAGCTTTTCAAGAATAACAGGCTCTGGATCAGTTTGTTTTGGTATATTTAAAAGTGAAAGTTCAGCTAAAATGGGATTAAAAATAATTAAAAAAAAATTTCCAAATTATTGGTGTGCGTATACTTATACTATTTAATTATATCTCTTTATGATATATCAACACAATAACAATGGGGCATAGCCAAGCGGTAAGGCAGTGGTTTTTGATACCACCATCCTAGGTTCGAATCCTAGTGCCCCAGCCAAATAAAAATGAATAAATTTTTTTTTAATAAAAACTTAGTTAAAAAAATTAAAAATTTTTTCTTTCCTTTTTACAAAACAAAAGAGGCTAGAATCATATTTAATATTTTTAACGAAGGTCAATTAAAAAATAAAAATATTGCCATGTTTGTTGGGGGGTGTGTTAGAAAATATTTAAAAAATGAAAAAATTGATGACATCGATATCGCTACAGTTTTAACACCTGAGGAAATTAAACAAAAATTTAGCAAAACAAATGTTAAAGTTATTGAAACAGGTTTGGATCATGGCACATTAACTCTAATAATTAATGATAAAAAATTTGAAGTAACTACATTAAGAAAAGACACTGAAAATTTTGGAAGACACGCTACAGTTTCATTCTTAGAGGATTGGAAAATGGATTCTGAGCGAAGAGATTTTACAATAAATTCAATTTACCTCGATCAAAAAGGAAAAATATTTGATCCTCAGTTAGGTATTCAAGATCTCAAAAATAATTTTGTCAAATTTATTGGTAACCCAAATCAAAGAATACAAGAAGATTACCTTAGAATTATAAGGTTTTTAAGATTTTCAATACAATATGATAGCAACGCAGACATTGAAACTATACAAGCACTAAAACTAAATCTAAATGGAATAAAATTTCTTTCAAAAGAAAGGATCTTAAGTGAATTGGTGAAGATATTAAGTTTAAAAAATTTTAGCAATATTTTAAAACATAAAAATAAAAAAGAAATTTTTTTAATGATATTTCCCGAATTTATAAATTTAAATTTTTTAAGTAAGATAAAATTCCTTTCAAAATTTGAAAAAAATGAAATTGATACAAATATACTTTTAGCGACCATGTTAATTGATAAAACTAATAATCATGAGTATTTTTGCCATAAATACAAAACATCAAATTATATAAAGGATCAATTAAGTTTTTTCGCAACTACATTAGAGGAATATGATTTAGATAAGCAATTTTTTAAAAAAAACCTAAAAAAAAATATATATTTTTTAGGCAAAAACAGATTAAAAAAATTTAACTTATTTTTATTTTTAAAAAATTCAAAATTATCTTTGAAAAAATATAATGAAATTACAACAAGTATATCCAAGACTTTAGTCCCAGAATTTCCTTATAACGGAAAATATTTAATAAAAAAGGGTTTGGTAGAAGGCAAGAAAGTAGGATTAGCTATTAAAGAACTTGAGAGAGCTTGGTTAAAAAATAATTTTTTTTTAAATAGCAAAAGCATCGTGACTATAGTTAATAAAGTAAAAAATCAAACATATTGAACATTTAGAATCTGAAAGCTTCTATCTCCTGAAGGAGTATTGACGGAAACCATATCTTCAACATTTTTTCCTATTAAAGCTTTTCCAATAGGAGATCTAAAAAATATTAAATTTTTTGAAATATCAGCTTCATCTTGTCCTACAATCTTATATTTAGTTTTTTTATCATTTTCTAGATCTTTGACACTTACAGTCGAACCAAATATAACTTTACCGTTATTTTCAATTTTTGTAACATCTATAACGTTTGCTCGTGCTATCATATCATTTATAGCTATTACTCTACTTTCGATTTGAGCCTGTTGTTCTTTCGCAGCATGATATTCAGCATTTTCTTTAAGATCGCCATGAGAACGAGCTTCAGCTATGGCAGCAACTATTTCTGGTCTTTTGATATTTACTAAGTTTTTAAGTTCAGCTTTAAGTTTTTCTAAGCCAGTTAATGTAATGGGTTCTTTATCCATATTATTTCCATTTAGGGTTTGGAGGTAATGACATCAAAATAGATTTTATATCACCCTCAGAATTTAGCCCAAACTTTGTACCTCTATCATATAATAAATTAAATTCTATATATTTACCTCTTTTTATCATTTGTTTTTCTTTATCTTTTTTATTCCATCTTTTTTTAATTTTATTTAATACTATTTCTTTGGTTATATCTACAAATTGAAGACCTAACTCTCTAACAAATTTAAAATTATTTTCCCAATTTGATTGCTCATAATCAAAAAATAATCCCCCTATGCCCCTAGCTTCTTTTCTGTGAGGAATATAAAAATATTGATCACATAATTTTTTATATTTATAATAATTTTTATTATTACTGTAACAAATTTTTTTTAGTTTTTGATGTATCTTATTTTTTTCAATAATATCATTAAAACTTGGTGTAACATCCATTCCTCCACCAAACCATTCTTTTGTAGTTGCAATAAATCTAGTGTTAAAATGTAAAGCAGGCATTTTAGGATTTTTCATATGTGCTACAACTGAAACTCCTGCAGCCCAATATTTTCCGTTTTTATTTGCACCTAATATGTGCGATCGATATTCTTTTTTAAAAGTTCCCTTTACCAATGATTTATTTATACCTAATTTATCAAATATCTTTCCTCCTGTTAATAAATATGAAACTCCCCCTCCTTCATTTTTATTTTTTTTTACCCAAGTATTTTTTTTGAATTTAATTTTTTTTTTTGAATGATTATTTTCTAATTTTATAAATTCTTGGCATATCTGAAATTGAAGAAATTCAAACCAATTATTAATTAATTTTTTTTTTGCAAATATGTTCATAAAGAATTAAAATTATTTTGCCTTAATGCCTCGGATATAACTACTGCTACTGAGATAGCAATATTAAGAGATCTAGTATTTGATTGCATTGGAATTTTTAGTTTATCTTTAATTTCAGCATGAATATTTTTTGGAACACCCGCACTTTCTTTTCCGAATATAAGCATATCTTTATCCATAAATTTAAAATTATGATAATATTTTTTAGCTTTTGTAGTAATTAAAATAAATCTTGATTTTGAATTTTTCATTTTAAAGTTGTTATAATCTTTGTATTTATAAATTTTTGTAAAATTCGCATAATCCATTGCGACTCGTTTAAACCTTTTATCTTCAAGATTGAAAGCGCAAGGACCAATAATATGTATATTTAACTTAAAACAGGCTCCCAATCTAACGATAGCAGCCGTATTTTGTGGTATATCTGGTTGATATAACGCAATATTTACCATTTTATGTGTCATTCTGAACCCTAGAAAATATTTATTTTTAGTTTTATTTAAGTATTAAAATAGTAAACATCTTATATGGATAAACCAGAAAAAAAAACTAATAGAAGAGATTTTTTGTACACTGCAAGTTACACGATTGGAGCTTTTGGAGTTGGATCTATAATTTGGCCTTTAATTCATCAAATGAATCCTGATAAGGCTCAACAAGCTCTTGCCACAACTGAAGTGGATATAAGTCAGGTAGAACCTGGAAACTCGATTACTGTATTGTGGAGAGGTAAACCAGTTTTTTTAAAAAGAAGAACTCAAGAAGAAATAGATGAAGCTAGATCAGTTTCATTAAAAGAATTACCAGATCCGCAAAAAGATGAAGAAAGAGTAAAAAATGGTAAAGATGAATGGTTAGTTATGCTTGGTGTTTGCACACATTTAGGTTGTGTGCCACTTAAAGATAAAGGAGACTACAATGGATGGTTTTGCCCTTGTCATGGCTCTCATTATGATGTTTCAGGCAGAATTAGAAAAGGACCTGCGCCTAAAAATATGGAAATACCTAAATACGAATTTGTAAACAACAACACGATTAAAATAGGTTAACGATTATGAGTGATAAAGAGTATATTCCAAAATCTAAAGCTGGCAAATGGTTTAATGATAGATTGCCTTTACTTTCTTTAGTTTCCCATTTGACTGATTACCCAACTCCTAAAAATTTAAATTATTGGTGGACATTCGGTGGAATTTTAACTTTTTGTTTATTAACTCAAATTATAACAGGAATTGTACTTGCTATGCATTATGTTGCACACGCAGATTTAGCATTTGGAAGTGTCGAACATATAATGAGAGATGTTAATTATGGATGGTTAATTAGGTATATTCACAGTAATGGAGCCTCAATGTTTTTTTTAGCTGTTTATATTCATATTTTTAGATCTTTATTTTATGGATCTTATAAATCTCCAAGGGAAGTAATTTGGATAATAGGAATTTTAATTTATATTTTAATGATGGCAGCTGCATTTATGGGTTATGTTTTGCCATGGGGTCAAATGAGTTTTTGGGGTGCAACTGTTATTACAAACCTATTTAGCGCTATTCCTCTTATTGGTGATAGTATAACCACTTGGCTTTGGGGAGCCTATTCAGTTGATAATCCAACTTTAAATAGATTTTTTAGCTTGCATTATTTAATTCCGTTTTTAATTATGGGGTTAGTCGTATTACATATATGGGCTTTACACGTTCCAGGAAATAACAATCCAGTTGGGATAGATATAAAAAAACCTTCAAGAGACACAGTTCCTTTTCATCCTTATATAACTATTAAAGATACTTTTGCTTTATTGATGTTTGCGATGATTTTTGCAGGATTTGTATTTTTTGCACCAAATGTTTTAGGTCATTCTGATAATTATATTCCTGCGAACCCGATGGTTACGCCAGCACATATTGTTCCAGAATGGTACTTACTGCCTTTCTATGCAATTTTAAGATCAGTACCAGATAAGTTAGGAGGAGTAATATTAATGTTTGGTGCAATATTTATACTTGTCATTCTTCCTTGGTTAGATACTTCAAAAGTAAGATCAACAGTATTTAGACCTATATATAGACAGTTTTTTTGGATATTAATCATTGACGTACTAATGTTAGGTTATATGGGGGCCATGCCAGCAGAAGGCATATATTTAGTCTCTGCAAGAGTTGGCACTGTTTATTATTTTTTACATTTCTTAGTAATTTTACCAGTCGTAGGGTTTTTAGAAAAAACAGATCCAATACCAGCAAGTATATCTGAACCAGTTATGACTGGATCAGCAGAACCTTCTTTAGCTAAGAAACATAATGAAAATATTTAATTTTAAAAAAAATTTACTAGTCTTGATCTTAATTTTTTTTTCAACTAATTTTTCTTTTTCAGCAGAGATGGTCGAACCTTTAAAAATAAAATGGAGTTTTAAAGGATTAACCGGAAAATTTGATAGAGCATCACTACAAAGAGGATTTCAAGTATATAAGGAAGTGTGTTCATCTTGTCATTCTATGCAGTATTTAAGTTATAGAAATTTAGGAGAAGAAGGTGGCCCAGAATTTTCATTAGAGGAGGTTAAAGCAATTGCCGCAAGCATAGAGGTAGAGGATGGTCCAGATAGTCAAGGAGAGATGTTTACTAGACCTGGGAGACCTTCTGATAAATTTAAGAGTCCTTATCCAAACGTTAATGCATCTATGGCTGCCAATGGAGGAGCTTATCCTCCAGACATGTCAGTGCTAGTTAAAGCAAGACCGGGTGGTGCTAATTATATTTACTCGATACTAATGGGATATGAAGAGAAACCAGCTGATTTTATTTTAGAAGAGGGAGTTTATTACAACAAATATATGAGTGGACAAAAAATTAAAATGTCTAATCCATTATCAGAAGGAATTATTGAGTATACAGATGGAACCGAAGCAAGCGAAAGTCAAATGGCAAAAGATGTAACAACATTTTTGGCATGGGCAGCTGAACCTGAATTGGAAGCTAGACATAAAACCGGAGTAAAGGTCATGCTATACTTAATTTTATTAACTGTATTAGTTTACCTGAGTATGAAAAGAATATGGTCAAGGATTGACTCTGAAGTATAGTACATCTCCATCTTTAACAATATAATCTTTTCCTTCTATTCTTAATTTTCCAACTTCTTTACATTTTTCAGCACTTCCATATTTTATAAAATCTTCACAAGTTACCGCTTCAGCACGAATAAATTTTTTTTCAAAATCAGTATGAATTACGCTTGCTGCTTTTGGGGCATAAGTATTTTTTTCTATGGTCCATGCTCTACTTTCTTCTGGACCAGAAGTAAAAAATGTGTCCAGATTTAATAATTCATATCCCTCTCTAATTAATTTATTCAAACCCGTCTTGTTTAAGCCAATTTCTTTCATAAAAGACTCTCTTTCATCTTTGGCTAAACCCATAATTTGATCTTCTATGTCAGCACAAATATTTACAATTTTTTCATGAGAATATTCTTTTTTTATCATTTCAGTGTATTTATTTCCTACAGTTAGACTATCTTCATCTAAATTACATACAATGATTTTTGGTTTTATACTTAATAGTCCCAATGAAGATAAAAATTTTTCTTCTAACAAGTCTAATTTGTCGTCACTCCCTTTGTTTAATAAACTTAATTTTTTTTCTAAAATATCGATCTCTTTTACAGAAAGTAATTTTTTTTTACCTTTTTCTAGTTTTTTTTGAATTAAATCAATATCGGCCAACAATATTTCAGTTTTAATTGTTTCCAGGTCATTTATGGGATTAACATCAACATTTACATGAGTAATCTTTTCAGATTCAAAGCATCTTACCAGATGAATTATAGCATCTACTTCTCTAATATGTGAAAGAAATTTATTACCTAAGCCTTCGCCTTTGGAAGCGCCTTTTACTAGCCCCGCAATATCTACAAAAGTAATATTGGTATAAATTTTTTTCTTAGAATTGGATAATTTTGATAATTGATCCAGTCTATTATCTAGTACATCTACTATTCCAATGTTAGGATCAATAGTACAAAATGGAAAATTTGCTGCTTCTGCGTTCTTTGAAGCTGTTAAAGCGTTAAACAATGTTGATTTACCAACATTTGGCAAACCGACAATTCCACATTTAAATCCCATTAAGATTTTGATTTACTTTACTTGAGAATAAATCTATTTTTTTTTCAATAAGTGTCGGAATAGATTTAACAATTTCATCAGTAATCTCTTTTATCTTATCTTCTTCATCTTCTTTGAAATCTTCAAGCACATGACTATTAACTTTCTTTTTTTCTTTAGGATGTCCTATTCCTATTCTAACCCGCGAGTAGTCTTTTCCAATAAATTTATCAATTGACTCAATTCCATTATGACCTGCGCTAGTTCCTCCAAACTTAGCTTTAACTTTTCCAAAGTCAATATCCATATCATCGTGAAAAACTATTACATCCTTTGCATCGATTTTGAAATAATCAATTAATTCTTTTATTGCAGTTCCTGAATTGTTCATAAAAGTTAAGGGTTTAATAGCATATACTTTTTTTGTATCAATATTACCTGTTGTTAATAAACCTTTAAATTTTGGTTTTTGTTTTGAGAGTTTAAAGTGCAGATTAATCGCATCAATAATTTTGAATCCGATATTGTGTCTATTATTTGTGCTGTTAGGCCCTGGATTGCCTAGTCCAACTAGTAAAAGCATATTTAATTATTTTTTTTCAGCAGGTTTTTTTTCTGTTGTAGGTTTTTTATCTCCAGCCACTTTTTTTTCTCCAGCTGGTTCTTTTCCTTTTTCGTCTTTTTTAGGTGCTTCACCCTCTTTTCCTGGAGCAACTTCGGCTCCTTCTGCTACTGCTCCTTCTCCTTCTTCTCCCTCTGCAACTGTTCCCTCTGTTGGTTTCTCAGGCTCTTTAACAATTGTAGGAGCAGCAACTGTTGCAATAACAAAATCTCTATCTGTAATTGTTGGGCTAACTTTATCAGGTAAATTAACTGACGAGATTTTAATGCTTGTTCCAATATCTGTTCCTGCTAAATCTATTATTATATCGTCAGGTATTTTATCTGCAGGACATTTTAATTCTACTTTTCTTCTAACTATATTTAACACCCCGCCTCTTTTAAGTCCTGGTGAGTCAGCATGATTTTTAAATTGCACAGGTATCTCAATTGTAATTTTTGTACCAGCTACTATTCTCATGAAATCAATGTGGATAGGTTCATCTGAAACTACGTGGTATGCAATTTCTCTTGGAATAACTTTTTGTTTTTGACCTTCTATATCTAGTTCAATCACAGTTGAAAGAAATGAATCTGAATTCAAAATTTTTGAGATAGATTTTTTTTCAATAGAAATTTTTGAATTTTCATCTTTACCCCCGTATAAGATACAAGGTATTAAGCCATCAGCTCTTAATTTCTTTGTTTCGCCGTTTGAGCGTCCTTCTCTTTTTATAGCTTTTAAATTATTCATGATATTATTTCGAAGTGCTATATAACTCTACTTTTGAAATTTGACAAGTGTTAATTGAATAAATCTGAGACAGAATTGGAGTTTGCTATTCTTTTTATAGCCTCTGCCATAAGAGAAGATATAGATAATACCTCTATTTTATTGTTATTTTTTATTTTTTTGGAATTATCTATTGTATCAGTAATGATAAGCTTTTTTATTTTAGATTTTTTAATCTTTAATACTGCGTCGCCACTTAAAACCGCATGAGTAATAAAAACATATACTTCTATCGCTCCAGCTTTTTTTAAAGCATCTACAGCATTAACTATTGTGCCTCCACTATCTATAATATCATCTACAATTATACATGTTTTACCTTTAACGTTTCCAATTATATTCATGACTTGTGACTGACCTGGTTTAGGCCTTCTTTTATCTATAATAGCTAATTCAGCTTTAATTCTTGTTGCAAGTCCTCTTGTTCTCTGAACACCTCCGACGTCAGGGGAAACACAAATTAATTTTTTTGTTTTAAATTTTCTTTTGATATATTTTGCAAACAAAGGAGTTGTAAACAAGTTATCAACTGGCATATCAAAAAAACCTTGAATTTGACCAGCGTGCAAATCAACAGTAACAACTCTACTTGCTCCAGCATTGGTAATTAAATTTGCAACAACTTTTGCTGAGATAGAAGTTCTTGGTGCTACTTTTCTATCCTGTCTGGCATAACCATAATAAGGAATCACTGCGGTAACATTTTTAGCGGAGGATCTTTTCAATGCATCTATAACAAGCAAAAGCTCCATCAGATTATCATTTGCAGGATTAGAAGTGGACTGAATTACAAAAACACTATTTCCTCTGATATTTTCATTAATTTCTATATAAATTTCTCCATCAGAAAATCTTTTGATGTTTGTATTTACCAATTTAAGCTTTAATTGTTTGGAGATATCCTTACTGAGCTTAGGGTTGCTAGTTCCAGATAATATTTTCATGAAAGATATCTATTTATACAATTATTTTTTTAAGTTTTCAAACATATTGTTGATATACAACGCCCATAGTCACTTTCATTTAATTTTTTTGACCTTCTATAGCTAAAAAAATTATCCTGATCTTTAAAAGTATCCATATCAATATTATCTATATTTTTAACACCTAATTTGTTTAATTTACTGTTAACAAAAGCTCTAATATCAAATAATAATTTTTTTTTATTTTTTTTGATGAAAAATACAGAATTTTCTTTAGATTTTTTTAGGAAATTATGAAAAAAATCTACTTCAACTTCATAACTTTGTGCACCTATACAGGGACCTACGCAAGCAACAATATCATTTTCTGCATTTATCTCTCTAAACTTATTTAGAGTATTTTCAATTATTCCAGAAAAACATCCTTTCCAACCGGCATGGATACATCCAATAATTTCATTTTTTTTATCGTATAAAATAATAGGTACGCAATCAGCAGTTAAAACACCTAAAGCAAAACCCTTTAAATTAGTTATTAAAGCATCAGATTTAAATTTTTTTATTTTTTTATTGGTACTGTTAACAATAATCACTTTATTGCTGTGAGTTTGATTCATCAAAATTAAATCTTTTCTATGTAGTTCTAATTTTTGAGCGACGTGTTCTAAATTTTTTTTTATATTATCCTTGCTATCTCCAGAGCCTTCTCCACAATTTAGACTTTGATATATACTTTTTGAATGCCCGTTTTTTCTAGAAAAAAAACAATGACTCACATTACTGAATTTTTTTAATTTTGTTGAGTAAAACATTATTTAAATCCTACAATTTCTTTTAAAGATTTTTTGTGGGCAAGAATCACCTTAAAAAGATTTCCCATATATTTTGGGTCTAAAAGTCTTTTTAATCTTAAAAATAAATCTGTTTTTTCTTTAAAGTTCATTTTAAAACTCAACATTTCTGCTCTTTCTAATATACCTAGCTTTTTTAAAAAAAAGCTTTGTGTAACAATATTTTCAACATTTAACTTTTTTTGTAAAAAAAATTCCTTTAGAATTCCAAAATTAACCAAAGAAGTTATATCTGCATCGCCAAGATTTACAAATAACTTGTTTTGCTTATGACTCTTTATAGATTGAAGTGTATTTAAATTTAATTGTTTAACATAGCCATAATCAATTAATAATAGTCCTCCTCCTTCAAGATTAATTTTGTCTAACATAGGTTTAAGGATATTAAGACCCAATTTAGGAAACTCTATAAATTTTAGTTTTTTAAGTATTTTGAATTTTTTTATATCTGAGATATTCTTTTTTTTAGCTTTAATTAGCTTCTCTTTTACTTTATTTTTTTTATTTAAGTACACATATTGTTCGTAAATATTGTTCTTAATTCTTTTAAATTGTTTAATTGGAATTGCATCAAAAAATTCATTACCAAAAAATAATACCGGACCTTTTTTTAAGCTTTTAAAACTGGATATCCATTTGATATTTTTATTTTGGATATTTAATTTTTGTATATTTTTAAGTTTTTTACTTTTTTCAAACATATAAAAATTTAATTTACTTTGAAATTTAGGAAAATTTTTAAAAGCTTTAATTAATATTTTTGTTAAATTTCCATTTCCAGGACCTAATTCTATAATATTAAAGTTATTTGGTTTACCTAAACTTTCCCAAAAAGTAATAATCCAAACAGCAAGCATTTCACTAAATAAGGGAGAAATAGAGGGAGAAGTTATAAAATCACCCGCTTTTCCAAAGGGATTGTTTTTTGAATAATAACCGTAAACATTATTATATAAAACATCCTCGAGAAAATCGTCTAAAGCAATTATTTTTCTCCTTTTAAAATACCTGCTATTAGATTTCATTTTTTTTAATTTTTGCAAATAAAATTAATCCGATTAAAAGCATTAATAAACTTAAAAAAGAACCCATACTTAATTTTTTATAAATATAACCTATTTGAATATCTGGTTCTCTAAATTGTTCACAAAATATTCTAAAAACTCCATAAATTATAAGAAAAAAACTAGAGCATACTCCTGTTTTAATTTCTCTTTTTTTAGAGATGGTTATTAATATTATAAATAATATAATTCCTTCTAAAAAAGCTTCATAAAGTTGAGAAGGGTGTCGCGGAAGGTTATCTACTGTTGGAAAAATTACTGACCAAAAAAATTCTGAAGGTCTTCCGTATAATTCTGCATTGATAAAGTTTGCGATTCTACCGAAAAATAGCCCTATTGGGGCTACACACGCTATTACATCTAAAAATAATAAAGAATTAAAGTTTCTTTTTTTAGAATTGGAAAAAAGCAAAGTAGCAAAAACTACTCCGACCACAGCACCATGAAATGACATACCACCTTGCCAAATTTTAAAAATTTCTAGAGGATTTTCGTAGTAAAATGGTAAATTATAGAAAATTATATAACCAATTCTTCCACCTAATATGATTCCTAAAATCAAATAAGAAATTAAATTATCAAAATTTTCGATTTTTAAATTTTCAGTAGGTTTAGTCTTATAAATTAAAATTTTTTTTCCAACCCACCACCCACCTAAAATACCAATTATGTACGCAAGCGAATACCATCTTATTTCAATAATACCTAAATCCACTAATATGGGGTTTAAATTATGAATATACATAAAGATAATTTATAACATAATTGATAAATTTTTTTTTATCAAATAAGATTAGCTATGAGCAAGTCAGAAAAATTGTTAAAATTACTATCAGACATGTTAGAAAATGGTATTTTATCAACACAAGATGTAAAAAAAGAAGTTTTAACTAATCTAAAATTTCAAAAAGATAACTTAGTAAGTAAATTAGATTTAGTTTCAAGAGAAGAATTTGAAATTTTAAAAAAGATAGTTGTTAAACAAAATAAGGAAATTAAGCTACTTAAAAAAAAAAAATTAAAAAGGTAAAGAAATTTTAACTTGTAAGCCTCCGAGGTCGCTTTTTGATAAACTAATGTTGCCTCCATGAGAATTTATAATATCTTGTGATATAGAAAGTCCTAAACCTACTCCAAGTTTATTGAGACTTCTGCTTTTATCTAATCTGTAAAAAGGCTTAAATACATTTTGAAGTTGATCATCAGGTATTCCAGGACCATCATCATCTATGAAAATTATCAACCTATTTGTAGTTTTATTAACTTCTATAAACACATTATTACCATAAGAAAGGCCATTTTGGATAATATTATTAAAAGATCTTTCAAGTTCATTCTTCCTTGCTTCTAACTGTATACTATCTTTAATTTTTAAATTAATTTTTTTATTATTAAATTTCTCAACAATTTTTTGTAAAAAATTATTAAAGTGAATAATAGTAGATTTTTCCTTAATTTGTGATTTTGCGAATTCCAAGTAATCATTTAACATTTTTTCCATTTCGTCTATATCTTTTGACATTTTACTCGAAACATCTTTTTGATTTAACATTGCTAATTGTAATTTTAATCTAGTTAACGGAGTTCTTAAATCATGACTAATGCCTGAAAGCATTTCTGATCTTTGGTTTAAATGTCTGTTAATTCTTTTGACCATTCTATCAAATTCGTATGAAGCCTTTCTTATTTCTGATGCTCCTGAAGCTCTGAATTCATTTATATAATCTCCTTTGCCAAATCTCTCTGCAGCTTTTGCTAGATTAACGATTGGTCTTGTTTGATTTTTTAAAAATATTATTGCTATAAAAATAAGCACAAAAGATGGAACTGTAATCCATAATAAAAATAACCTTACAGAAGAAGTGGCTATCTTGCTTCTAGGAAAAAAAAACTGAATAATTTTATCGTTAGATCTAATTCTAACTTCTACAATATCTTTGTAATTAGAAGTATTAAACCAATAATTGTTATTCCCAAAAGCAGATTTTAATTCCCTTCTCAATGATCTATCCATTGGACTAAATTTTCGTTCATTTGAAACTTTCGGAAGATCTTGATCTAAAAAATTAATTACGTAGTTAAAGTTTTTTTTATAAATATTTGCTAATACTTCTTTTTGATTTTTTTGATTATAATTAAAATCTATTAAAGTTTTTATTTCTCCAACTAAAGATCTTGTCATGCCTTTATTAGCTTTAATCCAAATACTGTCGAAAAAAACTACAGTAATTATTAATTGTAAAATAATTATTGGAGCAGCAACTATAATTAAAGATCTATAAAAAAGACTTTTTGGCAATATAATTTTTAATGTTCTATTCAGTCCAGAGAACATATCCCGACCCCCTTATCGTTTGTAGATATTTTGGATTTTTTGGATTTTCTTCAATTTTTTGTCTAAGTCTTGTTATCATTACATCTATAGATCTCTCTTGAGTTATATTTGAAATTTTACCAATCTGTTCTCTAGAAAAGGTTTTTCCAGGATGACTTAACATTTCTGTCAGAACTTTTTTTTCTGCATTATTTATTTTTAACGTTTTAGATTTAAAATTTAAGGTCATTTTATTTAAATCTATTTTCGCTTTTCCAATATAATTAATATTTTTTAAATTATTTATTTTGTTTTTAGAAAGAATATTATTAATTCTTAATAATAATTCTTTTGGTTCAAAAGGTTTACCTAAATAATCATCAGCTCCTAATTCAAGACCTTTTATTCTATTTTCAACTTCTCCTTTTGCTGTAAGTAAAATGATAGGAATATCTGAGTCTTTCTTAATTTCTTTCGTTAATTCAAACCCACTTTGTCCAGGCATCATTACATCAAGCACTATTAAATTAAACTTAAATTTATTACAAAGATACTTTGCTTTCTCTGCATCAAAAGCTGTAGAAACAATAAAATTGTTCTCATTAAGATATTCTTTTATTAGCTCTCTGATTCTGTCATCATCATCAACTACTAAAATATGTATTTTATTTTTTTCCATTTATTATTTTATTTAAAACTTCTTTAAATTTAATTACAGAATCTGACTCGGAAGTTTTAAGAGCATTATAAATTCTTTTTTTTTGTGACTCATAAACTTTTTCAAAAAAAATTTTTCCTTCTTTATCTAAAAATAAATCTTTTCTTCTTGTATCACTAATATTTTTTACTTGTTTTATCATTTTAGATTTAATTAAATCTCTTAATACTCGGTTTATACTCTGTTTCGTAATTTTTAATTTAAATATAAGTTCTCCGAGACTAATTCCAGGATTTCTTTCAATAAGATTTAAAGCTCTCAAATGCGCAGACCCGAAATATTTTTTTTGAAGAATTTGCTTGGGATCTGAAAAAGTTTCTCTGTAAGCGTAATATAATAACTGAATAAAGTCTTTTATTTGTTCATCTTTAAGATAGAGTAAATCTTTCATAATGGTAAGTTATATTGACTTATTGTATTAAGAAAAATACTTTTTTGTAACTAAAAAATCGTTATATTTAAAATAAAAATGGAAACAATACCTTACGACAAAAGATCAGGAAAACTATGGTTTAATGGGAAGACTATAGAATGGGGGAATGCCAAGATACATGTTTTAAATCACGGTCTTCATTATGCTAGCTGTGTATTTGAGGGTGAAAGGGTTTATGATGGTGAAATATTTAAACTTGAAGAACATACTGATAGATTATTTTATTCTGCTAAAAGAATGTTAATAAAAGTTCCATATAATCAAAATGAAATTAATGAAGCTTGCAAAAATATTGTTAAAATCCAGAGAGTTCAAAATGGATATGTTAGACCAGTCATTTGGAGAGGAAGTGAAATGATGGCAATCTCTGCGCAAAAAAATAAAATAAACGTAGCAATAGCCACTTGGGAGTGGGGATCTTATTTTGATCCTAAATTGAAATTAAATGGAATTAAATTAAATATTTCTTCTTGGCGCAGACCAAATCCGAACTCTATTCCATGGGATACTAAAGCTGCTGGTCTTTATATGATTTGCACTTTGTCAAAACATGAAGCTGAAAGTCAAGGTTTTACTGATTCTTTAATGTTGGATCATGAAGGTAATATAGCTGAAGCAACAGGCGCTAATATTTTTTTCAAAAATAAAGAAAATGAACTTCACACTCCTATACCTGACTCTTTTCTTGATGGAATAACTAGAAGAGAGGTAATCTCAATAGCAAAATCTAAAGGAATTAAAGTTATTGAAAGAAAAATAAAGCCCGAAGAAATGGATAAATTCATTGGATGTTTTTTGACAGGAACCGCTGCTGAAGTAACACCCGTATCACAGATAGATAAGTATAATTTTGAAGTTTGTTCTGTTATTACGGGTTTAAATAAAAGCTATCAATCGTTGGTTAGAAAAAAATCTGCAGCTTAATTTTTTTTATCTTCATTAATTGCATGATCGATTCCTTTCATAAGATAGTCGTAACCAGTATATAAAGTTAAAAAAGCTGAGAGCCATAAAAGTATTATACCAATTGTTTGCGCATTATAGTCCTGAAAATTAATAATTTTATTTCCACTTTCACCTGTTAAAAGAATCGCAATTGCAAGCATTTGTAAAAAAGTTTTTAATTTTGCAAGACCTGAAACTGGCATATCTATACTCACCTTAGCCAAAAATTCTCTTAGTCCTGAAATCAATATTTCTCTTGTTAATATTATGATTGCAGCTATTACCTCATAATTTTTTATTGTCTCATTCATAACAAGCAAGATTAAAGCTGATGCAACTATAATTTTATCTGCTATAGGATCCAAAAGTTCTCCAAGTTTAGATTCTTCTTTAAACAATCTCGCTAAAAGGCCATCCAGATAATCTGTAAAACTAGCTAAAACAAATAAAAAAAAGGGTATAAGATCACCAAAAAAACCGGGAATAAAAAAACTTAATACGAAAATTGGAACTATAATTATTCTACCAATGGTTAAGATATTAGGAATTTGTATTTTCATATTTATTCGTGAAAATAATTATATATTTTCTTAGCTATATTGTCTTCTATTCCTTCGACAGATTTTATTTCATCAAAACTTGCTGATTCTACTGCCCTAGCTGAACCAAAATGGTTTAATAGAGCTCTTTTTCTAAGCTTTCCTATTCCAGGTATTTGGTCAAGCAAAGATTTACTTATTCCCTTTTTCCTTCTAGTCCTGTGAGAGGTAATTGCAAATCTATGTGCTTCATCTCTTAATCTTTGAATAAAAAATAACAATGGATCATTTTTTATAAACTTATATTCTTTATTTTCAAAATATATAGTTTCGTTTCCTGCGTTTCTATTTTTACCTTTTGCGATAGCTATTATTGGCATTTTATTTAATTTCAGATCATTTAATATCTTTCTACTAGAGGAATATTGACCCTTTCCACCATCAATCATGACTAAGTCAGGCAAAGATAATGCACCAGATTTTTCTTTCATCACCTTTGAAAATCTTCTAAATAAGACTTCTTTAAGCATGCCGTAATCGTCGCCCTTAACATCGTTATCTTTAATATTAAATTTTCTATATCTCTTTTTTATAAAACCTTCATTTCCAAAAGTTATTAGGCCACCAATACAATCTGTGCCCTGTATATGACTGTTATCATAAACTTCGATTAAATTAATTTGATTATTTAATTTAAATTTTTTGGCTAATTTCTTGATCAAGCTTATGTTGCTTTGAGTTTCATTTAATTTTTGTGTTAAAGCTTGCCTTGCATTTTTTTCTGCCATAAGAGAAACTGATTTTTCTTCTTTTTTTTTAGCTACTTTGATAATAATTTTTTTATTTTCTTTTAAAGAAAAAGTTTTTTCTAATAATTTTTGCTCATTAATTTTATGACTTGTAATTATTAATGAAGGAATAGATTTGTTCTCATAAAATTGGGCAATAAACGAGGACAAGATATTGGACAATTTTTCATCACCATCGTGTTTTGGAAAGAAAGCTTGATTACCCCAGTTTTGTTTAGATCTAAAAAAAAATACTTGTATACAAGTTTTACCAGACTCTTTGTATCCAGCTACTATGTCTGCCTCAATTAGATTAGCTTCACTTATCTTTAGTGAAGACTGAATTATATTAAGAGATTTTATTTTATCTCTAAATGATGCAGCTTTTTCAAAATCTAGTTCATTGCTGGCTTTATCCATCTGAATAGAAAGATTTTTTTGTATTTTTCTATATTTTCCACTTGATAAAAATTCGTCCGCAGACTCTACTAATTTAGAATAATCTTCTTTACTTATTTTTCCTCCACAAGGACCTGAACAACGTTTCAAATAATAATTGAAACAAGTTTTATTTGCTAAAGCAACTTGTTGATCAGTACAAGATCTTAATAAAAAAATTTTTTGTAGAGTTTTTATCGCACTATTTACAGCCATCGCACTAGCAAAAGGTCCAAAATATCGTCCTGGTTTATTTTTTACTCCTCGATGTTTTTCAATACGAGGGAAATCATGTTCAGATAAAAAAATATATGGAAAAGATTTATCATCTTTTAGAAGTATGTTGAAACGAGGTTTATATTTTTTGATTAAATTTGCTTCGAGAAGTAAAGCCTCACTTTCATTAGATGTAGTAGTAGTTTCTAAATACTTTGTTTGAGATAACATTCTTTCAGTTCTTATGGGTAAGTTTCCATCCGATATATAGCTTCTTAGTCTATTAGGAATGTTTTTAGCTTTACCAATATATAAAATTTCTTTTTTAGAACTTAACATTCTGTAAACGCCAGGGTTTTTGGGTAAAAGGGGAATTTTATTTCTAATTATTCTTTTACCTAAATCTAAGTTATTTATCATAACCTTTTTTTTGAAATTTCAATTCCTACAGAGGATGTATTTTTAATAATTTGAGTTTTTTCTAATCTTAAATTTACTTGTAAAATATTATTATTTTTAAACAGCTCATCAAATATATCTTCCGCTAAGGCTTCTAGTAATTCATAGTGTCTATTTTTGGTAAGTTTGACAATAATTTTTACAATTGTTTCGTAATTTACAATACTACTAAGTTTTTTATCTATCGGTGTAAGCGAAGGATTAATGTCAATTGTGATGTTAAATCTTACTTCTTGTTTTTTTTCTTTTTCAAAATTATGAACACCAATAAATATTAAAAGTTTTAAATCAGATATTATTATTTTTCTTTTGTAAGAATAATTTTTTTTGGCTCTTAATTTAATAATTTTAAAATTTTTTTTTTTCATTCTTTTGTATTAATTATATCTGGCGTTTTCCAAGCCAACGATTGACCACTGTCTACGCTTATAATTTGTCCTGTTATGTTATCATTCTTTATAAAATATTTAACAGTTTCGCAAATATTTTCGGGATTTACTTTATTTTTTAGTATTAAAGATCCCCATTGTTTTTTGAAATGATTTTCTGATTGTCTTTTATTTTTTATTGTTGGACCTGGGGCCACTGCATTTACTCTGATATTAGGAGCAAGACTCATCGCAGAAGTTTTAGTTAAAGTTTGAAGTCCAGCTTTGCTTAAAGTATATGAAAAAAAGAAAGGAGTTAATTTAAATATTCTTTGGTCAATAATATTTATTATTACTCCCTTTTTTGACTTCAAATATTTCTTGAAATTTTGAGTGAGAATGGCAGGCGCTTTTAAATTAATATTTATATGGCTATTAAAACTTCTTTCATTAAAACTTAGTAATTCATCTTTTTCAAAAACTGAGGCATTATTAATTAGGCAATCTAAACCTTTCATCTTTTTGAAAGCAAAAGGTATTATTTTTTTGATTTGATTTGTACGAGATAGGTCAGCTTTAATTAAAAAAATTTTACAACCAATATTTTCAAGTTTTTTTTTCAATTTTTTAACTTCTTTTTCTGATTTATTATAGTGCAAAGTAATTTGTACACCATAGCCAGATAAAGATTTTGCTATTATGGCACCTAATCTAGTTGCACTACCAGTTATGATTATTTTTTTGGCTTCCATTTTTTTTGCTGTCTTTTAGTTTGAGTTCCTGGCATTCCTAAAGTTGAACGGCCTTTAGGATAAATTTTGCTTTTAAGATTATATTGACTAATTTTTGGATTCAATGATATCTCTAATTCACTAGCTTCTAACTTCCTAATTTCATCCCTAATTTTAGCAGCTTCTTCAAACTCTAGATTAGCCGCCGAGTCCTTCATTTTTTTATTTAAACCTTTGAGATGTTTTTTCAGGTTGCCCCCAATATTTGATTCTTTTATATTTACATAATCTTTTTCATAAACAGATTCTAAAATATCACCTATCTCTTTTTTGATAGATTCTGCAGTTATATTATTTTTTTTATTATATTTAGTTTGAATATCTCTTCTTCTGTCAGTTTCCTTTACAGCATTTATTATGCTTTTAGTTTTTTTATCAGCGTATAAAATTACCTTTCCATCAAGATTTCTTGCTGCTCTACCAATTGTTTGAACTAAAGATGTTTCTGATCTTAAAAAACCCTCTTTATCAGCGTCTAAAATAGCTACTAAAGCACATTCAGGAATGTCCAAACCCTCTCTTAATAAATTTATACCGACTAATATATCAAAAACACCAAGCCTAAGGTCTCTAATTATTTCAATTCTTTCTAAAGTATCTATATCAGAGTGCATATATCTGACTTTTAATCCATTTTCATGAAGGTATTCAGTTAAATCTTCAGCCATTTTTTTTGTTAATGTTGTTGCTAAAACCCTGTAACCTTTTTCAATTACTTTTGATGCCTCATGCATTAAATCATCTACTTGAGATTTAGCTGGCTTTATTTGCACCGGAGGGTCAATTAATCCTGTTGGTCTAATTATTTGATCTATATGTTTATTGTTTGTTTGTTTTAATTCCCAAGGACCGGGGGTAGCTGAAACAAAAATAGTTTGAGTTCTCATCATATCCCACTCTTCAAATTTTAAAGGTCTATTATCCATACAAGAGGGTAATCTAAAACCGTATTCAGCTAAAGTGCTCTTTCTAGTTCGATCACCTTTATACATACCATTTAACTGTGGAACAGTTACATGACTTTCATCAACAAATACAATTGTATTGTCAGGAAAGTATTCAAATAAAGTCGGAGGAGGCTCACCTGCTTTTCTTCCAGATAAAAATCTTGAATAATTTTCAATTCCTGCACAAGTGCCAGTTGCCTCTATCATTTCTAGATCAAATTTAGTTCTTTCTCTTAATCTTTGTTCTTCTAATAATTTATTATTTTCTCTGTGTTTTTTTAATGTTGTGGCAAGCTCAGATTTAATTTGTCTAATTGCCTGATCCATAGTTGGTTTAGGGGTAATATAATGACTATTTGCGTATATTTTTACAGTTGAAAATTCATTTATTACATCACCAGTTAAGGGATCAAATTCTTCTATTTTTTCTAACTTGTTTAAGTTAAAACTTATCCGCCAAGCTCGATCTTCTAAATGTGATGGAAATATTTCTAAATTTTCTCCTCTTACTCTAAAAGTTCCTCTAAAAAAATTTTGATCATTTCTTTTATATTGAAGAGTAACAAAAGTTCTTATCAATTGATCTCTTTCATATTCATTATTTTTTTTAAGAGTGATTGTCATTTTACTGTAAGCTTCAACTGAACCCAACCCATATATACAAGAAACACTTGCTACTATAATAACGTCATCTCTTTCTAGTAAGGAACGTGTCGCCGAATGCCTCATTCTATCGATCTGCTCATTAATTGAAGCCTCTTTTTCAATGAACGTGTCAGATCTAGGCACATACGCTTCAGGAGTATAGTAGTCGTAGTAAGAAACAAAATATTCAACTGCATTATTCGGAAAAAAGCTTTTAAATTCTCCATACAATTGTGCAGCCAAGGTTTTATTTGGCGCTAGTATTAAAGCAGGTCTATTTGTGGTTTCTATAACTTTTGCCATAGTAAAAGTTTTACCTGAACCTGTGACTCCTAATAACACTTGTTCATTTTTTTGTTTTTTTAGATTTATGAGCAATTCTTTTATGGCTTGAGGCTGGTCTCCAGCTGGTTGAAAATCACTTTTAATTTTAAATTTAATACCCCCCTCTAACTTCTTTCTAATAGAGTTGTTAGTATTTTCAATATCTAGTATTTTTTCTTGATAAGTATTTTGCATTTTGTGTTATTAATAATTTAAAAAAAAATATTATAAATTTCAATGAGCATAGTTTCCAATAGTTTAAAACGTATAAAACCGTCGCCTACAATAGCAGTTACTTCAAAAGCTAGGGAAATGCGTGCTGCTGGTAAAGATGTTATAGGATTAGGGGCGGGAGAGCCTGATTTTGACACTCCTGACAACATTAAGGAAGCAGCGATAGAGGCTATAAGGGCAGGAGACACGAAGTATACAGCTGTAGATGGAACTCCGAAATTAAAAAAAGCTATTCAAGAAAAATTTTTAAGAGAAAACAACTTATCGTATGACCTTAATCAAATTACTGTAGGAACTGGCGGAAAACAAGTTTTATACAATGCTTTTATGGCAACCATAAATAAAGGAGATGAAATAATAATACCTGCTCCTTATTGGGTTTCTTATCCAGATATAATACTTTTAGCTGGCGGAAAACCAAAAATAGTTAAGTGTGAGGAAAAAGATAATTTTAAACTAACCCCGTTAAAACTTAAAAAAGCTATTACTAAAAAAACTAAATGGATTATTTTGAACTCTCCGTCTAATCCAACTGGATCTAGTTATACTAAATCAGAAATAAAAGAATTAGCTAAAGTTTTAAAAAAAAATAAAAAAATTTATATTTTAAGCGATGATATCTACGAACATATTACTTACGATAATTTTAAATTTACTACCATCGCTGAAATAAAAGAATTAAAAGAAAGAACCTTAACAATGAATGGAGTAAGTAAATCATATGCAATGACAGGTTGGAGAATAGGGTATGCTGCTGGTCCAATTGAAATTATTAAAGCAATCTCAAAAATTCAATCACAATCGACCAGCAACCCTTCATCAATTAGTCAAGCTGCAGCAGTGGAAGCATTAAATGGAACACAAGATTTTATAAAAAAAAGAGCAGATTCATTCAAGGAAAGAAGAGATTTTGTAGTAGATAGCTTAAATAGCATTAAAGGACTAAGTTGTTTAAGACCTGAGGGAGCATTTTATGTATTTCCAAATTGTAAAAAATTGATAGGAAAAAAAACAAAATTTAAAACAGATAAAGATTTTGTGGAAAAACTTTTAGAAAAATCAGAGGTGGCAGTTGTACAAGGTTCAGCCTTTGGTCTGGACGGTTACTTTAGAGTTTCTTACGCTACATCAATGGAAAATTTAAAAAAAGCTATGGATAGAATAAGATCTTTTTGCGAGAGTCTTAGTTAGTGAGATAAATATTTTTCTGCTTCTAAAGCTGCCATACACCCCATTCCTGCTGCAGTTACAGCTTGTCTAAAAATTTTATCTTTTACATCTCCAGCTGCGAATACTCCCGGAATATTTGTGATTGTAGAGTCGGGCTTAGTTATTAAATAACCCTCTTTATCCATTTCTATTTGATCCTTAAATAAAGAAGTAGCAGGGTCATGTCCTATAGCAATAAATAATCCATCAACTTTTAATTCAGAAATATTATTAGTCTTTAAATTTTTTATTTTAATTGCATTTACATTTTTGGGTTCAGAGGAACCTAAAACTTCTTCAACAGCGCTGTCCCAAATAATTTCAATTTTTTTGTTATCTTTTAATTTTTTCTGTAAAAGTTTTTCTGCTCTTAATTCATTTCTTCTATGGATAAGATGAACTTTTGACGCAAACTTTGTTAAAAACATTGCTTCTTCTACAGCAGCGTTTCCTCCTCCTACAACTGCAACTTCTTTTTCTTTAAAAAAGAAACCATCGCAAGTTGCACAAGCTGAAACGCCAAATCCTCTAAAATCCTGCTCTGATTTTAGATTTAACCATCTTGCCTGTGCTCCTGTTGAAATTATTATAGAATCCGCAGTATATGTTTGACCATTATCTCCTATGGCAGTAAAAGGTTTTTTTGATAAATCGACTTTAGCTATGTGATCTTGTATCATTTCAGTTCCCACAGCTTTAGCTTGACCTTTCATTTCATCCATTAACCATGGCCCTTGAATAACTTTCGAAAAACCAGGAAAATTTTCAACATCAGTGGTTGTTGTTAATTGACCACCTGGCTCCGATCCAAAAACCATTATTGGTTTTAGCAATGCCCTAGCGGCATATATAGCCGCTGTGTAGCCAGCCGGACCAGATCCAATAATTAACACTTTTGTGTGTTTAGATGATTTATTATTCATTCCAATAAGGATATATAGTAACAAATGTTAAAATTAAAAGCACATCTTTTGACCCAGGGAATGCATGGAATGATAAGTCAAGCAGAAGGCTTATCCAATGCATTAAATCTTAATTTTAAACATCATACTGTTAAATTAAAACCATTATGGAATTTAATACCCCCTAAGTTCTCTCCTATTTCCGAAAACTTATTAACAGAAAAATTTATATGTGATTCCAGGGTAATTATATCTTGTGGAAGAAAAAGTGTAATACACTCAATTGCGCTTAAAAAAAGATTTAAAAATAAAATTTTTAATATTCACATACAAGATCCTAAAACTTCTTTAAATCATTTTGACCTAATTATTTGTCCTGAGCACGATAAATTAGATGGAGAAAATGTAATTAAAACTAAAGGCGCAATTCACTATTTAACAAAAAAAGAAATTGAAAAACAATCTAAATATATAAAAATTGATAAAGAAAATAAAAAAATTATTTCCTTTATTTTAGGGGGGCCTAATAAATATTATGATTTTTCAAATGATCAAGTAAACATTATTTTTAACAAAGTAAAAAATTTATTTACACCAGATAAATATAAAATAGTTGTAATTCCTTCTTATAGAACTCCAGAAGATATAATAAAAAAAGCTTTTAATACCTTTAGTCATAATCATATAGTATTTAAAGAGGTTAATAAAAATGCATATTTGTCCTCTCTCAGCATGTCTGATTTTATAGTAATTACATGTGACTCGACCTCGATGATTTCAGAGGCCGCAGTGACCGGTAAGCCTATTTATGTAGCAAATATGATCCCAACAAAAAATAATAAGAGATTTAAATTTTTCTATGAGCAGTTTAAAAAACTCGGAATAATTAAAGATCTTGAAGATAGTATTGACATATGGAGTTACAATCAGTTAGATGAAGTAAATAGAATAGCGCCAATAATTAAAGATAAAATGAAGTCAAATGGAATTATTTAAATCACTTAAAGATAAAACAAAATCATACGAATCTCCATTTAAGCATTTTGAACTAAATGAGCCATTAACTCATGAAGCAATTGAAGAAATATGTAAGGCTGAAGTACTTGATCCAAAAAAAGAAAATTTAAATTACGATGGAACGAGAGCGTTAGATGGCGGTGAAGGAGCTTTTCGTTCAGGCATAAAAGATGGTGGAAAAGCCAAAAAAATTAGATGTTATGTTACTAGAGAAAATTCAAATCAATTTCCTCATTTAACAAAATTCATAGAAGAGCTTAGGTCTGAAAAAGTTCATAAAGAAATAGGTTCTTTAATTGGTAGAGATCTAAGTAATTCATTTGTAAGACTAGAAGTTATTTGTGATAGAGAGGGTTTTTGGCTTAAGCCACATTGTGACATCAAAGAAAAATTAATGTCATCAATAGTTTTTGTTAATCCTTATGAAGAATCTGAGAATTTAGGCACTGATTTTTATGATAAAAAATTAAATAAAGTTAAAACTGTTCCATATAAAAATAATTATGGATATTTTTTTACTAGTGGTCCAAATACTTGGCACGGTATGGAGAAAAAAGAGATAAAAAAAGAAAGAAGATGTATACAGATAAATTACGTTACATTCCCTACTGATTGGCCTGTTAAATAAACTAAAATATTTTAAATATCCTGAAGAGAGGTCACTTTAATTCTCTTTGTTTTAAGAGATTTTATACCTTCTAAACAAACGTAAGCAGTAGACATATTTGTACAATAAGGAACTTTATTTACTAAAGTTGCTCTTCTAAGAGCCATTGCATCATATAACTTTTGTTCACTATTTCCACCACCTGTATTTATTACCAAAGCAATTTTCTTAGAATTTAAAACATCAACAATATGAGGTGATCCTTCGTTTACTTTATTAATTTTTCTACATTTCATTCCATGTTTCTTAATAAAGTTTGCTGTGCCCTCAGTGCCACAAAGTTTGAAATTTAACTTCAATAATTGACTAGCCAACTCAATTCCTTCCTCTTTATGACTATTTTTTAGAGATATAAATGCCAATCCTTTGGATGGTAATGAATTAGAAGCGGCAATTTGACTTTTGGCAAAAGCCATTCCAAAGTCATTGTCAAAACCCATCACTTCACCTGTTGATTTCATCTCTGGTCCTAATAGCACATCACTCTTTGGAAATTTATTAAAAGGAAAAACAGCTTCTTTAACAGCAAACATTTTTTTTGTTTTACTTCTTAAATTAAATTTGGTTAGTTTTTCCCCTGCCATTACTCTTGATGCAATTTTAGCTAATGGAATACCTTTTGCTTTTGATACAAAAGGTACAGTTCTACTAGCTCTTGGATTTACTTCTATGACAAAAATTATGTCATTTTTAATTGCATATTGAATATTCATAAAACCTTTAACGTTTAAAGCTATAGCTAGCTTTTTAGTTTGATTTTCCAATTCAGTAATTAAATTTTTCTTTATTGAAATTGGAGGTAAGCAACAAGCAGAATCACCTGAGTGAATACCAGCCTCCTCAATATGTTGCATTATTCCCGCAACAAATACATTTTTACCGTCGGATATAGCATCTACATCGATTTCCATTGCATTATCAATAAACTTATCTATTAATATAGGATTTTTTTCAGCTGCTTTAAAAGCTTCTGTTACAAAGTTTTTTAATTGGCTTTTTTCATAAACTATTTCCATTGCTCTACCGCCTAAAACATATGATGGTCTAACCATTAATGGCAAACCAACTTTTTCTGATATTTGAATAGCTTGTTTAAATGTTTTTGCTATACCACTCTTTGCTTGTTTTAGTTTAAGTTTATTAAGTAATTTTCTAAACCTATCTCTATCTTCAGCTAAATCTATAGATTTATATTGTGTTCCTAAAATTGGAAATTTGTTATCGTGTAAAAATTTCGCCAGTTTTATAGGAGTTTGACCTCCAAACTGCGCAATAATTCCTATAAGTTTTCCTTTTTCTTTTTCTTTTTTAATAATATTAAAAACATATTCTTCTTTTAACGGTTCAAAATATAATCTATCACTTGTATCGTAGTCAGTAGAAACTGTTTCTGGATTACAATTAATCATTATAGTTTCAAAACCAGCTTCTTTAAGAGCATAACTAGCTTGACAACAACAATAATCAAATTCAATTCCTTGACCAATACGATTTGGACCACCACCTAAAATTATAATTTTTTTCTTTGGTGTGGGATTTGCCTCGCATTCAGGTTCAATTGAATAACTTCTTTGATAAGTAGAGTACATATAGGGTGTAAAAGACTTAAATTCTGCAGCGCAAGTATCTACTTTTTTATAAACGGGGAACACTTTTAGTGTAGATCTTTTTTTTCTAACAATTTCTTCCGATATTTTTAAAATTTCAGACAACTTCTTGTCTGAAAAACCTATAGATTTAATCTTATTAAAATCATTATAGTTTTTAGGCAACCCTTCTTTCTGAATTTTATTTTCAACTTCTACAATTTCTTTTATTTGCTCCAAAAACCAACAATCTATTTTTGATAATCTTTGTATTTTTTTGATATTAATTTTCTTTCTTATTGCTTCAGCTACTAGTAAAATTTTATTAGGTACATTTTTCTTTAAATTAATTTCTAACTCATTCTTATTAAGATTTAGAACTCTATCTAAACCAGAGAATCCTATTTCTAAAGATACTAGCGCTTTCTGAAGAGATTCTTTGAAATTTCTACCAATAGCCATAGCTTCCCCAACTGATTTCATTGAAGTTCCTAACACCGCTTCAGAAGATGAAAATTTTTCAAAAGTAAATCTTGGAATTTTTGTAACAACATAGTCAATGGTTGGTTCAAAAGAAGCTGGAGTTGTTTTTGTAATTTCGTTTTTTAATTCATCCAATGTGTATCCAACAGCTAACTTTGCTGCTACTTTTGCTATTGGAAAGCCAGTTGCTTTAGATGCTAGAGCTGAAGATCTTGACACTCTCGGATTCATCTCGATTATAACCATTCTTCCATTTTTTGGGTTAATTGCGAATTGAACATTAGAACCACCTGTCTCAACTCCAATTTTTCTTAGACAAGCTATCGAAGCATTCCTCATAACTTGATATTCTTTATCTGTTAAAGTTAAAGCAGGCGCTACTGTAACGGAGTCACCAGTATGAATGCCCATTGGATCAATATTTTCAATAGAACAAATAATAATACAATTATCTTTTTTATCTCTAACCACTTCCATTTCAAATTCCTTCCAACCTTCTAAACATTCTTCAATTAAGACTTGGCTTACGGGAGATTCTTGAAGTCCTTCTTTGACTATTCTAAAATATTCTTTTTTTGTTTTAGCTATACCACCTCCTAAACCTCCCAGAGTAAAAGCGGGTCTAATTATTGCAGGCAAACCTATTTGTTTTAAGGCTTTCGAAGCATCTTTAATATGATTAACAATTTTTGATTTTGGTAAATTTAACCCAATATCAAGCATATTTTTTCTAAATTTTTTTCTATCCTCTGCGTTTGAGATCGCTTTAGAGTTAGCACCTATTAATTCAATTTTATATTTTTTTAAAATTCCCTTTTTTTCTGCCTCCATAGCTAAATTTAAAGCAGTTTGTCCACCCATAGTTGGAAGAATTGCATTAGGTTTTTCTTTTTGAAGAATTTTTTCTAAAATTTCTAAAGTAATAGGCTCAATATAAGTTTTATCAGCAACACCTGGATCAGTCATAATAGTTGCTGGATTAGAGTTGATCAAAATAACTTTATATCCTTCATCTTTTAAAGCTTTACACGCTTGAGTTCCTGAGTAATCAAATTCACAAGCTTGACCAATTATTATAGGTCCCGCTCCAACCACTAATATAGTTTTAAGATCTTTTCTTTTTGCCATTTTTTTTTATATGTTTTATAAATTTTTCAAATAAGTACCTACTATCTTGAGGTCCAGGACTTGACTCTGGATGATACTGTACAGAAAAAGCAGGTTTATTTTTTAACTCAATACCTTCTATAGATTTATCAAATAAAGATATATGAGTTACTTTAATATTTTTAGGTAATGAATTTTGGTTGACTTTAAAACCATGATTTTGACTGGTAATTTCAACTTTATTATTTTTAAGATATTTTACTGGATGGTTAGCTCCTCTATGACCTAGTTTCATTTTACTTGTTTTTGCTCCTAATGCTAAAGACAACAATTGGTGACCAAGACATATTCCAAAAACTGGAATTTTCTTATTAATTAATTTTTTAATCACTGGCACAGCATATATTGCTGTAGCTGAAGGGTCTCCCGGCCCATTTGATAAAAAAATACCATCAGGCTTAAGAGATAAAATTTTATTTATTTGAGTTTTAGCTGGAACGATTATAACCTTACAACCTAAGTCAGAAAAACATCTTAATATATTTCTTTTCATTCCATAATCTATTGCAACAATTTTATATTTAGATTTTGTATTTTTTGTATAGCCTTTTTCTTTGTCCCAAGTTTTTTGAGCAGACCATTCATATATCTTTTTACAAGTTACTTTAGAAGCGAGATCTAGACCTATTAATCCTCTCCAGTTTTTAGATTTTAATTTTAATTTATTAATATTATGTGAAGCAGACTTATCGTATGATAAAGTTCCTTTAGGTGCTCCTTTATCTCTAATATAATTAGTTAGCATTCTAGTATCCAAACCAATCAAACCAACAATTCTATTTTCTTTTAGCCATTTATTAAGATCTTTTATGGATCTATAGTTTGAAGCATCTGTAATATTTGTGTTTAATATTACTCCTTTTACCCAAGCCTTAGAGGCCTCATTATCCTCTTCGTTGGTGCCTACATTTCCAATATGGGGAAATGTAAAGTTTATAATTTGATCAGAATATGAGGGATCAGTAATAATTTCCTGGTAGCCCGTTATTGATGTGTTGAAACAAACTTCACCAGTCACATTGCCTTCATAGCCTATGCCTTGTCCTGTAAAACTGATGCCATTTTCTAATACTAAAATACCTGTAGAATCGATCTTATTAAGATTTTTGTTTGAGTTTATATTTTGATTTATTTGTTTCAAATACAACTCATGAGTTAAAGAAAAAAACTTATAAACATGATTTTGCGAAAGATATGAAATAGAAATATAATCGTCAAGAAAGTTCTTTTTGTTTTGAACAAGAATTGTGATTAAAGTAGCACTATAAAAATGTCCTTAAAAACTCAAATTGAAGAAAAGTTAAATCAAGCCCTTAAAGATAAAGATAAAAATATTTATCCTGCCTTAAGGTTAATCATTTCAGCTATAAAAGATGCTGAGATTGCAAATAGAACTAAAGAAAACAAAGGTATTTCTGACAGTGATATAATGTCGATTTTAAAGAAAATGATTAAGCAAAGAAATGAGTCATCAGAAATATATAAGAAAGCAGGTAGAACAGAATTATTAAATAACGAAATAAAAGAAATCAATGTAATAAGTTCTTTTTTACCAAAACAACTTTCAGAAGACGAAACTAAAAAAAAGTGTGAAGAAGTAATTAAAAAAATTGGAGCTAGTTCAATAAAAGATATGGGCAAGGTAATGGGAGAGCTAAAATCTAAATATGGAGATATTTTAGACTTTTCAAAAGTAGGCGCAATTGTAAGAGAATTATTAAAATGAAATATCCTAAAGAATATTTAGAAGAAATTAAATTAAGATTAAAGGTTTCTCAAGTTGTGGGAAAAACGGTACAACTCAAAAAAAGAGGCAAAGAATTTATTGGCTTGTCTCCTTTTAAAAATGAAAAAAGTCCTTCTTTTACTGTAAGTGATGAAAAAGAGTTTTACCACTGTTTTAGCACTGGAGAGCACGGAAACATTTTTGATTTTATTATGAAAACTAAATCATTTGGATTCGGAGAAGCAGTAAGGTCTTTAGCATTGGAGGCAGGAATGCAACCATATAGATTTTCAAATTATGATGAGAAAAGAGAAAAAAAATATACAATTTACAAAAATATTTATAAAGATTACTCTAATTTTTTTCATTTAGAAATTTTTAAAAATGATAACAAAAATTCCTTAGAGTATTTAAAAAAAAGAGGACTAAGTGAAAAAATAATTAAAGAATTTAATTTGGGTTATGTTCCTTGGAAGAATAATTATTATGAAACTCTTTTAAAAAAATACAGTGAAGAAGAAATTATTTTAACTGGTCTTTATTATAAAAATGATAAAACTGGAAAATATATAGATAGATTTAATTCTAGAATAATTTTTCCTGTAAATAATCTTGCAGGAGATACAATTGCTTTTGGTGGCAGGATTATAAGAGACGGAAAATTAGCTAAGTATATTAATTCACCAGAAACAGAATTTTATAAAAAAGGTAAAATGATTTTTAACTTAGATAAAGCAAAAACATTTAGGTCTGAAATTAGTGAAGTTATTATTGTTGAAGGCTATATGGATGTGGTAAGTTTATATTCTAATGGAATTAAAAATGTAATTTCAAATTCAGGAACCGCACTTACTGAAAATCAAATAAGTTTAATATGGAAATTTTTTTCAGATCCTGTTGTTTGTTTAGATGGAGACTTGAGTGGTCAAAAAGCAGCCATGAGAATAGCTGAAAGATTATTTCCTTTGATAAATGAAAATAATAAAATTTATTTTCTCTCTTTGACAAAAGGAGAAGACCCAGATGATTATATCAAAAAAAATGGAAAAGATAGTTTCATTGATCTTTTAAAATCAAAAAAAATAATCCAGTCATATATTTGGGATTTTTATTCTCTAGAAATTGATAAAAATAATCCCTTTTCAATATCAAAATTTGAAAAAAAAATAAAAAACTTATGTTATGGAATTAAAGATGAAACTCTAAAAAAATATATTCTTGAAGATTTTTTAGAAAAAATAAAAAATTTAACACCTAATCAAAGCTACAAAAGTAATTTTTTTAGAAAAATAAATAAAAAATCGCAAATTTTAAATGCCACAAGAGAACTACATAATCAAAAAAATCATTATACGAAAGAGCAACTGACTGAGTTTTCTATACTATTTATATTATTAAATTTTCCCAGAGTTGCACAATTAAAAATAGAGGAGATTACTGATGTTAATTTTCTGTCGAAAAATTTAAATGATTTAAAAAAAGAAATTATAGATATTCTTTTAAGTAACGCTTATAATGATAAAGATTTAAAAAACCTTATTAACAAAAATTTTGATAAAACAGTCAATGAAGTTGAAAAAAATTCACTATTAAAAAATATAATAATTAAGAAAAATGATAATGAAAAATGCGAGTTATTAGAAGAGCTTTTACAAGATCTTAAAGAGATAAATCACTTAAAAAAAATTGAATTTCAAGAGCAAGAGTTGAGCAAAAATTTAGATGAAAATTCATATTCTGAACTTATGAAGCTTAAAAGCCAACTAATTAGGGATTAAAATAAAGATAGATTTTTTGAAAATTGACACTATATATATTTAGCTGAGTTTTAAACTTAAATATTCATGACTGAAAAAGTAATAACAAAATCTTTTGAAAGACTTTTAGAAAAAGGAAAAAATAGAGGTTTTATAACTTACGAAGAATTAGGAAAATCTTTGGGCAAAAGAGGTGGTTCAGCTGAAAATGTTGAAAAAGCTTTTATTATAATCGTCGACAAAAGTATAACACTTGTAGAAAAAAAATCTCAATTTCAAAATAATAAAAAAAAGGATTCTTCAAATACTGGAGAAGAAAAAACTACAGATAAAAGTGATGATCCTATTAGAATGTATCTTAGAGAAATGGGAGGAGTTGAATTACTTTCAAGAGAAGGAGAAATCGCGATAGCGAAAAGAATAGAAGCAGGAAAAGATGTGATGATTAATGCCTTAACCCAGAGTCCATTCGTAGGTAAAAAAATTAATGAATGGAAAGAGCTAATTGAAAATAATCAACTACTTGTTAGAGATATTATAGATATAGATTCTACTTATGAAGATTTTGAAGCATCGGAAAATGAAGATTTAAAAAAAGAAAAAAAAGTTAAAGAACTAAAAAGCGAAAAAGTAGACACTGATAAAAGTGAAAATCAAAATCAATCTAGTACGGATGAAGATGAATTTAATATTTCTTTAGCTAAAATGGAAGAAGAGATAAAACCAAAGATTATCAATATTCTTGATGTTTTAACAAAAAATTACTCAAAATTACAAAAATATCAAAGAGAAAAATTAGATTGTTTATTGGTTTCAAGAGAATTATCAACTTCTAAAAATAAAAACTTTAAAAAAATTCAAATAACTTTGGTTGATAATTTTAAAAATTTACAACTAGCACCTAATGTTGTTGAAGAGTTAGTTCAAGCCCATTATAAAGAAAATAAAAAAATAGTATCATTAGAAGGTGTTCTACTAAGGTTAGCTACTGACAACAAAATAAGTAGAGAAGAGTTTTTAAAATATTACATAGGAAATGAAATTAATCCAAAATTTGAGAGTTTTTTAACAGAAAACTCAACTTGGAAATCATTTTTTAAAAAATTTAAAAGAGATTTTAAAGAGATAAGAGATAGATTAGTAGAGTTTAGTTTGAAAATAGGTCTTTCAGTTGGTGAGTTTAAAAGATTAGTGAGTAGAATTCAAAAAGGGGAAAGGGAATCTAGAATTGCCAAAAAAGAAATGGTCGAAGCAAACTTAAGGTTAGTAATCTCTATTGCTAAGAAATATACTAATAGAGGTTTACAATTTCTTGATCTAATTCAAGAAGGAAACATTGGTTTAATGAAAGCAGTAGATAAATTTGAATACAGGAGAGGTTATAAATTTTCAACTTATGCTACTTGGTGGATTAGACAAGCTATCACTAGATCTATAGCCGATCAAGCTAGAACAATTAGAATCCCAGTTCATATGATTGAAACAATAAATAAAATTGTGAGAACTCAGAGACAAATTATGAGTGAATTTGGCCGAGAGCCAACCCCAGAAGAATTAGCAAAAAAATTAGCAATGCCTTTAGAGAAAGTAAGAAAAGTTTTAAAAATTGCAAAAGAACCAGTTTCACTAGAAACACCAGTTGGTGATGAAGAAGATAGTAGTCTTGGAGATTTCATAGAGGATAAAAATGCATTACAGCCTTTGGACACAGCTATTCAATCTAATTTAAGTGAATCTACAACTAAGATACTAGCATCTTTAACACCGAGAGAAGAGAGGGTTTTAAGGATGAGATTTGGCATAGGAATGAATACAGACCATACACTCGAGGAAGTAGGTCTTCAATTTTCAGTCACTAGAGAGAGAATTAGACAAATTGAAGCTAAAGCTTTAAGAAAACTTAAACATCCTAGTCGTTCAAAACAACTAAAAAGTTTTCTAGAAAAATAATTTTTTCTGTTGTAAAAGATTATATTAGAGGGCCTGTAGCTCAGTTGGTTAGAGCAGTACACTCATAATGTATTGGTCCCAGGTTCGAGTCCTGGTGGGCCCACCAAAAAATATTATGTAATTTAATTAGATATAAAATCTTCTAATTTAGAAAATAAAAAATTTATATCGTCGTTATTTGAATTTAAAATTGACGCAAATTCTTCTTTTTGTGTTCTAGCTAAACTTAATCCTTCAACTATTAAATCTCTTATCAATGGTTTCATAGGGTCTTTTGTATAAATTCTCCAATCTAATTTTATTTCTGGCTGAGAAGAGCTTTCTACGATTTTTGATTTTACTATCGTATATTTTGCACTTTTTTGTTCCGCATCATAAACTTCAAATTTATTAGAAGAGTAGTCGCTCAATCTTGAAGTTAGACTTTTTAAAAAGTATTTTTCAAATAAATTGTTGTATTTTTCTAGATTATCTTTATTTATTGTTTTTCTTTTTTTACCCAGTGCGTACATTCCAATAGCTTTAATATCTACGTTCTCTAAAGCAATTTTTTCGATCACCATAACCTTTTTTTCTTGTGTTATGCTTTTATCGCTTAATATCTTAATTGCATCATTGACCAATTCTGTTACAAAAATTTTAGGATCTGAGTTATAAGTAACAGCTATAACTGAAGTAAAAATTAAAAATACTGAAACTGTTAAAAGAAACAATTTTTTCATTTAATATAATCTTATTTTCTATTTATCTAAATTTCCCCAGTCTTCTTCACCGGAACTTGTAGAATTGTTAATCTTATTTTCCCTGTCTTGCAAATAAACACTTTTCATTGATGAATAAATGTCTAGTGAATTTTTTTCTAAACTTTCAAAATTTGCCATGTTATCTCCTCTAAAATCTATTGTCGAAGCTCCTTTAACAGTAAAATAATCTAATTTACTTCCTGAGATACCAAGCATTTCTTTTTCTCTCCAAGTTACTAATGAAAATGGATCAACAAAAGAGTCAGCAACCATTCCAAATGAATCTCTTACTGTTGTTGGTCCTAATATTGGCAATACAAAATAACATCCCGAGTTAACTCCATAAGTTCCAAGAGTTTGTCCTATATCTTCTTTTTGAGCTTCTAAACCAAGTGCCGCAGCTGGATTACCAAATCCTAAAATTCCTACCGTAGTGTTTATTAAAAAACTGCCTACAGCATCTCCTGTTCCCCTCAAATCTCCTTGTAATAAATAATTTGGTATTGAAAGCAAGGTAGCAATATTGGAAGTAAAATTTCCTGTGCCTTTTTTAATCGGTTCAGGAAGTTTATTGTACCCTAAAGCAATCGGTTTAAGCACTGCTTTATCAACACCCATATTAAATTTAAAAATAGCTCTACTTGTCTTTTCAAAACATTCTTCATTAGCTTTAACGCTTGAGGAGAAAATAAAAAAGATAGTTGAAAAAATAATTAAAATGTTTTTGTTTGTCATACCTTTGCTATATATAGAAATTGAATTTATATTCCATAAAAATCATCTCAATAATTAAGAAGATTTTAAAGTTTAATTTGTCTTAGTTTTCTAATAATATAGCCAAAAAAATGAAATTAAAAATAGATCTTTCTAAAAATTGCTCAAAAAACATAAGAAAAACAGCAAATATTAAATTTATTATTATTCATTATACGGGAATGCAATCTAAGCGTGCATCTATTGAACGTTTGAAGAGTAAAATTCACAAAGTAAGTTGCCATTATCTTATAGATAGAAAAGGTCAAATAATTCAAATGGTTCCAGATAATAAAGTAGCTTGGCATGCTGGCTTATCTAAATGGAAGAATTTTAAAAATTTAAACGATTGTTCTATTGGGATCGAGTTAGTGAACAGAGGACTTAAATTTGGATATCAAAATTTTTCTTCGCCTCAAATCAAAAAACTAATTTTACTTTGCAATATTATTAAAAAAAAATATCAAATAAAAAATTCAAATATATTATCCCATTCAGATGTAGCACCTTTGAGAAAAACTGATCCTGGAGAAAAATTTCCTTGGTTCAAGTTGAAAATAAAAGGACTTGGTATTTGGTACCCAAAGAAATTAAAACAATTTTCGGACTTAAGTAAAATTAAAACTAGAAAAGTTTTTTTTGATAATTTACATAAAATTGGGTATCGGTATTTTAATAAAAATAAAACGTCTAATCGAGACAGACTAGTTATTAAAGCATTTCAGAGACGGTTTATTCAAGATCGGATAGATGGAAAAATTAGTCAAAAATGTCTTCAAATAAGCCATTATTTAGCAGTAAAAAGTAAAAATTAACTTGATTTTTTTGGATTAAGAACATAAATAGTTTAGGCCAGAAAGTTGGATAGTCGCTATTAGTTTAGCTAATAGAGGAAAGTCCGGGCTCCATAGGGACACAGTGCCAGTTAATGGCTGGCGAGGGTGACCTCAGGGACAGTGCCACAGAAAATAAACCGCCTTATCAAGGCAAGGGTGAAACGGTGAGGTAAGAGCTCACCGGTTTTTTGGTAA
>JBJLCZ010000007.1:0-59671 GCA_045567335.1 Candidatus Pelagibacteraceae bacterium
AAATAAAAAACATGAGTACACTAAAAGGAAAAGTAAAATGGTTCAACGGAACTAAAGGATATGGTTTCATTGAAAGAGAAGATAAAGAAAAAGACGTGTTCGTTCATTCTTCAGCTATTGCTGAGGCTGGCCTAGGAAGCTTAAATGAAGGTGACGAGTTAACATTCGAAGTAGAGAATGGAGAAAAAGGTCCTTCAGCAGTAAAACTGCAGAAAGCTTAATCTTATTTCTAAATAACAAATTATTGGGACAAAACATTATAAACATTGTTATGTCCCAGTAGTTTTCCCTTGAAAAAGACACATTTATTTCTTAAATAATTGCAAATGATTAAAACATACAAAATTTCTACTCTAAAAGCTCATTCTCATAGTATGCATGCTAGGCTATTGCTTAGCTTATAATCAAACATATATAAATTTAATAAAAACTAAGATAAAAACAAAAAGGATGCAGTAGTAGCTCAGTTGGTTAGAGCACTAGTTTGTGGAACTAGGGGTCGGTGGTTCGAATCCACCCTACTGTACCAAAAAATGATAAAAGATAAAAAAAACAAACCTTCAAAAGAACTTCCATTAGGGTTTGTGGACAGACAAGAAAAAGAATTGCTTGTACGTGATTTTATAATTTCTAACATTAAAGAAATTATGGTCAAGTATGGTTTTCAATATCTCGAAACTCCTAGTTTTGAGTATTCAGATAGTATTGGAAAATTTTTACCTGACAAAGACAGACCAGATGAGGGTGTTTTTTCATTTCAGGATGAAAAAAAATGGTTATCTTTAAGATATGATTTGACTGCACCGCTATCGAGATATGTAGCAAAAAATTATTTAGAAATTCCCAAACCTTTTAAAAGATACCAATTAGGAACAGTTTGGAGAAATGAAAAACCAGGACCTGGAAGGTTCAGAGAATTTTTACAGTTCGACGCTGACTTTGTAGGTACCAAGAGCTTACAAGCAGATGCAGAATTATGTGTAATGATATCTGAAATTCTTGAAAAATGTGGATTAAGTAAAGAAGAATATATTGTTAAAATTTCATCTAGAAAAATTACAGAAGAACTTTTTAAAAAAATTAACATAGACAACAATGACCAAAAACTAATTGCTCTTAGAGCTCTGGATAAAATAGATCGTTTAGGCTGGGAAGGCGTTAAACAATTATTAGGTGAAGGAAGAAAAGATAAATCCGGAGATTTTACTAAAGGGGCAAATTTAAGTTCATCTAATATAGAAACTATAGAAAAGGAATTAAAAAAAAAGTCACCTGAGACCGAAGATCTTTTAGAAATTATTAAAATATTTAATGATTATAATTTTAATAATTTTGAATTTGACTCATCTATTATAAGAGGACTTGAATATTACACGGGCCCAATATTTGAGGTGAATTTAAAATTTGATGTTAAAAATAATAAAGGACAAGTAATTCAGTTTGGTTCTATTGGCGGGGGAGGAAGATACGACAACTTAGTTAATAATTTTGGGAATTATGAGGCTCCAGCAACTGGTATTTCAATAGGTTTAGATCGATTAGTTTATGCCTTAATGCAGAAAAAAGAATTTAAAGTAAAACAATCAAAACCTGTTGTCATTTGTGTATTTGATAAAAATGCAATGAGAGAATACATTAAATTACAAACCATACTCAGAAACTCAGATATTAGCACTGAAATTTATCCCGGTGAAAGCAAACTTAAAAAACAAATGGAATATGCAAATAAGATTAAAGCGCCGGCAGCTATTCTTTATGGCGAAGATGAAATTAAGTCAGGCAAGCCAACTTTAAGAGATCTAAGTTCTGGCAATGAAATATCAGTTGAAATTAAAGAATTAGTAAATGAAATCAAAAAAATTATCTGAGAAAATTATTAAGACATTTAAGAGCAATGGCTTTGTTTTATCAGAGCCAGATGTCCTATTAGATTCAGAATATATTATTCAAAGATCAGGTGAAAATTTTAAAAGATCAATGCTTTCTTTTGAAAATGAATATGGAAAAGAAATGTGTCTCAGACCTGACCTTACTATTGCCTCTTGTATCAAATTTCTGGAAAAAAAATCTAAATCTAAAATTTATTATTCCGGGCAAGCTTTCAGAAGAACTGATAGAAAAGGCTCTGATTTAGTTAATGATCAGTTAGGCATTGAAATCTTAGGCTCAAAAAACCAAACTCAAGATGATTTTAAAGTCATTAAAACTATTTTAAATTCTGCCAAGAGTATAAAAAGTAAAAAAATACAGATTAAAGTTGGTGACATAGGTTTATTTAAAAAGTTGATAAACTCTCTAGATATGCCCGAGAGATGGAAGTTAAGATTAATAAGACATTTTTGGCGTCCCAAATATTTTGAGGAACTACTCAGGAGACTAGAGAAAAATTCAGATATAGATTCTGTAACTTTTGATACAGATAAAAAAAGATTTTTTGAGATGAAAAAAATGGAACAGAAGAAAGTTATAGCAGGACGCTCTATTTCAGAAATTTTAAAAAGATTTGACAAAAAGATAAAGGATCCAAGATCATTTAATGAAGGAAAAAAAATTGTCAAGATTATAAGATCTTTCCTTCAGATAAATTGTCAATTATCAAAATTAGATAATAAATTATTAGAATTTGTCAAAAAAAATAATCTTAAAAAAAATATTTTTAAAGAATTTAAATCAATTCAAAATTTAAAGAAATTAAACCAAGAAGTAAAATTTATTACAAACTTCGGTAGAGATATTGAATATTATACAGGTATTGTATTTGAAATTTTTTCAGGAAGAAAAGAGATTGCTAGAGGAGGCCGATACGATGACTTACTTAAAAGTTTAGGAGCTAAAAAAAATATTCCAGCAGTAGGAGCTGCGATAAATCTTAATAATATATGAAAAATTTAATTACCATAGGATTACCAAGCAAAGGAAGGTTAAAAGACAAAGCTGTAGCTTTTTTTGATGATAAAGGTTTAAAAGTATTACAAAGTGATAAAGAAAGAAATTATTTTTCAACTATTGAAAACAAGCCTAATATTAAAATTATATATTTGCACGCTAAAGAAATTATCCAAAGATTAGGAGATGGAACTTTAGATGTTGGTATATCTGGGCTAGATCTCTTAGTTGAGTCCGAAAAGAATTTACAAGATAAAATAATCATAAAACAAAAACTTGATTTCGGTAGCGCTAATTTAGTTGTAGCTGTGCCTGGTGATTGGATAGATGTACAAACAATTGCAGATCTCGAGGAAGTTGCTTTTGACATAAGATCTAAAAGAAATACAAGACTAAGAGTTGCAACAAAATATCCAAATTTGACTAACAATTTTTTAATCTCTAAAGGTGTTACTCAATATAAATTAATATCAAGCTTGGGGGCTACAGAAACTTATCCATTTATTGGATCCTCAGAAATCATTACAGACATCACTTCTACAGGAAAAACTTTAAATGATAACAATCTTAGAATTCTTAAAGATGGATTGATTTTAGAGTCCAAAGCATGTTTGTTAATTTCAAAAAAAAGTAGAAACAAAATTCAATCGCTTAAAATTTAAATTATTTGAGAATTTTTATTTTATTCAAATAAAAACATATATCCATAAGCAAAAATCAATGCTGGTATTGCACTGTATAAAGTCGCGACAATAGCAGCCTTTGGCGCCAAAGCTATTGCAGGAAATAATGCGTCACCGTCATTTGAAATAGCATTTCCTATTTCTGCAGATAATGGAATAAAACCATTTAGGTAAAAAGTTGTCACCACAATCTGAGGACCACATCCTGGAAAGAAACCAAATAAAATTGCTATCATCGGTATAAATGGTAACCAAATATCAAAAATTGTTTTTAAATCATAAGAAGTTATATACATAAAAATTTCGAAAACTAAAAAACCACATATAACCCAAGTAGTTACAAAGTTTGTCGTATCCACAACTCTTGATAAAAGATTTCTTTTTCTATCAGTAGAACACTGAAAATCGCTTAACGGGTTTAATGACCACATAAATATAGATAATGATGCTCCAGCTAAACCAAGTGATGCAACAAGACTAAAGCTTTCAGGTATTTTTAAAATTTGATCAAGATCTAGTTGAAAAGCAACAAATAGTCCAATTACAAACCCAGGTAAAAAAATTAAAGTCCAGAAAATATTAAATTTAGATACAAAAGTTTTCTGTAATTTTTCGAATTCTACTTTAAGTTTCGAATTTCCTTGTAAATATGATTCACCGTGAATTTTATCAACGATATATCCTGTTAAAGCTCCAACACTAGCACCTAAAGTGAAAATAAGTAAACCAGTAAATGGTTCAGCGGCTAATAATAAAAAAGCAGCATCACCCATTGTAGCAGTTAAAACGGCTACTAGAGATCCAAAACTTATTCTTCCTTGGATGTATTGGGTAACTACAACTATAGCTCCTCCACAACCTGGCAGTGCTCCCAATAAAGAAGCCATTATAACATGAAATTTTTTTGTCTTATCTAAAACGTAAGAAATATTAAATTTTGTTAGAGCATCCATTCCAATAAAAACGAAAAGAGTGAAGCCAACAAAGACTGAAACCTGAAGATAAGCATCAATTAGTGCTTGACGAACAACTTCACCAAAGTCATTGACTTGGAAAGCCATTATTAAGATTGTAAATCCAAAAAAGCTTTTTTTTAAAAGCCTACCTTCGTTGGCTGTTAAAATAGTTTTTTTTTCAATAACTGCTGCAATAAATGCGTTCATAATATAGTTTAAAATTATTATAAACTATAAATTGCATGATTTGCAAGGTGAGTAAAAAAAAACCCCAGATTTTTAAGTCTGGGGTTAAATTTTTTTTAAATCATATGGCTTTATGTTACATTCCCATTCCGCCCATACCACCCATTCCGCCCATACCGCCCATTCCTCCGCCCATAGGAGGCATAGCAGGAGCAGCATCTTTTTCCTCTGGTTTATCTGAAATCATAGCTTCAGTTGTAATTAATAGCCCGGCAATAGATGCGGCGTCTTGTAAAGCAGACCTTACAACTTTAGCAGGGTCAATAATTCCTTTTGAGAACATGTCCACATATTCTTCATTTTGAGCATCATAACCTTGAGTTGCTTTTTTTCCTTCAATTAATTTTCCAACTATTACAGCACCATCTACCCCAGCATTAGCGGTAATTTGTCTTACCGGAGCTTGCAATGCTTTTTTAACTATTTCTACACCTGCTTTTTGATCATCTCCTTTAACTTTAAGACCATCTAGATCAAGTGATGCATATAAAAGTGCACAACCACCACCAATGACAACTCCTTCTTCAACTGCTGCTCTAGTAGCGTTTAATGCGTCTTCAACTCTGTCTTTTCTCTCTTTAACTTCTACTTCTGTAGCCCCTCCAACTTTAATTACTGCAACACCACCAGCAAGTTTTGCTAACCTTTCTTGAAGTTTTTCTTTATCATAATCAGAAGTTGTTTCATTTATTTCAGATCTAATTTGATTACATCTTGCTTCGATGTCAGATTTTTTACCTTCACCGGCTACTATTGTACTATTCTCTTTGTCAATTTTTACTTTTTTACAAGATCCAAGGTCACCAATTTTAACGTTTTCTAATTTTATACCAAGGTCCTCTGAGATGACTTGTCCACCAGTTAATATTGCAATATCTTCTAGCATTGATTTTCTTCTATCTCCAAATCCTGGTGCTTTAACTGCTACGACTTTTAAACCACCTCTTAATTTATTTACAACTAAGGTTGCAAGAGCTTCACCCTCTACATCTTCAGAAATAATCATTAAAGGTCTGTTAGCTTGAACAACAGATTCTAATAAAGGAACCATTGGTTGAAGATTAGCCAATTTCTTTTCTACTAAAAGAACTAAAGGATTTTCAAGTTCAGTAGTCATCTTTTCAGTATTTGTAACAAAGTATGGGGAAAGATAACCTCTGTCAAATTGCATTCCTTCTACAACATCTAACTCTGTATCTACTCCTTTAGCTTCTTCAACTGTTATGACACCTTCATTCCCAACTTTTTGCATTGCTTTAGATATCATATCTCCTATTGATTTTTCTCCGTTAGCTGAAATAGTTCCAACTTGAGCGACTTCTTCTGAAGCTTTAACTTTTTTTGCAGATGATTTTAATTTCCCAATAACATGTTCAACAGCTTTATCTATACCTCTTTTTACATCCATTGGGTTCATTCCTGCTGTTACATATTTTAATCCTTCAGTTACTATCGCTTGTGTTAATATAGTTGCAGTTGTTGTTCCATCGCCCGCATTATCATTAGTTTTGCTAGCAACTTCTTTTACCATTTGAGCACCCATATTTTCAAATTTATCTTCTAGTTCAATTTCTTTTGCTACTGAAACACCATCTTTAGTAATTCTTGGTGCACCATACGATTTGTCCATTACAACATTACGACCTTTTGGACCTAATGTAACTTTTACAGCATTAGCAAGAACATTTACGCCGTTCAGCATCTTTGTTCTAGCGTCTGTACTAAATTTAATTATTTTTGCCATTTTATATCTCCTTTAATTCAATTATTTTTTATTTTTGGATATACCCATGATGTCAGATTCTTTCATAATACTATATTCCTTACCATCAATTTTAACTTCTGTTCCAGACCATTTTCCAAATAAAACTATATCTCCAATTTTTACATCCATTGGAGAAACTTTTCCATCTTCAGATTTTGATCCAGGTCCAACAGCAACTACCTCACCTTCTTGAGGTTTTTCTTTAGCTGTATCAGGAATTATAATTCCTCCAGCCGTCTTTTCTTCACTATCAAGCACTTTAATCAGCACTCTGTCATGTAAGGGTCTAAATTTCATATTTCACTCCTGTAATTTGTATGTAGGCTTGATATGGTGAGTTTTGATAAAATTTCAAGTGTCTTAATAGTATTAATACCTCTAATAAGCTTAATATTGCTATATTTTGCTATCTTTTCTATAAAGATTATAAAAAAGGACCTATTAAATTGAAAAAACTCGATCATTTATCAAAAATTTACTCAGATTACGATACATTTATTATCGACCTGTGGGGAGTTATGCATAACGGAATAGAGCTTAACAAAAGAGCCGTTGAAGTTATTGAAAATTTAAAAAAAAATGAAAAAAGAATAATTTTTTTATCTAACGCTCCAAGACCAAATAAAAGTGTCATTAATTTTTTAAAAAAGATTGATATGAAAAAAGAATTTCTAGAAAATATTATGACATCAGGAGAGGCTGCAATGAAATCATTAAAAGAAGAAAAATTTGGAAAAAAATTTTTCCATTTAGGACCAGAAAGAGACACATCTTTATTTTTAGATTTAAGAAAAAATAAAACAAATTTAGAGGAATGTGACTTTATATTATGTACTGGATTATTTGATAATTATGAAAAAAATTTAGAATATTACACAAGATTACTTAAACCAGCTTTTAAAAAAAGGTTTGTCTGTACAAATCCTGATTTAATAGTTCATAGAGGAAATATAAAAGAATATTGCGCCGGTAAGATTGCTGAAATTTTTGAATCTTTGGGAGGCAAAGTAATTTATTTTGGAAAACCACACAAAGAAGTTTACGAAATAATTTTAAACAAAGGAGAAAAAAATTTTATAATTGGAGATAATTTAAACACAGATATTAAAGGAGCAAATAACTTAAAAATAGACTCATTATTTATTTTAAATGGTGTTCATAAATCTGAATTTAATAATGAAAATGACATTGAAGATTTAGTTAAAAAGTATGGAGTTACAACTAAATTTTATCAATCTGAGTTAAGTTGGTAATATGATAATTTATAATAATAAAATAAAAAATATTAAAAATAATAAAGCTGTAATAGCAATTGGTAATTTTGACGGCTTACACCTTGGTCATCAAAAGGTTCTTCTTCAAGCGTTAAATAAAGCAAGAAAAAATAATTTAAAATTTGGAGTAATAACTTTTGAACCTTTGCCTGTTATGTTTTTTAATAAAAAAAAAAAAAATTATAGAATTAACAACTTTAGTCAAAAAATATATAGTTTAAAAAAATTAAAAGTTGATTTTGTATATGTAGTAAAATTTAATAAAAAATTCTCTTTTTTGAGCCCTGATAAATTTATAGAAAAAATTCTTATAAATAAACTTAAATCAAAATTTGTTTTTGTAAGTAAAAATTTTAAATTTGGAAAAAATAGGACAGGTAACATTAATACACTTAAACAAAACGAAGATTTTTTTAATTTTAAAACAATTATAACTAAACCTCTTAAAATTAAAAATAAGATTTTGTCATCTTCAAAAATAAGGAATGAGATATCAAATGGTAAAATAAATAGTGCTAATAAATTTTTAGGGCGACCTTGGTGTGTTGAAGGCAAAGTAGAGGAAGGAAATAAAAGAGGTAGAAAAATTGGATTTCCTACATGCAATATTAAATGGAAAAATTACATTTTACCTAAACTTGGAGTCTATAGTGTAGAAGTCTTGATAGGTAAAAAACAAAAAAAAGGCATCGCTAATATAGGTTATAGGCCTACATTTAGAGGAAAAAAATTACTATTAGAAATTAATATATTTAATCTAAAAGCAAACTTATATAAAAAAACCATTAAAGTAATTTTTAAAAAATTTATAAGACCGGAAAAAAAATTTAATAGTGTTGAAGAACTTAAGATGCAAATAAAAAAAGATATTAAGCGAGTTAAAAAATAAATGTCAAAAGATACTTTACAATTACCTAAAACAGCTTTTTCAATGAAAGCAAATTTACCAAATAAAGAACCTGCTATAATTGATAGTTGGGAAAAAAATAAAATTTTTGAAAAAATTAGAAAAGATTCTAAGGGAAGAGAAAAATTTATTTTACATGATGGTCCACCATATGCAAATGGTCATATTCATATGGGAACTGCCCTTAATAAAATTTTAAAAGATATGATTATCAGATTTCATCAAATGAATGGAAAAGATTCAATTTATGTACCAGGATGGGACTGCCATGGACTACCAATTGAGTGGAAAATAGAAGAACAATATAAAAAAAATAAAAAAAATAAAGATGAAGTTCCAATAAAAGACTTTAGAAAAGAATGTCGTGAATTTGCTAAAAAGTGGATTGAAATACATATAAAAGAATTTAAAAGACTTGGAGTTGATGGAGATTTTGAAAATTATTATTCAACTATGAGTTTTGGTGCGGAAGCACAAATTGTCAGAGAACTTGGAAAATTTTTAATTAATAAAAGTTTATACCAGGGGTTTAAACCAGTTTTATGGTCAACAGTCGAACAAACTGCATTAGCAGATGCAGAAGTAGAATATATGGACCATACATCTAATACTATTTATGTAGCCTTTAAAGTTAAAGAAACAGATAAAGATTTTTTAAAAAATAGTAGTATAATTATTTGGACAACGACACCTTGGACTATTCCTGCAAATAAAGCATTAGCTTACAATGATTCAATTGAATATTCAATTTTGGAGATAGAAAATTTAAATAATTTTAAAGAAAAAAAAATTGTTGTTGCTAAAAATTTAATTCCATCATTTATTAAGTCTTGTGGAATTAAAGAATACAAAATTTTAAAAAATTTTAAAGGATTAGAATTTAAAAAAACTTTATGTTCCCATCCTTTTTTAAATTTAGGATATAATTATGATGTACCTATGCTTGAGGCAAGATTCGTAACTCTAGAACAAGGTACTGGTATAGTACATTGCGCACCAAGTCACGGCCCAGATGATTTCAATTTATGTTTAAAAAATAATATTTCTTCAAAATATACAGTAGATGATAAAGGATTATATACAAAAGAAATACCGTTTTTTACTGGAACACATGTTTTTAAAGCCGACTTATTAGTAATAGAGAAACTAAAAGAGGAAAATAAGTTATTAAGCAATGACAAACTTCAACATAGCTATCCTCATTCTTGGAGATCTAAAGCTCCTTTAATTTATAGAGCTACACCGCAATGGTTTATTTCAATGGAAAAAAATTCATTAAGAGAAAAAGCTATTAAAGCGATAAATGAAACGACTTTTTACCCAGAGAAAGGAAAAGATAGGTTAATGTCAATGGTTGTAGGAAGACCAGATTGGTGCGTTTCTAGACAGAGAGTGTGGGGTGTGCCTTTACCAATATTTGTAAACAAAAAAACAAAAGAGCCATTAAGAGATCAAGAAGTCATAAATCGGATTGCTGAAATTTATGAAAAAGAAGGCTCAGATTGTTGGTTTACAGATAAATCTGAGAGATTTTTAGGAGAAAAATATAGCGCTGAAGATTATGAAAAATTAAATGATATTGTCGAGGTGTGGTTTGATAGTGGTTCTACACATAGTTTTGTTTTGGAAAAAAGAAAAGACTTAAAATGGCCGGCAGATATGTATTTAGAAGGATCAGATCAACATAGAGGTTGGTTTCATTCATCATTATTAGAGTCCTGTGGTACTAGAGGAAGGGCTCCATATGAAAGCATTCTTTCTCATGGATTTGTAGTTGACGGAAAAGGAATGAAAATGTCAAAATCTTCAGGAAATGTAATTTCTCCTGATGATATTCTAAAAAATTATGGAGCTGATATACTTAGAGCCTGGGTGGCATCTTCAGATTATTCTGAAGATTTACGAATAGATAAAAGTATATTACTGCAGCACTCAGAATCTTACAGAAAAATTAGAAATACGTTTAGGTTTATTTTGGGAAACATCCAAGATAATTTTGAAAAGCAAAATTTTAAAGACCTTGAATTAGAAAAATTTGAAGAGTTAGAAAGGTATATTTTAAACAAACTCTATAATTTAGAAAAATTAATACAAGAAAATTTAAAAAATTATAATTTTCATAAAATGTATAAAGATTTACTTAATTTTTGTACTTTAGATTTATCTTCATTTTATTTTGATATAAGGAAAGACGTTTTATATTGTGATGATATTAATTCTAAAAAAAGAAAAAATTGTATCAAAGTGCTTAACATTATTTTAGAATGTCTTATGAAGTGGTATGCACCAATTTTTGTTTTTACTACTGAAGAAATTTATAAATTAGTAACAAAAAAAAATGATAGTATTCATCAACTTAATTTTGTCTCTATACCAGATTCATGGCAAAACATTACTTTAGAAAGTAGATGGAAAGATTTATATAAGATTAAGCAAATAGCAAATATAGCTATAGAGGAAAAAAGAGCTAGCAAAGAAATTGGATCAAGTTTAGAGGCAGAAATTGAGATACGCTCAAACAAAAAAATATATGATCTTTTGAAAAATGTAGACTTACCAGAATATTTTATTACATCAAAAGCTCAAAACAAAATAGATGAAAAACAAGACCAAAATATAAAAATTTTAGTTAAAAAAGCAAATGGTTCCAAATGTGAAAGATGTTGGAAAATATTAGACACTAGTTGTGAGAGATGTAGTGGTGTTGTTAAAAAATTCTAAATTTAAATTATGTCTTATAATGATAAAACAATACCGAATAATATATTTTCTATAAAAAAATTAATTAGTTTTGCAATTGTAATATTTATTTTTATTTCTGATAGAGTATCAAAAATACACATAATTAATAATCATTCTGATGCGCAATCAACATTTGTAAATAATTTTTTAAACTTTGATTTAGTTTGGAATACCGGAATAGGTTTTGGACTTTTGGATTTAGAAGCGAATTTTTTTTATCATGCAATATCTTTTTTAATTTTTATTATTATTTTAGTAATATTTTTTATTCTTATAATGTGTAAAAATATTGAAATGTTTTATTATTCAATGATTTTAGGTGGAGCTTTGGGAAATTTTTATGATAGGGCTGTATTTTTTGCAGTTCCAGATTTTATAGATTTACATATAAATAATTATCACTGGTTTACTTTTAATATAGCGGATATATTTATTTCTATTGGAATTCTCTTAATACTTTTGAGACAATTAATTATAGGAAAAAATGAAAAAAATTAAAACAATTTTTACTTTAATCAGCTTATTTTATTTGCTAAATGGATGTGGAGCCTTTACAGAAGCTGGCAAAGCTCTAAGAAATGAAAAAAATGTTTCTTCTGATGAATTTCTAATAAAAAAAAGAGATCCATTAACACAGCCACCAGAATTTGATAAGATACCTATTCCAGATTCAGAGAAAAATGTTAAAATGAATAATAAAGACGAAATAAAAAAAATATTAAAATTACCCGAAGATAAAGATAATAATAGAAACTCAAATTCAAGTGCAGAAGAGTCAATTTTAAAAAATATTAAAAAGTGAAAAATACAATAATTATAAAAGATAATATTCTTAAAAAATATCATAATAAAAAAAATATAAAAAAAAATATTAGAAAAGCTAAGTTAGAGATTGAGCATATAAAAAAAAAAATTAAAATAGAAAAAAACCCTTTTTATTTTTTTAATAATATTGATCTAGATTTAAAAAATATAAATAAATTTAATAAATATAGTACAATTGTTGTTATTGGAATGGGAGGTTCTATACTTGGTGCACAAGCAATATATACTTTTTTAAAAAGAAAAATTAATAAAAAATTTTTTTTTGTCAATAATATAGACGTTGCATTATTAGATAAATTAAAAAAAAATAAAGATTTTAAAAAATTATTATTTATAATTATTTCAAAATCTGGAAATACTTTAGAAACTTTAACAAATATAAGTTATCTTAAAAAACTAAACATTAATTCCAACAATTCAATTATAATTACTGAAAAAAAAGCTAGTGCTTTATCTGATTATGCTTCAAAAAAAAAAATATTTCTGATTAAGCATAAAAAATTTATAGGAGGCAGATATTCAGTACTCTCAGAAGTCGGCATGCTACCAGCGAAACTTATGAATTTAAAAATTGAAAATTTTAAAAAAAATTTAAATCAATTATTTAAAGATAAAATAAAATTGTCTCTAAGTAAAACGACTTCAATAATGGCAGAAAATTATAAAAATAAAAAAATAAAATCTTTAATATTCTTAAATTATTGTCCTGAATTAAATGATTTTGTATATTGGTGTCAGCAACTTATAGCTGAAAGCCTTGGTAAAAAAGGAATGGGTATTTTGCCAATTTTATCTCAAGCTCCAAAAGACCATCATAGCTTACTCCAATTATATTTAGATGGACCTCAAGATAAAGTTTTTTATATTTTAAGCTCTAAGAACAAATATAATAACAAGTCATTAAAAAATTCATTTAATAAAAATTTTAATTTTTTAAATAATAAAAATATTGAAAATATAGTTAACGCTCAAAAAAATTCATTAATATCCATTTTTAAAAAAAAAAATATCCCATATAAAGAGATAGTTGTTAAAGAAATTTCAGAAACTTCAATTGGGCATCTATTTTCTTATTTTATGCTTGAAACAGTTATCATTGGTAAATTAATTGGAGTAAATCCTTATGATCAACCAGCAGTAGAAGAGTTAAAGACAATAACTAAAAAACTTTTGAATTAATTAAAACTAGAGAATACTATTTTTGATCTTCCATATTTTTTTATTACAACGTTTTTAAGCAAATTACTTATCTTCTCTAATTTTTTTATTTCTCTATGAAATATTATAATATGGTCTTTGTTAAATGCTTTTAGTTTTTTTATTAATTTTAAATCCTCCAAATAATTATTTTCCATAAAAGGTGGATCTAAAAAAATAATATCAAATTTTTTTTTATTACTATTTAAAAAATTGTTTACATTGATATTTAATACTTTACATTTATTCTCTATTTTTAATTGTTTTATATTTTTTACAAGAATTTTATTTGCTATTTGATCATCATCCACAAATGTAACATTTCTAGCTCCACGTGATAAACACTCAATACCAAACGAACCCGTTCCAGAATATAAGTCCAAAACATTAGTATTAATCAAATCAAAATTAATTTTATTTGAGTGTAAAATAATATTGAATATATTTTCTTTTACATAATCTCGTAATGGTCTTGTAGTTGATGATTTAACAAAAGAAATTTTTTTACCTTTGTGGTGCCCACCAATAATTCTCATTTTTTATTAAATTTTCTTAATAACTTTAAGATTTTTTCACATAAAACATTAATAAGTTTATATATAATTCCGTTGTTTGTTTTATTTATAGCAACATCAAAAGATATTACTTTTTTATAGTTTTTTTCTAAAAATTTCTCAAAATTCATGAAATCTTTTTCTTTCCAATAATTTAAATGTATTTGAGTTGACTGTATGCCAAAAGGCATAATTAATACTTTGTAAAATAATTGAGGAATAAAATTTAAACCATTTTTATTGAATGGCATTAATCCATATCCATCAATTATATTATTGATGTTATTTCTTTTTAATGCCTTAAAAGTGTTCATATCATAGGTGTGATTTGGAGCATAAAATGATCTAACTCTTATTCTTTCTTCTTTAAATTTATTAAGTCCATTTTCAATTTTCAAATTTTGAGTTTCAAAATCATGTCCATAAAATTCTGATTTACCACCGTGTCCTAAATAATCTTTTTTATTTGTCACACGGTCGTATACATGATTGTATCCATGCATAGCTATTTCCCAACCTTTTGTTTCCCACCTTCTTATTTGTTCCCAGAATTTTTCATTTTTTGGATACATTAGAAGTTCTTTATCTTCATTATTTGGAACAACTCCTAAAACAGGCTTAATTGAATATTTATCAAACAATTTTTCACATTTATTCATTAGTTCCCAGTTCATATTTTCTGCTATATCGTCAATTCTTATGAGAATTCCAGTGTTATCTGATATAAATTTTTTAACTACATTTGCCATTTTATTTATTAATAGTATAAGTTTTTAATATTTAATTATAATAGATATTTATGAAAAAATTTATAAAAAACAAGCTTTTATCATTTCTTTATTTTATTGAAGTATATTTTAAAGTAAGAATAAGAAATAAAACAAGCCCTATCGATATATACTATGAAAATTTATCCTTAGATTGTTATAATTTTTTTAAGAGCGATATGAAGAAAAGCTCGATCTTTTTAAAACCAAAAGATATTAGAAAATTTTCAGTATCAAAAGCAGTTAAAAATAATAATAAAAGAGACAACCTTTTTCTTGAATTTGGAGTTTTTCGTGGAGAATCTATCAATATTTTTTCAGATATTTTAATTAGAGAGAATCTTACTATTTATGGTTTTGACTCTTTTGAGGGCTTAGAAGAAGACTGGAATATGAATGAGTACAACCCAGTAGGAACATTTTCTTTAAACAAAAAAATACCCAGAGTAAAAAAAAACGTAACTTTAATAAAAGGCAAAGTCCAAGAGACTCTAATTCAATTTTTAGAAAAAAATTCTAGTAAAAAAATAGCTTTTGCACACTTAGACATGGATACCTATACACCAACTAAATTTACTCTTTTAAAAATTAAACCATTTTTAATGAAAGGCTCTGTAATTCTATTCGATCAACTTTATGGATACCCTAACTGGGAAGAAAATGAGTTTAAAGCTTTAAAAGAAGTATTTAATGATAATGATTTTAAATATATTGCTTTTTGTGAGTCTGAAGTTGCTATAGAAATTCTTTAACTTGATGCAAGGACATATTATAAAAAAAATATCTGAAGTTGATAAAAATGAACTTTTAGCTTTTTATAAATTAGTTTTCAAAGATAGATATAAAATATTATCCGAAAATTTAGAGTGGTGGTACAGACTTAAGCAAACTAAATCAGAGCCTATTATTTTGACTTTAGATCAAAAAATAATCGGTCAATTAGGAACTATACCGACAAAGATTTCTAATAATGATCAAATTATCAAGGCAGTTTGGTATGTTGATTACGTAATATTACCAGAATTTTATGGTAAAGGTGGCGGATCATTATTAGTTGATGCAGGTACAAAAAATTCAGAAGTTCAAATTGCTTTTTGCAATGAAGCTGCTTTAAAAGTTTATAAAAAATTCAATTGGAATATTAATAAATCTATGCAAAGATTTTGCCGACCTATGAATCCAATAAAATGGATTCCATTAGTAAATAGGAGTGAAACTAAAGTTATAAAAAATTTTTATAATTTTTTTATCAACAAACATTTAAAAAACACAGAAAACATTAATTCTTTTAGCTTAGAAAAAAATTTATCAAAAATTACTGATTCTTTTTCAAAAAGAAAAATAGATAAATTGCCAGGTTTAAATATTATTCACGATGAAGAATGGTTTAATTGGAGATTTATAGAATTTCCCTTTAGAAAAAATTTAAGATTTTTTGAGTTTGATGGAAACTTTTTGATTGCACATAGTGTTAGAATTGATGGTGTAAATAGATTAAATATAATTTTTTCCTTTTACTTAGAAAATTCTAAAGAAGTAATTATGTACTACCAGGTTACAAAATGGTGTATTGAAAATAATTATGACTTAATTTGGAGTTGTTCAATGAATAAAGAATTAATAAAAAATTTAAGTAAATTATTCCCTAAATATTTTTTAAAAACTATAGTAATAGCAACTCATAGTAATAATGAAAATATTAGAAACTCTCTGAAAAAAAACCTAAATAATATTTATCCATCAGATAGTGATATCGATATAAATTGTTTGCAGAATCATAGCTTTTAATTCTTTATATTATATTCTTTTTATATTTATCACTTCTAAATTAGCTGTTTTATTGATTAATTTTATTGTCTTTTGGACATTCATAATGACAGTTTTTTTAGAAGGACCATATGCATGAATAAGATTTTTTTTTGAAAGAACTAGGGCAACATGTCCTTTCCAATAAATTATATCATTTTTTTTAATTTTATTTATTTGAATATTTCTTTTAAAATAATTTAATTGATCTTTTGTATCTCTTGGACAGTACTTATTATTAAAATTAAAAAAGATTTGGATTAATGCTGAGCAATCTATTCCCTTATAAGAATTTCCACCCCATTTATACTTTACCCCTTTAAATATTTTAATATTTTGAAAAATATTTTTATTTTCAAAATTTATTGGTTTTATATCATTTTTGTCAATCCACTTATTTTCAAATTTTACAAAATGAGAAAAACTTTTTTTTACTTTTATCTTAGAATTAAAAGATAATTTGCCAATTTTATTTCTTTTATTTGGTTTACTGTAAATATTTGCATAAAGTTTATGAATTTTATGAGTTGCTTTAATAATTTTTATAAATTTTTTTTTTTTAATGTAGCCAATATACCTGTCTTTTTTAATTTTTATTTTCCACCATTTATTTTCTTTTTTGATTATCTTAAAATCTTCGCCATAAAGTAATTGAGTTACAATTTCTGAATTTAATGATTTTTTCTTATATAAATTGAGTTTAATATAATTATTTGTGTAATTTTTACTCATTTAGATTAATTTTTTTTCTTATTATAAATAAACATATTAAAGATGGAATAACCATTAAAGCTGTAATAATAAAAAAGATCGACCAATTACCATTTAAAAAATCTACCAAGGAACCAGAGGAGGAAGCAAACAATGTTCTACCTGCAGTACCAATTGAAGCAAGCAAAGCATATTGCGTAGCAGTGTAAGTTCTGTCTACCAATGAAGAAATGAAGGCAACAAATGCTACAGTTGCAAACGCTGCAGCTAAATCATCCAGAAGAACTGTAAAAGCAAATAAGATTTCTGAGTTACCGACCCATGATAACAACGAAAACATTAAATTTGTTGAAGCCATGAATATTCCAGAAACAAACATAGCTTTTAGTAAACCCATTCTGATAGCAAATAACCCCCCTATTAATGTGAAGACAACTGTAGTAATCCATCCTATACCTTTTGAATAAATAGCGATATCTGTTTTAGAAAATCCAATTTCTTTATAAAAAATTACTGACATTCTACCTAGAAATGCTTCTCCAATTTTAAATAAAAATATAAACCCTATAATACCTATAGCAACTTTAAATGTATTTTTTTTAAAAAAACTAATTAATGGATTAACAATTATACCTGATAGCCAAGCAATTATTTTGTTAATTCTAGTGGATGAACCTAGTTTATTTAATATTATTTCATCCTGTAATTTTTGCAAATCTTGTCTCTTATTTGAAATAGTTTCTGGAATAAATAATAAACCCAAAGTAGTTAAAACAACAATAAATGTTAAGACAATAAATGATAGTTGCCAATAATTTTCTATACCTTGTCTCTGAAAAAGTTCTGCACTTATTAAAGAAATAGCGCCACCAATTTTATATCCAGTCCACCACCCAACAACTGAAATTGCAGCTCCAGCAGCCATCGATTTTCCTTCCCCTTGTCCTATTTGCTCAATTCTTAAAGCATCTATAGTAACATCTTGAGTAGCTGAAGATGTTGCTATGATCAATCCAACCGCTATTACTAACCAGAGATTTTTAGAAGGATCTAAAAAACTCCATAATATTAAGGAAGAAAAAATAATTGTTTGCATACATATAATCCATGATTTTCTGTGCCCTATTTTTTTAGTCAAAAAAGGTATTTGTATTTTGTCAATTAATGGGGCCCATAAAAAATTGATAGCATAAACTCCAAAAATTAACCCTGCCCAACCTATTGTACTTCTAGATAAATCATTTTCTTTTAACCATAAACTTAAAGCGCTACCAATCAGAACCCACGGAAAACCACTCACAATCCCCAAAAGAAAAATTCTTAGCATTCTTTTTTCAAGATAAATTTTTATATTTTTATATCTTGTCATAAATTAATTTCTCCAAAAAGAAGGAAAAAATAAAACTAAAACTGCAAAAAGTTCTAATCTTCCTAGAAGCATTCCAAAAGATAACAACCATTTAGAAACATCAGAAACTTCCTTAAAATTTCCGTTGGGACCAATCATATCCCCTAATCCTGGACCTACATTTGAGATTGAAGTAGCCGCACCTGATATTGCAGATAAAAAATCAAGACCTGTTATTGAAAGAAGCATAGCAAGTATCATAAATAGAAATAAATAAGAAAATATAAAAACAATTACAGAATTAATAAAATTATCAGAGATTTTTTGATTATTATATTTAATTATATAAACACTATTAGGATAGATTAATTTTTTAATTTGATTATTTAAAAATAGTACTAACATTTGGAGTCTAAATATTTTTATTCCACAAGTGGTTGATCCAGCACAACCTCCTACAAACATAAGAAATAAAAAAAATATTAATGAAAATTTTCCCCACAATCCAAAATCGTCTGTAACATAACCAGTACCTGAAAGAATTGAGACTACATTAAATGAAGCTATTCTAATTTTATCTATTAATGAACTATCATGATTAATAAACATGAGATAAATAAACATTATTAAAATTGAAAGAAGCAACAGATTTATTAAACCTTTTATTTGAACATCATTAAAAAAAATTTTTCGGTTACCTTTTGCAAACTTTAGGTATGATATAAATGGTATACTTCCCAAAATAATAAAAATAGTTGCAACTATTTCAATATTTGAATTTTTAAAAAAACCTATAGAGTCATTGTGTGTAGAAAATCCACCTGTAGCAATTGTTGTCATTGAATGAGCAATACTATCGAATATGCTCATACCAAAAAACCAATAAAAAAAACTGCAAAAAAAAGTTAAAATTAAATAAGTAAAAATTATAATTGAAGCAACCTCAGTAGTTCTTGGAAGAATTTTTTCTGCACTATCAGATCCTTCCATCTTAAATAATTGCATACCACCAACTTTAAGCAATGGAAGCACAGTTATGGCCATAACAATAATTCCAATGCCACCAAGCCATTGCATAATTGCTCTCCAGATAAGAATACTTTTAGGAGACGAATCTAAATCAGAGATTACGGTTGACCCTGTTGTTGTAATTCCGGACATGCTCTCAAAAAAAGCTTCACTAAAATTCAGATCAAGTTCTGATAAAATAAATGGTATACTTCCAAAAAGAGCTATTGAAAACCATGCTAAAGTAGAAAATAAAAAAGTTTGTTGTAGATTTAAAATAAATTCTTTTTCTAAATTAGTTAAAATAAACAGTATTCCTATAAAAATTGTTATTAATGCAGATGATAAAAAACTGTGACTATTTTCTTTATAGATAATTTGAGCCAAATAAGGCCCTAGCATAAATATGCCTAAAATTACTATAAGAATACCTATTATAAAAAAAACAGTTTTATTCGCAGTCATTTAAAATGAGATTATTTAAATAGTTATAAAATTCAACTTAATATCCTTAATTTATATCTGTATTTTATAGAAAAAATTTAATAAACCATTCTTATGCTTGAAAATGACTTAATTCAATCAACTTCTTCTTGGCCTTTTGTAGAAATAAGAAAGCTTTTAAAAGATAGAAAAAATCTTATAAATGCAAAAAATAAAATTATTTTTCAAACAGGGTACGGACCAAGCGGATTACCTCATATAGGAACTTTTGGAGAGGTAGCTCGAACTAGTATGATGATCAATGCTTTAGATCACATTAAAGATATTGAAAGTGAACTTATAACCTTTTCTGATGATATGGATGGCTTGAGAAAAGTACCAGAAAATATACCAAATGATGAAATATTAAAAAATAATTTGGGAAAACCTTTAACACAAATTCCAGATCCATTTAAAAAATTTAAAAGTTTTGGAGAACATAACAATGAAATGTTAAAAAAATTTTTAAAAAAATTCAATTTTAATTTTATCTTTAAAAGTTCAACTGAGAATTATAAAAAAGGAGTTTTTAACAATACCTTACTTAGAGTTTTAGAAAAATATGAAGATATAATGAACATAATTTTACCTACCTTAAGAGACGAAAGAAAAAAAACATATTGTCCCTTTTTACCAATTTGCCCTGAAACAGGAAAAGTTTTAGAAATACCATTGTTGGAAATGGATATCAAAAAAGGATCGTTAATTTTTGATAACAAAGGAAAAAAATTTAAAACTGATGCAATAAATGGCAATTGTAAACTTCAATGGAAAGTAGACTGGGCAATGAGATGGTTTACTTTTGATGTTGATTTCGAAATGTATGGTAAGGATTTAACAGAAAGCGCAATTCTTTCTAACAAGATTTGTAGAGCTTTAGGAAAACAACCACCAAATGGTTTTGCTTATGAACTTTTTTTAGATGAAAAAGGAGAAAAAATATCCAAATCCAAGGGAAACGGGATATCAATAGAACAATGGTTAAGGTATGCCTCACCAGAAAGTTTGTCTTTATATATGTATCCAAATCCGAAAAGAGCAAAAAAATTGTATTCTGAAGTAGTTCCTAAGACTGTAGATGAATACTTATCGTGTATTGAAAAATATCCTACCCAAAAAGTAGCTGATAAAATTCTAAATCCTGTTTGGCATGTGCATAATGGGAAACCTCCAAAAGAAAATATAGTTATGCCTTTTTCAATGTTGCTTAATTTAGTAGGGTCAAGTAACGCTGAAAACAAAGAAATTTTATGGAAATTTATTAATAAGTTTCACAAAGATATTAAAAGCCAAGATTATCCAATATTAGATAATTTAACAGAGTTCGCTATTAATTATTTTAAAGATAAAGTAGAACCTAAAAAAAAATTTAAAATTCCAAACGCTGAAGAAAAAAAAGCTTTGATTGATCTAGTTAAAAAGTTGGAGAAAACATCCCAAAATACAATACCTGAAGATATTCAAACAATCGTATATACTGTAGGAAAAGAAAATGGATACAAATCTAATCTCAGAGAATGGTTTAAGTTAATTTATGAGGTTATTTTTGGAGAGTCGGATGGTCCTAGAATGGGTTTTTTTATAAGTTTTTTTGGAATAAAAGAAACTATAAAATTGATTAATGATAAGATAGATAATTAAAAAATGTTTTCTTTTTTAAAACCTTACATATTTAGTTTAGATCCTGAAGTGGCTCATGATTTAGCAATTAAATCTTTAAAAATAAACATAATACCTAAAAAATTATTTCAAGTTGAAAATGAAGATATTTTACAAATTAATTTATTTGGTAAAAAAATAAATAATCCAATAGGATTAGCAGCAGGATTTGATAAAAGTGCTGAAGTATACAATTCTTTGTTTAAACTTGGATTTGGTTTTGTTGAGGTTGGAACCGTAACTCCAAAAAAGCAACTTGGAAGTCCTAAACCAAGAATATTTAGGTTAGAAAAAGATCAAGCTATGATTAATAGACTTGGCTTTAACAACCATGGACTTGAATCAGTATTAAAAAGAATTTCAAGTAATCCACCCAGTGGATTATTAGGAATTAATATTGGGCCAAATAAAGATACAAAAAATAAAATTGATGATTTTAAACTATGCCTTTCTAAATCTTTTTCTTTAGCTAGTTACATAACTGTTAACATATCATCCCCAAATACTGAGGGATTAAGAAATTTTCATAAATCAGATTATTTAAATGATTTATTAAAAAGTTTAAATGAATTAAGAAATAAAGAAAATATTAAAAAACCAGTCGTAGTTAAATTATCTCCAGATATTGACAATTCAGAAATTAGCAACATCATTGAGTTAATTTTAAAGTTTCGTATTAATGGCTTAATTATTTCAAATACCTCTGATAAAAATAGAGAAGATTTATTGGATGCAAAAAAAAATGAAAAAGGTGGATTATCTGGTAAACCAATTGAAAATTTATCTACAAAATTGATAAAAAAATTTTACACAGAAACAAAAAATAAAATTCCTATAATCGGAGTAGGAGGGGTTAATTCAGGTCAAGGTGCTTTTGAAAAAATTACTACAGGGGCATCTGCGGTACAACTTTATACTGGAATGATTTATAATGGACCTGGAATAGTTAAAAAAATTAAAAAAGAGTTAATTTTAATTTTAAAAAAAGAAAAGATTAAAAATATAGAGGAAGCAGTCGGAATTAATGCTTGACCATCGTACAATCTATAATTATATACCTAGATAATTTATTTATGTCTAAAAAATGCGAACTTACAGGCGTGTCACCTTTAAAAGGTCATAATGTTAGTCATTCTAACAATAAGACTAAAAGAAGGTTTATACCAAACTTAAAAAAAGTCATTTTTAAAAGTGAAATTTTAAAAAAAAATATTAGACTTAGTGTCACTAACGCAGCGCTAAGAACTGTTGATTTTAAGGGTGGATTAGATAATTTTTTAAAAAAAGCTAAAAAAAATAATTTATCTATTCGTGTTAGAAAAATTAAAGCTACACTATCTTCAAAAGCTTAAGAACTTATTCTAATGTTAGTTAAAAATTTTAAAATATTTATTTTATTAACTTTTTTAATGGGCTTAATAGTTATAACTTCTAACTATTTGGTTCAATTTCCAGTATATTTTCTTAACCTCAATGAAATACTAACTTATGGAGCGTTTAGTTATCCAATTACATTTTTAATTACTGATTTAGCAAATCGTGCTTATGGAATTAAAATAGCAAAAAAAATAGTATATGTCGGATTTATAACTGGTGTAGTTTTAACACTGCTTGTATCAACAAACTTTGAAGATTTGATTTCTATAAGAATTGCTATTGGTTCTGGCGTAGCTTTTTTAATCGCTCAAATAACTGATGTTCATATATTTGACTCACTTAGAAAAAAAGTTTGGTTTATAGCACCATTAACATCTTCTTTAATTGGATCTGCAATCGATACTTTTTTATTTTTCTCTATATCATTTTTTAACACCGGAGTACCCTGGGTTACACTAGCTTTAGGGGATTTTTTAGTTAAATTATTGATGGCGACTGCTATGTTAATTCCTTTTAAATTACTGTTGCCTAATATTAAAGATTTTTCTAACAAAAAAATTTACGTTAAGTAAGTATTAATTAATGAATTGTATTTTTATCTTTTACAAATAGTTCAGTTAATTGATTAATCATAACGTCACCTAAATCTTGAACATCAGCTATTTTTACGGCTTTGCTATAATATCTTGTCACATCATGACCTATACCAATTGCCAATAGTTCTACAGATGAATTTTTTTCAATCCATTTTACTGTGTTTTTTAAATTTGTTTCCAAGTAATCACTAGAATTTGTAGACAATGTAGAGTCATCTACTGGTGCCCCATCTGAAATCACCATTAATATTTTTCTTTCTTCTTTTCTTTTTAACATTTTATTAAATGCCCATTTTAAAGCTTCTCCATCTATATTTTCTTTAAGCAAACCCTCTTTAAGCATCAGACCCATATTCTTTTTAGATTGTCTCCAAGGTATATCTGCTGATTTATAAATAATATGTCTTAAATCATTTAACCGTCCAGGAAAATTTGGTTTTTCACTTTTCATCCATTTTTCTCTTGCCAAGCCACCTTTCCAATGTTTTGTCGTAAATCCCAAAACTTCTACTTTTACAGAACATCTCTCTAAAGTTCTTGAAAGTATGTCAGCACAAATTGCTGCTACAGAAATTGGTTTTCCTCTCATTGATCCTGAATTATCTATCAAAATAGTAACTAAAGTATCTTTAAACTCTAAATCTTTTTCTTTCTTAAAAGATAGGGAATTATATGGATCTATAATAACTCTTGTAAGTTTAGATGTATCCAGCAATCCCTCCTCTAAATCAAAATTCCATGATCTATTTTGTTTAGCCAAAAGCTTTCTTTGAAGCTTATTAGCCAATTTAGAAATAAAATTTTTAAGATGTAAAAGTTGTTGGTCTAAAGATTTTCTAAGTCTATTTAATTCATCTTCTTCCTCTAATTCTTCTGCTTTGATAATTTCATCAAATTCTTCTGTGAATACTTTGTATTTTAAGTCACCAAAATTATTTTTCTTTACATTTCTTTGGCTCATTGTTTCTGAAAAATCTTCTATTTCTACATTATCTTGCTCATTATCTGCCTCTTTTGTAGTTGTATCTATGTTAGGAACGCCAGATTCCACTGACATTTCTTGATTTTCCTCCTTAGCGTCTTTCTTTTGTTTTTCATTATCTAGCTTGTCTTTATTTTCACTATTCTTATTATCATTTTCTTGTTCTTTAGACTGTTGATCAAAAGCTTCATCTATGTCCATTTCAGAAATCAAATCTGAAATCATTGAATTAAATTCTTTTTGGTTGTTGAATAAATTTTTCAATGAAATTAATTTATTTTTTAGTTTAACATCAAAACTTTCTCTAAAAGGCTTGAACTCTTTATCTATCATTTTTGAATTTTTTAAACCTAGAAAATTAACTCTTAAATAATTTTCGAAAGCTTCCGTTACTTTATTTTCATTTTTATTTAAATCTAAATCATTAACTCTCTTGGTATAATAGCTATGAATATTTTTTTTTATCCCTTTGAATTCTAGTGATCCCAACTTTTCATATCTAATTTTTTCAGCAATTAAATATAGTTTTTTTGAAATATTTCCTTTTGGTTCATTTAATTTTAATAGGTCTGAATTGCTGAACTTAATTTTTAGAGATTCAGAATCAGCAGAAGCTCTGACTTTCGTATAATCAAATTTATTAGTAAATTCATCTAATTTAGGAAGTTTGATAGTTTTTTTTTTATTGTCTTGATTTTGATTGCCAAAACTAATCTCTATGTTATCTACACCTGCTATAGACTTAACTGTTGAAGTGATGGCGGTTTTGAAGTTTTCTAAAAAATTCTCTTTTTTTTCCATTTAACCAATAGTTACATTAACCGAAGATTCTGGCAAATCTTCCCCAAAACATCTTTGATAGTATTCTGAAATTATTTTTTTTTCAATTTCATCGCATTTATTTAAAAAAGTAACTCTGAAAGCGTATCCTTGATCTTTAAAAATAGATGAATTATCTGCCCAATGAAGAACAGTTCTAGGGCTCATCACTGTAGAAATATCTCCATTAATAAAACCTTTTCGTGTTAGATCGGCAACTTTTATCATATTTGAAACTGTTTCCTTACCTTCTTTATTATTAAAGTTTTTATTTTTAGCCAATATTATTTCTAATTCTTTTTCAAAAGGCAAATAATTTAAAGTAGAAACAATATTCCATCTATCCATTTGACCTTGGTTAATTTGTTGAGTGCCATGGTATAGACCAGTTGTATCTCCCAAACCTACAGTGTTTGTTGTAGCAAACATTCTAAAATAATCATGTTGAGCAATCACCTTATTTTTATCTAAAAGAGTGAAGTTACCTTCGCTTTCAAGAATTCTTTGAATAACAAACATGACGTCTGGTCTTCCAGCATCATATTCATCAAAAACTAATGCAACAGGATTTTGTATCGACCAAGGTAAAATACCTTCTTTAAACTCAGTTACCTGTTTATTGTCTTTAAGAACTATTGCATCTTTTCCAATTAAATCTATACGACTAATATGACTGTCAAGGTTAACCCTTACACAAGGCCAGTTTAATCTCGCAGCAACTTGTTCAATGTGAGTTGATTTTCCTGTTCCATGATAACCTTGAATTAAAACTCTTTTGTTAAATGAAAAACCTGACAATATAGCTAAAGTAGTGTCCCTATCAAATTTATAATCTTGATCTATTTTTGGAACATATTCATTTTTTTTTGAAAAACCATCGACTTCCATTTTAGTATCGATACCAAAAGATTGTTTTACAGAAAGTTTTATATCTGGTTTTTGTAAAGAAAGATTTGAACTCATTATTTTTTTCCTATTGTCATTTTAAGTTGGCTATAAGCTAAGGTAATTGTTTTTAATTTGTCCTCAAATTTTTTACTTCCAAGGTTTTTATCAGGATGATATTTCTTTACAAGGGTTTTAAATTTCTTTTGAATTTCTTCCCATTTTGCACCATATTTTAAATCTAAAATGTCTAAAGCATCTCTGTCATTTTTGTTTAGATTAGATTTTTGATACTCCTTAAATCCAGATGACTTAAATATATTCATTTTGTCATCAAGTGCATTATTCCAAAGTATATTAAAAAAATTATCTGAAGATCCAAAACTTTTAGTTGATTTATGCCAAGTTAAATCGGATTTAATAAAATATTCTATTTCTTGATCAGTCATATTCGAAAAATAATTCCATTTTTTATTAAAAATCTTAATATGTTCTAAACAGAGAAGTCTAAATTTCCTACTATTATCCCTCTCCAAAGGCGCTTTATATTTACCCTGATTTTTACAGTTTTCCCAATCACAAATAATTTTCATTTCAATTTTTAGTTTATATAGTAAAATTTGATTTTATGAAGAATTTTTTAAAAACTTTAGAAAAAAAAATTAAAAAGAATTTATCTATTGAAAAAATCAACATAATAGATAACAGTGATAAACACAAAAAACATAAATCTTTCATTAAAGATAAGTTTCATCTTTGTTTAGAAATCGAATCAAATTATTTAAATTCTTTATCTAGGTTAGAGGCACAAAGAAAAGTTTTAAGAGTAATTAACATAGAAATGCAAACAAAAATACATGCTCTTGAAATCAAAATTAAATAATTTTGATTAATTTTTTTTTCAGTTCAGATATCGTAAATTTATACAAACCGGGCTTTGTTGTTAATCCTATTTTTTTTAATAATATTAAATTTATTTTTAAATCATTATTTTTTTTATCATTACTCATTAAGTTTAATATTCTATTGACATTTTTTTTATTAATAAATTTTGAAAAATTTAGGTTCAATTCATTTTTTGTATAAATATCTTTTATATTAGAAAAAGAATTAGGTGATAAAACTTTCATTAAAACTGATAATCTTGAAGCAATCATGATGCCAATTAAAACAGCTTCTCCATGATTAATTTTTCTTGAGAATTTATTATCAGCCTCTATTGCATGAGCAAAAGTATGACCAAAATTTAGCATCATTCTCAAGTTTTTTTCTTTAAGATCTTTATTTACAAAATGTAATTTTATTTTACAACTTTTATAGATAGCCAATTTTAACAATTTTAAATCTTTTTTTATTATTTTTTTAGAATTAATTTTTAACCAATTGAAAAAATCATTTTTTAATATTAAAGAATGTTTTAATATTTCAGCGTAACCACAAATCATTTCCCTTTTCTTTAAACTTTTAAGCAAATCAGTATCACTAATAACTAATTTAGGAAGATAAAAAGAGCCAATTAAGTTTTTTCCAAAATTTGAATTAACACCAGTTTTACCACCTATTGACGAGTCAACTTGTGCAAGAAGAGTAGTTGGTAGATTAATAAAATTAACTCCTCTTTTCAAAATAGATGCTGCAAAAGCAGAAAAATCTCCAACAATGCCACCCCCTAATGAAATTATAAGGTCCGTTCTATTAAATTTTTTTTCTATACATTTTTCTACTAGTAAATTTACATTTTTAAAAGATTTTAATTTTTCAGAAGAATGGTACCTATAAAAATATAAATCATATTTTTTAAGTATTTTTCTCAATTGATTTTCATATTTTTTTGGAACATTTTTATCGATTATTAAAGCAATTTTTTTTGTAGCGGGACAAAGTAGTCTTATTTTAGTTGGTAGTAATCTTAAAATTTTACTACCTATTATTATAGAATAATGAGATTGATTATTTTTAACTTTTATTTCTTTGAGCTTCATATATTTCAATTATTTTTCTTTCTATCGAAGGCTTGTCTAGTTTTTGGCATTCAATCCTATAATTAGCAAGTTTATAAATATTTTTTCTTTTCTTATAAATTTCAATCAACATTTTCATATTATCTTTATTATTTAGTAAAGGCCTTTTTTTTGTTGAGGTAATTCTTTTTTTTATTTCATTTATATCTGCATCTAACCAAAAACTAATAGTTTTTTTTAGAACCGATTTTCTTATTATTGGATCTACAAAAGCCCCTCCACCTAAGGCGATAACCGAATTGTGACTATCTATTTTTTTTAGAGCTATTTTTTTTTCAATTGACCTAAAATAATCCTCACCTTTTAACTCAAAGATTTTTCTTATTTTCATATCCTCTTCTTTTTCGATGACTTGATCAAGGTCCACAAAACGCATATTTAACTTAATAGACAAGGATCTCCCTACTGTAGATTTACCCACACCCATCATTCCAGTTAATATAAGGTTTTTTTTCAATTATAGTCCTAAATAACAATTTGATTTATCACAAATTTGTCTTATTTCTTTAGTTTAAATATATTTTTTAACTATGCAACTTAAATTCAATAAACAAAGCTCATTAAAAGAGTCTTTATTAAAAAAATTAGTAAAAATTTTATTTATTTTTGTAATTATGATAATTGCAATTTTTCTAATTGATAAGATTAATTTTCCATCTCCTAAAGATGAAATAAAGAAAAATATTACAGATGAGATCATTAAACTTAAGTAAAATTTTTACAATATTTTTAATCTTCGTTTTTTTTTGTTTGCCAGCAGTTAGTGAAGATCAAGTAGATATTTGGAAGAAAAAAAAATTTGATGAAAAAAAAGCAGATGAATCAAGTTTGAATATAAATGAAACAAATCTAAAAAAAATTACTATTGAGGAAAATAGTATAAGAAAATCTGAGATCATTGAAATCAGTAATGAGAGTAAAGAAGAGCGAGAGTTATTTGGAATATTAGATCCAGGTCAAAATAATTTAAGTCTTAATATGTGGAAAGACTCAAATGGAGATGATATTAAAAATATTTTTAAAAGAATTAATAAAATAAATCTATCTAAATATTCGGAGGATTTATTTCTTAATACAATATTAACATATTCATTTTCACCTGAAAAAAATATGACCTCAGAGGAGTTTTTAGAATTAAAAATTGATTGGTTAATAAAAAATGAGAAAGACGACATTCTTGAAGATTTTTTAAATAAAAATGAAAATTTTAAATTTAAAAAAGCTATCATACAATATTTAGTAGATAAAAATATTGCAAAGGCAAATATAAAAGATGGTTGTAAAAAAGTAGAATTTATTGGCAAAGATATTAAAGATTCATATTTAGAACGATTTAAAATATATTGTTTAATATTCAATGACAAAAAAAATGAGGCTCAATTAATTTTTGATATATTAAAAGAACAAAGTCTTTCAGATAAATTTTTTGATGATAAAATAAATTTTTTATTAGGCATCACAAACAAAACAAAATACAAAATTAAAGATAATAATTTGTTAAATTTTTATCTTTCATCAATAACTGTCTCTGATTTTAATTATCAACCCACTGACAAAACAGATAAATTTATATGGGAATATATGGATGCAGCAAATCTACTTGTGATTGATAATTTGAACGATAAAGAAAAAATTAAAACTTTAGAGATAGCAGCTAAAAACAATACTTTGGACAAAAAAAAAATTTTTGAAATATACAAAAAATTTCCTTTTGAATTAAATAGTTTAATTAATGCAGAAGGAATATATCAATCTTTAGAACCTATGGATGCTAGAGCTCTAATTTATCAAAAATTTTTATTAGCAGATAATACAGAAAATAAAATTAAGCTTTTATTTTTGTTAAAAGACTTATTTAAAAAAGATAATTTAGCTGAAGTTTATAAAACATTTATGAGTGACAGACTTAAAGAAATTAATGATAAAACAATACCTAAAGATTATGTGGAAGTCGTTGAAAAAAATATTATTTCTGAAGAAGAAGAAACTTTAGGAAAAATTAGATATGATGACAAAATTTTGCATAGATCAAGGGTTTTGAGGTATTACACCGAAGAAGGAACACCTGTTCAAAAAACACAAAAAGATATTAAAAATACTTATAAAAAAATTAAAAAAAATAAAAATTATTTTTTTTCTGCAAAAGACCTCGCTTTAATGGAGTCTTTAGAAATTGATGGTTTTGAAATACCAAATGATATAAAGTTAAAAGATATAGCAACCAAATATAATGTGCCAGATAACTTATTGAGTCTAATACAAAATAATGAGATAGGATTGCTTTCTTTAAAATTTGTTGAGATTATTGGAGAAGATGAAATTAATGAACTCGACTCTGAAACTGTATATTTTATAATTAATTTATTAAATAAAGCAAAATTAACTAAATTTAGAAATAAGGCAATTATTACTGCTCTGCCTCAAAGAATATAATTAATAAACAAACTCTATGGCGACCTTAAAAATTTTAATTGAACCAGATCCTATTTTAAGAAAAAAATGTGAGCCTGTAGAAAAGGTTGATAATAATTTAAGAAAACTTTTAGATAGTATGCTAGAAACTATGTACAAGGCACCTGGGATAGGTTTAGCAGCAATACAAATTGGCATTTTAAAAAGAGCTATTGTTATAGATATAAGTAAAGACCCAGAAAAGAAAGATCCATTATTTTTGATAAATCCAGAAATTATTTTTACATCTAAAAATACCTCAATACATGAAGAAGGATGTCTTTCGCTTCCTGGTCATTATGCAGAAATAGAGAGGCCTGCTGAATGCCATTTAAAATATATTGATTATTCTGGCGAACAAAAAGAACTTAAAGCTAAAGGACTTTTGGCAACATGCATTCAACACGAAGTGGACCACTTAAATGGAATACTTTTTATTGATTATTTATCAAAATTAAAAAAAACAATGATTGTAAAAAAACTTAAAAAACACAAAGAATCTTTAGAAAGAATAGTGGTTTAAATTCGAAAAGTTAATGAAAAAAAAAATTGTATTTATGGGTACACCTGAGTTTTCAGTTCAGACGCTCGAGGTATTAAATAAGTCTACTTATGTTATTGAATGTGTTTACACTCAGCCACCTAAAAAATCCTCAAGAGGCCAAAAAATTAAAGCATCTCCGATTCAAAATATATCTGAAAAATTAGGACTTAAAGTAAGAACACCTACTACCCTAGAAAATAAGGATGAGTATGAATATTTAAAGTCTTTAAAGCCTTACATTGTAATTGTTGTTGCTTACGGAAAGATTATTCCTAAAGATTATTTAAGTCTACCAAAAAAAGGTTTTCTTAATATTCACGCTTCATTACTTCCAAAATGGAGAGGGGCAGCACCAATACAAAGAGCAATAATTAATCAAGATCAAGAAACAGGAATTAGTTTTATGAAAATAAACGAAGGTTTAGACGAAGGTCCATATATGAAGCAGGTAAAAGTAAAAATTAACGACAAAACTACTTCAGATGATTTAAGTAAAAAATTATCTAAAATAGGTTCAGAAAATATTTTAGAATGTTTAGATTTAATTGAAAAGAATAAAGCTAAATTTATTGATCAAGTAGATAAAAATGCTATTTATGCAAAAAAAATTAATAAAACTGAAGCTAAAATTGATTGGGATCAATCTGCCAAAAATATAGTTTACAAGATAAACGCATTAAATCCATATCCAGGTGCATGGTTTACAATTAATAAATCAAGATATAAAATTTGGAAAGCTGAAATTTCTGAGCTTAATGGTTTGCCTGGTGAAATATTAAGTGAGGATTTAATTATAGGATGTAAAGAAAAATCAATAAAAGTAATAGAAATTCAAAAAGAGGGAAAAAAAAGGTTATCTGTTCCAAATTTTATCGCAGGCACAAAAATTTTAAAAGGTGCTAAAGTTTCTAAATGAACACATATCAAATTCTTATTGAATACGATGGGACTAATTTTGTTGGTTGGCAAATTCAAAAAAATGGTATTTCGGTTCAAGAAGTTTTACAAATTAATCTAAAAAGAATTTTAAAGGACGAAATCACAATTTATGGCTCTGGTAGAACAGATGCAGGTGTTCATGCTATCAAACAATCTGCACACTTTAAAATCAAAAATCAAATAAAAAATAAAAATAATTTTATTAATTCTTTAAATTTTTTTTTAACCAAATATAATATCTCAGTTCTAAAAATTATTAAGAAACAAAAACTTTTTCATGCAAGACATAGTGCTAAAAAAAGAGTCTATAAGTATTTTATTAAAAATAGGCAAGCGTCTTTAATATTAGAAAAAAACAAAGCATGGCATTTAAAAAAAAAATTAAATATTGACCGAATGAAAAAAGGAGCAAAAATTTTGCTTAATACTAACGATTTTTCAACTTTTAGATCTTCTTCTTGTGGTGCAAAATCACCAATAAAAAAATTAGATAAAGTAAAAATTAAAAAAATCAAAGATAAAATTGAAATTACTTTTGTTTCAAAATCATTTTTACAACAACAGGTAAGATCAATGGTTGGTTGTCTTAAATATCTTGGTGAAAAAAAATGGACAGTAGATCAATTTCAAAAAGTGACTTTATCTAAAAAAAGATCCTTATGTGCGCCTCCAGCTCCAGCCTATGGATTGTATTTAAGTGATGTAAAGTATTAAATTATTTAATAGCTCTATGATTATTTTTTTTCTTTTTTATTCTCCATCTTGATCCTTCTCTAACAATAAAACCACAACAGTTTTTTGCACCACATTTGCAAATATAATCTTTATAATTTTCGTCATAACCAAATCCATAATCGTAAGATAGTTCCTCATCTTTTTTTATATCTCGTAAAGCAAATATCCATAATTTTAACCCCTTGCCATCCACTTCGCAGTTTGGCTGACAAGAATGATTAATTAGTCTGGCAGTATTATACTTAAAATCTCCATCCAAATCGTATTTACTATTTAAATTAAATAAATAAATTGCTTTTTCATTATCGTATTTTGGATTTCTTTCAGTTTCTTTTTTTGTAATAATTTTACCTTTATAATAAATTATTTTGGTTCCGGCTTTTATATTTTCCGATGCGTAAAGGCCTCGGTTATCAATATTAGATTTTTTGATTTTGTATAGCTTCACTTAAAGTACTGCACTAAGATATCATGGTATATCTTTGTTAAATTTTTAAGATCTACAATAGAGACACATTCATCTACTTTGTGCATTGTTTTATTTACCAGACCAAATTCTAGACAGGGAGAAATTTTTCTAATGAATCTTGCATCTGAAGTTCCACCAGTTGTTGAAAATATTGGATTGATTTTTGTTACTTTTTTAATAATTTTTTTTGCCATATAGATTGTTTTTTCAGGTTTAGTAAGGAATGCATTTCCGCTGACAACATAACTAATCTTATAACTGCATTTATTTTTTTTACAGATATTCTTTATAACTTCATTGATTTTTTTTTTTAATTTTTGTGAAGTATGTAAGTTGTTGTACCTTATATTAAATTGAGATCTTGCTCTAGAAGGAATTACATTATGAGCTTTATTATCTACTTGAATACCCGTAAACTCTAAATTTGAGGGTTGAAAATTTTTATTACCTTTATCAAGTTTAGTTTTCCTTAATTTTTCACAAATTGTCAAAAGTGTGTTAATTGGGTTATTTGATAGATGAGGGTACGCCACATGTCCTTGAGTACCAGTTATTTCAAGAGTTCCTGAAAGACTTCCTCTTCTACCTATTTTAATCATTTCCCCTAATTTTTTTGGGTTAGTAGGCTCACCCACTATACAAAAATTTATTTTTTCTTTCTTTTTCTTTAAGTAATCAACTACTTTTTTTGTACCGTTCACAGCAACTCCTTCTTCATCACCAGTAATTAGGAAACTAATAGATCCTTTAATTTTTGGATTACTTTTTAAGTACCTGCTTACAGCAGAAACAAAACAAGCAATTGAGCTTTTCATATCGTTAGCTCCTCGGCCAATTAAGTTATTATTTTTTACTATTGGCTTAAATGGATTAACAGTCCAATCTTTGTAATTACCCGCTGGAACTACATCTGTATGACCTGCATAACAAATATTTGGTTGTTTGTTTCCAATTCTTGCATAAAGATTTTTTACTGGTGGATTATTTTTATCTTTAAATTCTAAAATCTTACATTTAAATCCTAGTAATTTTAATTTTTTACTTAAAAATTTTATAGCACCAGCGTCAATAGGTGTAACACTTGGAAATTTAATAAGTTCTTTTGAAAGTTTAATTTCGTCAATAATTTGCATTAATCTCTCAGTAAATCGTTAATAGATGTTTTACTTCTAGTTTTTTCATCAACTTGCTTAACTATCACCGCACAATATAGCGAGGGACCACCTGGATTTTTTTTATTTGGCAAGCTACCTGGCACTATTACCGAGTAAGCAGGAACTTTGCCGTAAGAAATTTTTCCAGTTGTCCTATCAACTATTTTTGTAGATGCACCAATATAAACACCCATAGAAATAACTGAACCAGTTTCAACTAACACTCCCTCAGCTATTTCAGATCGTGCACCAATAAAACAATTATCCTCTATGATAACTGGTCCAGCTTGTAATGGCTCAAGAACACCGCCAATACCTGCTCCACCAGAAACATGGCAGTTTTTTCCAACTTGTGCACAAGAACCAACCGATGCCCATGTATCTATCATCGTACCTTCATCTACATACGCTCCAAGATTAACAAAGCATGGCATTAAAACTGCATTCTTTGCAATAAAAGATCCTTTTCTTACTACTCCATTTGGAACATGTCTATAACCAGCTTTTTTCCAATCCTCTTCTTTCCAATTAACTGATTTTCCAGGAACCTTGTCATACCAAGACGTATAAGGTCCACGCAAAATCTCCATTTTATTAATTTTAAAACTTAATAATATTGCTTTTTTAATCCATTGATTCACTTTCCACGAACCATTTTTTTTTTCCGCTACTCTAATTTTTCCTTGGTCTGTCAATTCAATTGTTTGATTTATTGAATTAATAATAGATTTATCTGACTCAATATTTATTTTTTCTTTGTTGTCAAAAGACTCATTTATTATTTTTTCTAATTCAATTAAGTTCATTTACATCCTTTAAAAATTTTGCAAGATTATCAGTTTTATAATTTATAAAATCAGAGTCAGAAAATTTAGCTGCCCAAGGTTCGTTATTTTTAATCCAAACTGTTTTCATTCCTAATTCATGTGCTGGTTTTAAATTTCTTGCGATATCTTCAATAAATATACTATATTGTGGCTCAATTTTGTATTTTTCTATAATCTTTTTATAAGGTTCAATTGACGGCTTGGGTATAAAATCAGACTCAACAATATCGAACACCCCATCAAAAAGCTTTTCAATTCCAATTCTTTTAGTGACATTTTCTACATGGGCCTTAGATCCGTTGGTAAATATAAATTTTTTACCTTTTAAATTTGAAATTTCATGCTCCAAAGGCTTGTCTGCTTTTAAAAAATCTAGATTAACATCATGAACAAATTCTAAAAATTCATCTGCGTCAATTTCGTGATTTTTAATCATACCATTAAGAGTTGTGTTATATTCATGAAAATAATTTTTTTGTATTTTTTTAGCTTCTTCGATACTTACATTTAATTTCTCAGATATAAATTTTGACATTTTCTTATCTACCTGATCAAATACTTTAGTATCTCCAGAATATAAAGTATTATCTAAATCAAATATCCAATATTTTATCTTTTTTAAATCTTTCATTTTCTAATTAGTGTACCAGCTCCTTCGTCGGAAAATATTTCGTTGAGTAAAGAGTGAGGTTTTCTACCATCTAGTATAACGACACCTCTAACTCCATTTTCTACCGCGTCTATACAATTCTTAATTTTAGGTATCATGCCGCCTTGAACAATCTTTAATTTTATTAAATTCTCAATATCAAAAGGTTTTATTTCAGATATTAATTTTTTTTTATCATCATAAACTCCCTCAACATTTGTCATTAATAAGAGTCTTCTAGATTTAAGTTTTTTTGCAATTGCACTTGCTGCAGTATCTCCATTAATGTTATAGGCATGATTATTTGTATCTTGGCCTAAAGGCGCCACAACAGGAATTTGATTCTTGCTTATTATATTTTTTAAAATTTCTATATCTATTTCATTTGGCACACCGACAAAACCAAGTTCTTTTCTATCTGGAACAACACTTATAATGTTGTTGATTCTTGAATTAATTGAAACTGCTTTGGACCCTTTTTTTTGTAAAGAGTTTACAATATCATTATTAAAGTCAATTAATACCTTTTCAACTATTTTTATTACTTTTTTATCGGTAACTCTTAAACCATTTAAAAACTTTGTCTGTATTTTCTCTTTTTCTAATTCTCTTTCTATTCTTGGACCACCACCATGTACAACAACCACTGAAAGACCCAACATATTCAATATAAAAATATCTTCAATAAAATTATCAAATACTTTTCTGTCAATTAATACATTACCACCATATTTAATAACAATTAATTCTTTTTTATATTTTGAAACATATTTAGAAACGTATTTTATATCTGGAGCATTTGATGGCCAAACTTTTTTTATTTCTTCTAGAGATTTAACTTCAGACATTTAATTAGTTTTAATTTTTGTCTTTTTCATTATTACCCATTGTTGAGCAATTGTTAAAATATTATTTACTGTCCAATAAACAACTAAGCCAGAAGGAAAAGTAGCTAAAATTATTGTTAAAAAAATCGGAAAAAAAGCAAATATTTTAGCCTGGATAGGATCGGCAGGAGCAGGATTTAATTTTTGCTGTACCCACATTGAAAGCCCCATAAGTATTGGCCATATTCCTATTATTAAAAAGCCAGGAGGGTCCCATGGAATTAATCCAAATGCATTAAACAAAGAGGTAGGATCTTGAGCAGATAAATCTTTAATCCAACCAAAAAAAGGCTGATGCCTCATCTCTAATGAAATAAATAACATTTTATAAATTGCAAAGAAAAAAGGGATTTGTATTAATACTGGCAAACAACCTGACGCTGGATTAACCTTTTCTTTTTTGTACAAAGCCATCATCTCTTGCTGAAGCTTCATCTTGTCTCCTTTATGAACTTCTTTTAGTCTTACCATTTCTGGTTGCAATGCTTTCATTTTTGCCATTGACCTGAAAGAATAATTTGCAAGAGGAAAAAATAATAGCCTAATACCTATTGTAATTAAAACTATAGCAATACCAAAGTTACCAGAAAATTTAAATAAATAATCAATTACAAAAAAAAGTGGTTTTGTAAAAAAATAAAACCAACCCCAGTCTATAGATAAATCTAATTTTTCTATTTTTTCATTAGCTGCATAAGCGTCAATTGTTTCAACTTCTTTTGCTGCTACAAATAATCTTAAATTATTTGAATTGTTAGAGCTTGGATTAATTTTAGTAGGTTTATTTAAAATATAATTTGCTTTAAATCCGTTTTTATATAAAAAAGTTGACTTAAAATTCTCTCCTTGTTCTGGAACTAAAGCTGTCATCCAATATTTGTCTGTAATGCCCAACCAACCATTATTTGCTTCTCTTACTATCTTTTTTTCTTCTATATCGTCATAGTCATCTTCTTTTAACTCATCATCAAAAACTCCAATAAATCCTTCGTGAGAAATATAAAAATTTTGTATGTCGTCAGGAATTTTGTTTCTTGTTATTTGCGCGTATGGATAAAGATCAACTGTATCATTTGAATTATTTTCTACTACTTGAGAAATTTTAAATAGATATTTTTCATCTAATTCAATTATTTTTTTAAAAGAAATACCTTCTCCATTATTCCAAACTAGAGTTATTGGTTGATTAGTAGCAAGCTTCTTATTTCCTTTAACTGTCCAACTGGAATTTAAAGATGGTACTTTTATTTTATTTCCTATACTTGTCCATCCTGTTTCTACATAGAATCCATTTTCAGCTTCTTTAGGATTAAAAAAAATTATATTTTTATCTTCAAGTAAGTTTTGTTTATGGTTTTTAAAAGAAATGTCATCTATTACTCCACCTTTTAAGGAAATAGATCCTATAATATTATTATTCTCAATTTTAATTCTATCTACTTTATTAATAGAATCTTCTCTTGAGATTTTTTTTGTTTCTAGAATTTCATTAATGCTCGGCTCAATTTCATTTTTTAGATTATTAGAATCATTTTGTAATTGTTCTTGTGGCAAATTTTGTTTTACTGGTTTAGGTGTTTCAAAAAAAGCACCCCAAAATAATAATACAGCCATAGACAAAGTTATTGCTATAAAAACATTTTTATTTTCCATTTAAGTTTTTACCTTTCAAACAAATTTTTTTATTTGGAACAATATCCAACCCTGAGCCACCTCCTAGTAATTTAACAGGGTGGCATCTTCCTATTCTTTTAAATCCAAGCAATGAACCTTTTAATATTCCATGAATTTTTAATGCTTCTATAAAATAATCAGAACAAGTTGGCAAATATCTACATTTATTGCCTAAGATCGGAGAAAAAAAATATTTATAGAATCTAATAAGATAAATTATGAAATAAGTAATTAAGTTAGACATTTATTATTTAATTTTATTAAAACATTTAATCATTAATGGTGTTAGGATATCTTGTTTTTCTTCATAAGCTTTTGGTTTTCCAAAAACTATATAAGTATAATCTTTATTAATTGCACCTCTTTTTTTTAACAGTTTTATCACAATTGCTTTTAGTTTACGTCTTATTTTGTTTCTTTTTACTGCATTACCAATTTTTTTTTTCATAACAAAGCTAATTATTAAATTTTTTTTATATTTGGGAGAAATAAAGTTTTTTACGGCAAAAATTGAAAAATAATTAGTATGAACTTTTTTATCTTTTAGAGCTAATTTGAAGTGATTGCTTTTCTTTAAACTTTCAAGCTTCACCATCAATCAATAATTATGTTGAAATTGTTTTACGGCCCTTGGCTCTTCTTCTTGCTATTAGTTGTCTACCAGCTTTGGTAGCCATTCTAGACCTAAACCCGTGCCTTCTTTTTCTTACTAGATTACTTGGTTGATAAGTTCTTTTCATAAATAATTAAAGTTATATAATTAATTAAATAGCTCATGTACAGTTAATATTTACAAATGAATACAAATTTAAAACTATTATTGGCCTCAGTATACGGAATTTGTTTAATTGCATTATTATTTGTTGTTTTTCACTATTTAGATTTGAAAGATTTATCAAATTTTAGCTTTATTAAACAGAAAGGAGAGGATTTAGCGAATTTAAAAAATCAAAATATTTTTCTTTTTGTTTTAATTTTTTTTGCAGCTTCAATACTGTGGGTACTTTTTTTAGGCTTTGGTTCTCCCATTGCAATTTTATCTGGGTTCATATTTGGTAAGTGGCTTGGCACTTTTATCTGCGTAATATCTTTTACTTTCGGAGCAACATTACTATATAGCTTAGCTAATTTTTATTTTAAAGAATTCATAGTGAAATATTTATCAAAGAAAATTGAAAAATATGAAATTTTTTTTAAAAAAAATGAATTATTTTATTTTTTAATATTTAGACTGACCGGGGGCGGAGGAGTGCCATTTGCAATTCAAAATATTTTGCCAGTAATTTTTAATATGAAGTTAAAAAATTATTTTATTTCTACTTTTCTTGGTTTATTTCCAGCGATTTTTATAATCAATTCCTTAGGAGAGGGAATTAATAAGATTATAGAAAAAAATGAAAACATTAATTATTATAACATAATTTCTGATCCTGAGATATATTTACCTATAGCAGGCTTTATAATCATCATTATTGTATCTTTTTTTGTTAAACGAAAAGTATTTAAATAGTTTGAAAATGAAAAATAATTTAGCTAATGACTCAAGTCCTTACCTACAACAACATAGAAATAATCCTGTTTTTTGGCAAACATGGTCCGAAGAAACTTTACTTCTAGCTAAAGCTAAGTCAAAACCAATTTTGTTAAGCATAGGTTATTCTAGTTGTCATTGGTGTCATGTAATGGCTCATGAAAGTTTTGAAGATATCGAAACAGCCAAAATTATGAACAATAATTTTATTAATATTAAAGTTGATAGGGAGGAAAGACCAGATTTAGATTTTGTTTTCCAAAGCTCCTATCAGCTATTTAATCAATCAGGAGGTGGTTGGCCTTTGACGATGTTTCTAGATGAAAATGGAGTGCCTTTCATGGGAGGTACATATTTTCCAAAATTTGAAAAGGGAGGATTGCCTTCTTTCAAAAATATTTTGATAAAAGTTTCTGAAGCTTATAAAGAGAATAAAGAAAAAATTATTAATCAAAAAAGTCTAATTGTAAAAAGTTTAGAATTAAAAAAAAATTCTGTTTTAAAACAAGATCTTGAACCAATTTTAGAAAATATTTTAAAAAATCTTGACCCAGTAAACGGAGGTTATAATGGTTCACCTAAATTCCCTATATATTACGTATATGAGACATTATTATATTTTTATAATAAGACTAAAAACAAAAAATATTTAAAGCCTATCGAAATAATTATAAAACAATTATGCTCAAAAGGCATTTATGATCATGTTGAAGGTGGTATCGCAAGATATACAACTGATGAAAAATGGTTAATACCTCATTTTGAAAAAATGTTATACGATAATTGTCAATTTATTCTTTTATTGTCTAAGTATTCAATAATAAAAAAAGATATTTATTTTTTAAATAAAGTAGAAAAAACAATAAATTTTTTAAATAAAAATTTTATAGATAATTCTACGAACCTTTTAGGTACCGCGTATGATGCAGACAGTGAAGGAAAAGAGGGTAAATATTATGTTTTTGCTTATGATGAAATTAAAAATATTAGAGATATTGACAAATATTTTGAAATTAAAATTGAAGGAAATTGGGAGGGAAAAATTATACTATCAGAAATTAAGGCTCCACCCGAAACAATAATAGAAGAATTATTAAAGATTCGTCAATCAAGAACAAAGCCTTTTTTTGATAAAAAAAATCAACTCGATCTTAATTGTCTTTGGATAAGTTCTTTAATTAGTGCTCACAAGGTTCTTCCTAAAAATAATTATTTGGAACTAGCAGAAAAATTTTATAAAAATGTTGAAAAAAAATTTTTTTTACCAAAAATTCATCACAGTTATTCAAAAGAAATAGTATTTTTAGAAGATTATGCTTATCTAATTAATGCTTTAATAGACCTTGCTGAAACTACAATGAATTTAGAATATAGAATTAATGCAAAAAATATTTGTTTAGAAGTTATTAAGAAATTCTTTAATGAAGATAAAAAAATATTTCAGAAAAATCAAATAATTTCAAACGATATTTTTTTAAATCCAATCGATATAAGTGATAGTACTATACCTAATGGAAACTCAATTATGTTATTAAATTTTACCAGACTTGGATTATTAGAAGAGGCTAAAAAATTAAACGATAGTTTACAGGGATATTTAAATATTTATAAAAGTCATATGGCAAGTAGCTTAAAATCTTTAGATTTTTTTAGCGAAATTTCAAGAGGTAAAAAATGTAATGAAAATGGTTGCGAAATATGAATAAAAAATTTTTAGTTTGGATAATTTGGTTAATACTATTAATTTTATGGAATTATGGACTCCCGTATGCGACACCAATTGAGGATGTCTTAGTAGGAGTAGTTTTATCCTTTGCGGTTATTCTGACTAATAAAATAATTAAATAATTTATCCACTTTTTGGCAATATTAACGTTATGTTATTTTGTATTTTTTCGCTTAGATTGGCATAAATTAAGTCTTCAATTCTTAAGTGAATTTCATACTTTTATAAGAGACTTGCATAAAATTACTACAGGAAGTAAAAGTACTTAAATGCAGGAGCAAAAATGGGAATTCATTACGATTATAAATCTACTCGTGGCGAAAAAGCCATGAAAAAAGAAGCCAAGAGAAAAGCTAGAATTGAAGAAAGAAGAGCGAAAAAAGGCTCCCATTTAAAAAATCAAGATTCTAAAAGTAAAATGCATGATATTGACAAACCAATAACTCTTGAAGATTTAACCAATCCAGATAAAGATTAAATAATTAATGAGTTCTTTTGATAGAAAAGAATCTCGGATTAAGAAACGTGAAATCGCGCTTAAAAAAAATTTAAAAAAAAGAAAAAAATTTACACAAAAAACTAAAAATAAATCATGACAGTTCTTTCAGATAAATGGATAAAAAGAATGGCTAAGACAAAAAATATGATTAAGCCTTTTATATCTAGACAAAATAGAAAAGGAAAAATATCATTTGGATTATCTTCCTATGGTTACGATGCAAGAGTTTCAAATGAGTTTAAAATATTTACTAATGTTAATTCAGGTATAGTTGATCCTAAAGTTTTTAAAAAAGAGAGCTTTGTTACAAAAATTGGAAAAGAATGTATCATACCTCCTAACTCATTTGCTCTTGCCAGTACTATGGAATACTTTAAAATACCTGAAAACGTTCTGGTAATTTGTTTAGGAAAATCCACTTATGCAAGATGTGGAATAATTGTTAATGTTACACCTTTAGAACCAGGATGGGAGGGCCATGTTACATTAGAATTTTCTAATACAACCCCATTACCGGCAAAAATTTATGCGAATGAAGGAGTGGCTCAATTTGTATTCATTAAAGGAAATGAAAAACCTGAAGTTTCCTATGCAAAAAGAAAAGGTAAGTACATGAGACAGAAAGGGGTAGTTCTTCCAAAAGTATAAAATTATTTTTTATGCAAAAATTAATAATTAGTGGCAAAAAATATTTATCAGGAGCAATTTCTATTTCAGGATCTAAAAATGCAACATTGCCAATATTGGCAGCTACAATACTCTGCAATAAAGCGAAAATAGAAAATGTACCGTTAGTAAAAGACGTATTTACAATGATTGAATTACTAAGTTCTATTGGACTTAAAATCAATATAAAAAAAAAAAATAAAATTATTAAAGTTATAAATTCAAAAAAAAATTTAAATACAATCGCACCATACAAACTTGTTAAAACCATGAGAGCTGGGGTTCTAGTGCTGGGACCTCTTTTGGCAAAATATAAAAAAGCAAAAGTTTCTTTGCCTGGAGGTTGTGCGATAGGAACTAGGCCAGTTAATCTTCATTTGTTCGCCTTAAAAAAATTAGGTGCAAAAATTAAAATTAAAAATGGTTATATACATGCGACCGCGAGAAAAGGTTTAAAAGGCAACAAAATAAAATTTCCAGAAATTTCAGTAGGAGCCACAGAAAATGCAATTATAGCAGCAAGTCAAGCAAAAGGAAAAACTATACTTATAAATTGTGCGATAGAACCTGAAATAAAAGATTTAATTATTTTTTTAAGAAAATTAGGCGCTAAAATTTTGATTAAAAAAAGGACTATTACAGTTCTTGGTAAATTTGAACCAAAGATTGTTAAACACAAAATAATGTTTGATAGAATTGAAGCAGGGACATATCTTATAGCATCTGCTTTAGTAGGAAAAAAAATATCAATTTTAAAAATTGACCCAAAAATAATAAATACTGAGCTTAAAATTTTAAAAAAAATGGGTATAAAAATAAAAATATTAAAAGATAAAATTACAGTTAGCGATTCTAAATTGATTAAACCAATTAACTTAACTACTGCACCCTTTCCTGGTTTTCCTACAGATTTACAAGCGCAATTAATGGTTCTTACAACAAAAGCAAAAGGAATTTCAAAAATAAAAGAAAATATTTTTGAGAATAGATTTATGCATGTTCCCGAGCTAAAAAGAATGGGAGCAAAAATAAGTATTAAAAATAATATAGCTACTATTAATGGACCAACAAATTTATCTGGAGCAGAGGTTATGGCTACAGATCTTAGAGCCTCTGTCTGTTTAGTTTTAGCAGGACTAGTAGCAGATAACAGAACAATAATTAATAGAATATACCATTTAGATAGAGGTTACGAAAAGTTAGAAAAAAAACTGAATAGTTGTAAAGCAAAAATAAAAAGAATTTGAATGCAATCAAAAAATTTAAAATTAATTGGTAATTCCATAGAAGACCTAAGAGTTATCTCCGCTCATTTGCAAGATTCGATTGTTTCTACTCTTGATATAGCCCATTTAAAAAAAAATAAAATTTTTTTAATTCAACTTAATAGATTTATGTGGGAAGATATTGAAAAAGGTGTTTTTAGAAAAAATAAAAGAATTAGAACTATTTTAAAATTTGAAAATATTTTAAAGGTATCGTCTAAAAATATAAGTCAAAAAAATACTAGATTTTTAGACTTTTTAACTCTTGAAAGCACTGAATTGCCTGATAAAAGTTATGAGATAAATATAATTTTTTCAGGAGACTCAGTAATTAAGATATATTGCGAAGTAATAGAAGTTACTTTAGACGATCAAGGGGACTCATGGGAAAGTAAAACTAAACCAAAACATAATTTTTTATAATGCTTAATTATTTGAACGGTAATCAAAACGGATTTATTAAAAAACTAGAAAAAATTCTTAGCGAAAGAAGAGTTAAAGAGTATGGAAATTCTTCTATAGTAAAAAATATAATAAAAGATATTAAAAAGAATAAAGATAAAGCCATTATTAAGTATGAAAAAAAATTTTCAAAATTAAATAAAATTAATAGTAGAGATTTAATATTTACAAAATTAGAAATTAAAAATTCTATTAATAAACTTGACATTAGAACAAAAAATTCAATAGACTTAGCTTATAAGAGAATTTATAATTTTCATAAAAAGCAGCGTTACAAAAATTATACAATTAATGATAGATACAAGAATTCTCTATCGTATACTTCTAGTCCAATTGAAAAAGTTGGAGTTTATGTCCCAGGAGGAACCGCAAGCTATCCAAGTTCTGTTCTTATGAATTGCATACCAGCAATCATAGCAGGAGTTAAAGAAATATATTTAACAACTCCATCTTTAGGAAAACAATATAATTCAGCAATATTGTATGCTGCTAAGAAATGCAAAGTTAAAAAAATTTTTAAAATAGGAGGCGCTCAAGCTATTGCTGCTTTTACTTTTGGAACTCAAACAATTAATAAGGTAAATAAAATCGTCGGACCAGGTAATAAATATGTTGCATTAGCTAAAAAAGAATTATTTGGTGAAGTTGGAATTGATATGATAGCGGGACCATCAGAAGTTACAGTTGTAGCTGATGAGTTTTCAAACCCAGAATGGGTAGCATCAGATCTTATTGCTCAAGCGGAACATGATGAATACTCTCAATCAATTTTAATAACAAATAATAAGAAATTAATATCCAAAGTTAATTTTTTTATAAAGGAACAATTAAAAATATTGCCAAAAAAAAAAATTGCTTCTAAAAGTCTTAAATATTTTGGTTTATCAATTTTTGTTAAAAATAAAAAAAAAATGATAAATATACTCAACACTATTGCACCAGAACATTTAGAAATTTGTACAAAAAAACCAAATGAAATTTTAAAAAAAATAACCAACGCTGGATCAATTTTTATTGGCAACTACTCACCTGAAGCAATGGGAGATTATATTGCAGGTACAAATCACGTTTTACCTACGTCGGGCTCACCAAAATTTTCATCGGGATTGTCTGTATTTGATTTTTTAAAAAGACATTCAATAATAAAAATATCAAAATCAGGTATTGAAAGATTGGGCATATCAGTTATAAATTTAGCAAATTATGAGAGTCTTGAAGGACACTCAAATTCAGTTAAACTAAGATTAAAAAAGGATTAAATTTGGCAAAACAAGAAACTTTAGAATTTAAAGGTAAAGTTACAGAATTACTCCCTAACGCAATGTTTAGAGTAAGACTAGAAAACAACCACGAAATATTAGCTCATACTGCTGGAAAGTTAAGAAAAAATCGAATAAGAGTTCTTGCGGGTGATAATGTTACGGTTGAAATGACACCTTATGATTTAACTAAAGGTAGAATTACTTTTAGAGGTTAGGGCCTTGTAGCTCAGTAGTAGAGCAGTACCCTGAAAAGGTATGTGTCGTTTGTGCGATTCAAACCAAGGCCACCATACTTAACCACATACCTTTTTTTCTTTAATTTGATAAGATTTATGATGAATCAAAATATTGGAATTTTTTGGCTTAGAGAAGATTTTAGATTTATTAGAAATGAGGCATTTTATTATGCCACAAAAAATCATGAAACCGTCACTGCTCTATATATTTTTAAAAAAAAAAACTTTGAAAAAAAAAGAGAGGCTCAACAATGGTGGCTATATAAATCTTTATTAAATTTTAAAGAAAAACTAAATAAGATTAATATAAATTTAGAAATTGTTGATTCTGACTCATACCAATCAACATTTGAAAAAATTGTTAAAAAAAAAAATATATCTATTTATTGGAACAAGATTTATGAGCCTAATTATTTAAAATTTGACAATAAGCTATCAAATTTTTTAAATTCTAAAAATATTTCATTTAAGGTATTTAAAGGAAATTTGCTTAATGAGTCAAATGAGATAAAAAAAGGTGATAATACTCCATTTAAAGTTTTTACTCCCTTTTGGAAAAATGCTGAAAAATTCTATTTAGATAAAGTTTTTAATAAAAAAACAAAAAATATTAAGTCAAAAGAAAAAAAAATAAGTATTTTTAAAGAATCATTTCAAATTGAGAAGATTAAGCCTAAAGAAAAATGGATAGGTAAATTTGACAAGTATTGGAATCCCTCGGAAGAGGAGGCGATGAATAAGTTAAAAAATTTTCTATCTAATAATATATCTGAATACGGAAATTCACGAGATATTCCCGGTATTGAAGGTACTTCTAAAATTTCTCCTTATTTAGCTTTTGGGCATATCCATGTAGAAACAATTTGGGAAGAGTGTCAAAAATTAAAAATTAAGGGAAATGGATATAGAAAATATATAAATGAACTTGGATGGCGAGAGTTTAGTCATAGTTTGATTAATTATTTTCCTGAAATGTTAAAAGGAAATCTCAGAAAAGAGTTTGATAAATTTCCATGGGTAGATAATAAAAAATTTTTTCTTGCCTGGAAAAAAGGTCTAACTGGTTACCCGATAGTCGATGCGGGAATGAGACAACTCCACGAGACTGGATGGATGCATAATCGTGTGAGAATGATTACAGCTTCTTTTTTAGTCAAACACCTGAGAATTCATTGGATGCATGGGGAAAAACATTTTAGAAATTGTCTCTTAGACTTTAATGAAGCCAACAATATTTCTGGATGGCAATGGGTTTCCGGATGTGGAGCTGACGCTGCACCATATTTCAGAATTTTTAATCCTATTTTGCAAGGAGAAAAATTTGATAAGAAAGGTGCTTATGTAAAAAGGTGGGTACCTGAACTTTCAAAAATACCAACGGCTTTTATTCATAAACCCTGGGAATTAGAAGAAAAAACTAAAGACTTTGAAATTGGTGTCGACTATCCTTTACCTATTGTAAATCATAAAGAAGCAAGGGAGTCCGCTTTAAATGCATTTCAAAAAATTAAAAAATAAATTATATCAGTCCGCAACAATGTTTGTACTTTTTACCCGAGTTACAAGGACATTTATCATTTCTTCCTATCTTTTTAGTTTGAGTATTTGTTTCTTTTAAATCATCTATTTTGCTTTCATCATTTTGATCAGAGATTACAATATTTAAATTTAACAAAAATTTAATTAGATCAACTTTTATTTTTTCAAGTAAATTTTCAAAAAGAAAAAAAGCTTCTTTTTTAAATTCTGATAGGGGATCTTTTTGACCATAACTTCTTAAACCTATGACTTGTCTTAATTCCTCTAGGTATTGAAGATGAGATCTCCATGCAAAATCAATAATTTGAATAAAGATTTTTTTTTCTAAATCATTATTTTCTGAAACACCAATTAATTTTATTCTTTCCTCTTTTTTTAAAAGATATTTCTCTTCAATTTTCTTAGCAAAATCCTCAGGATTTAGAGAAGTAAAAGAGATTAAATCTTCATCACCTATAGAGTTTCCTGTTACATTTTTTATTGATGTAAGATAAGTTTTTTTATTATTAGTCGTTTGATATTCATTTTTTATTTTTTGAATTTGAGCAATTACTTCATTTAAAAAATCGTTAAGAATTTCAGATATATTTTCACTTTTCAATATCTTAAGTCTTTGACTAAAAATAACGTTTCTTTGGTCATTCATTACATCATCAAATTTTATTAATGTTTTTCTTATATCAAAGTTTCTACCCTCAACTTTTTGTTGTGCTCTTTCCATAGCCTTATTTATCCAAGGATGGTCAATAGACTCATTTTTCTTTAAACCTAATTTTTTTAAAATTCCATCAATCGAGTCTCCTCCAAAAATTCTCATTAACTCATCTTGTAAACTAATATAGAATATTGAACTTCCAGGGTCGCCCTGCCTACCTGATCTTCCTCTAAGTTGATTATCAATTCTTCTACTTTCATGTCTCTCTGTTCCAATAATAAATAATCCACCATTATCTTTGACTTTATTTTCATCTTCTTTAAATTTTTTCAAATCATTTTCTTTTCCATCTTCAATAAAATCTTTGTTTCCTCCTAGCTTAATATCCGTACCCCTTCCTGCCATATTTGTTGCTATGGTTACAGCTTCTGGTTTACCAGCGTTAGCGATAATATTTGCTTCTCTTTCATGTTGTTTAGCGTTGAGAACATTATGACTGATTTTTTTATTATCTAAATATTTTGAAATTTTTTCTGACTTTTCAATACTCGTTGTTCCGACCAAAACTGGTTGTTGTATTTTTTTACATTCTATGATTTTATTAGTGATAGCTACATATTTTTCTTCTTCTGTTCTAAAAATTTGATCATTAAAATCTTTTCTGGCCATAGGTTTGTTAGTAGGCACAGAAATAACATTAAGTTTATAAATATCAAAAAACTCTTCTGCCTCTGTCAGCGCAGTTCCTGTCATTCCAGAAAGTTTCTTGTATAACCTAAAATAATTTTGATAGGTAATAGAAGCTAAAGTTTGATTTTCATCTTGTATGGTTACTTGTTCTTTAGATTCTATGGCTTGGTGTAACCCGTCAGAAAATCTTCTTCCTTCTAAAACTCTACCTGTGAATTCGTCAATAATTTGAACTTTTTTATCCTTGATAATATAGTCTGTATCTTTTTTAAATAAAAATTTGGCTTTTAATGCTTGATTAATATGATGTACTAAAGATAAATTTTGGGGGTCATAAAAATTTTTGTTTTTTAAGATACCCGCTTGAATTGCCAACTTTTCGATCTTATCAATTCCCGTATCTGTTAAAATTGAATTTTTATTTTTTTCATCTATTTCATAATCTTTTTTTTCTAATTTTTGAATAGAATTATTCGAAAAATTATAAAAGTTACTTTTATCCTCCATTCTACCAGATATAATTAGAGGTGTTCGAGACTCATCTATTAAAATACTATCTACTTCATCAACAATACAATAGTTGTGATCACGTTGAACCATTTCATCAATACTGTATTTCATATTGTCTCTTAAGTAATCAAAGCCTAATTCGTTATTAGTTGCATAAGTAATATCACAACTATAGTTTTTTTTTCTTAAATCATCTTCCAGTTCACTCACAATACATCCCGTTGATAAACCCAAAAAATTAAAAATTTTTCCCATCCATTCCGAGTCTCTTTTAGCTAGGTAGTCATTTACAGTAACGATGTGAACACCTTTATTTGTCAAAGAATTTAAATATGCAGGCAATGTAGAAACTAAAGTTTTTCCCTCCCCAGTTTTCATCTCTGAAATCTTTCCATTGTGCAAAATAACACCACCCAATAGCTGGACGTCATAATGTCTTTCATTCAATTTTCTTTTTGCCGCCTCTCTAACTAGTGCGAAACTTTCAGGTATAAGTTCGTCTAATTTTCTTCCTTCAGAAACATTTTTTTTAAATAAATATGTTTTTTCTTTAAATTCATCATCTCTTAACAAAGCCATTTTTGCTTCTAAATTATTAATTTTAACAATTAATGGTTTAATTTTATCTAATTCTTGTTGATTGCCACTTCTAAATATTTTATTAAGTGCTTTTGTTAGTAAATTCATGATACTTCTATATATGTATTTATAACTTAAATTAAATAGTAATTATGACAATAAATTTAAAAAATTTCCTTAACGACAAAAGAAAAATGTCAAAAATAGGGGACTTTCAAGAATTAAAACAAATTGAAGGATTAGAAATTTCTTCTGTTTCGGCAGATCTATATAATAATGGAAGAGATGATCTTACTTTGTTTTATTTTAAAGAAAGTGCTAATTATGCCACTTTAACAACAACTAACAGCATTGTTTCAGAATCTATACAATGGAATCAAAAATCAAATAAAAAATCTATAAAGGCTCTTTTAGTAAATACTCAAAATGCAAACACGTTTACTGGTAAAGAGGGAGAAGAAAGTTTAACGGAGATTGCTAAAAATCTTGCTAAGTGCTTAACAATAAAAGAGTCAAAATCTGAAGCAGGCATTTCTGAAACAGTAAAAATTAAAGACATTATTTTTGCATCTACTGGAGTTATAGGTGAAAAATTTCCTGTAGAAAAAATTCTTAACACAACTCAATATCTAGTGGATAAATTAAGATCTGAGCAAAATAAATTAATTTGGGTTAAAGCTGCTTCTGCAGTAATGACAACAGACACAAAACCAAAATTAAACTATGAGGAAATAAATATTGGAAACAAAATAGTAAAAATTGCAGGAATTGCAAAAGGATCAGGAATGATAGCACCTAATTTAGCAACAATGCTCTCTTTTATATTTACTGATGCTGATATACCTTCAAATATTTTAAGATCATTGTTGAAAAAAGCTGTTGCAAATAGTTTTAACGCTATAACAGTTGATAGCGATCAATCAACAAATGATATGGTTTCAATATTTTCAACCAATAAGGTGAAAATCGGATCAAACAAAAATATTAATGATTCGTCTATTCAGAAATTTGAAGTTGCATTAAAAAAATTATGTTTAAATCTTGCTAAACAAATAGTAGTTGACGGAGAAGGAGCAAAAAAATTTGTTACTGTAAGAGTAATTAATGCCAAGTCTTTGATTAGTGCAAAGAGAATAGCATTTTCAATTGCTAACTCTCCTTTAATTAAAACCGCAGTTGCTGGAGAAGATCCAAACTGGGGAAGAATTATAATGGGAATCGGAAAATCAGGTGAAAATGTAGATCAAGAAAAGTTAAGTATTAAATTAGGAGAAGATTTGATTGCTGAAAAAGGAAAAATATCAGATAATTATGATGAAGCAAAACTTAAGGAATATATGAAATGGGATTCAATAAAAATTGAAGTTAATATAAATCAAGGTGTAGACGCTTTCGAATGTTTTACTTGTGACTTTACTCATGAATATATTGACATTAACGCTGACTATAGAAATTAAATAGAATAATTAAAATGATAAAATATAATCTTAAATGTAAAAATAATCATGAGTTTGAAAGTTGGTTTGCAAGCTCTAGTGAGTATGAAAAATTAAAAAAAAAAGGATTATTAGAATGCATATTTTGCAACACTAAAAAAATCGATAAATCAATAATGTCGCCGAGAATCTTAAATTCAAAATTAAGCACAAATTATAATAACCATGATAAAAGCGATATTAAAAAACTTAAAAAAGAATTGTTAAATATTAGAAAATTTGTAGAAAAAAATTTTACTTATGTTGGAAACAAATTTGCTTCAAAAATTAAAGATATTTATTATGACAAAAAAGATAATAAAAAAATTTATGGAACTACAACTCAAAAAGAAAGAGATGAATTAGAGGAAGAAGGTATAAAATTGACTTCAATACCTTGGATTGATAAAGAAAATTAATCTTTTTTAGCTAGAAGTACGTAGTTAACAGATAAATCGTCAGATCTTTTCCATTTTTGAAGCAATGGATTATAGCTTAATCCCTTAATATCTAAAACTTTTAACTTTAAATCATTAATTTTTTTTTCCAATTCCTCTGGTCGTACAAACTTATTCCAATCATGAGTTCCAATTGGCAACCATCTTAAAACATATTCAGCTCCAACGATTGCTTTAATATACGAGGTTAAAGTTCGATTTAAAGTTGCTGTGAACATTAATCCATTTTTCTTTAATAGTTTCGAGCAAGATTTTAAATAAAGATCGATGTTATCGACATGCTCAACCACTTCAAGGTTTAAAATTACATCATAAGTATTTTCTTTTTTGAGTTTTTCTGGTGACATATTTAAATAATTTATTTTGAGACTATTTTTTTTTGCATGAATAGATGCGATTTTGATATTTTTTTTTGAAGCATCTATACCTGTAATTTTTCCTCCTAATCTACTCATTGGTTCGCTGATCAATCCTCCTCCACAACCAATATCTAAAATATTTAAATTTTGTAAAGGTAAACTTTTATTTTTAGAAATTTTAAAATGTGATTTAATATTATCCAAAATATATTCTATTCTTACAGGATTAAACATATGCAGTGGTTTAAATTTACCATCAATATCCCACCATTCATCAGCCATTTTCGAAAATTTTTGAATTTCTTCTTTATTTATTGTAGTCATTCTAATCTTTTAAATTGTATTTTAATTTATTTAATTAATACTATATTAAAATCTAATTATGTTAAAAAAAGTTTTAAAATTTGGTGGTACTTCTGTAGGATCTATAGACAGAATTGTAAATGCGACTAAAATAGTCCAAAAAGAGCATTCTGCTGGAAATAGAATTATAGTAATTGTTTCAGCAATGTCAGGAAAAACAAATGAATTAATAGATCAATCAAAAGCTATTTCTAAAAATTTTACAAAAAGAGAGCTTGACGTTTTGCTTACGTCTGGGGAACAAATAACCAGCGCACTGTTTGCAGGAGCCTTAAATGAATTAGGCCTCAAAGCTAAATCTTGGATGAATTGGCAAATACCAATACTCACAGAGGGCAATCACGCTAATTCAAGAATTGTTAATATTAATATTAATAAAATTAATGAATTTTTATCTGAAGGAGGAATAGCTGTAATTCCTGGCTTTCAAGGCATCTCAAGTTTAGGTGAAATAACAACAATAGGAAGAGGTGGTTCAGACGCAACAGCTGTTGCAGTAGCAAAAATTTTTAGCACTGATAGTTGTGAAATCTATACTGATGTTGATGGTGTTTACTCTACTGATCCGAACAAAGTTCCTGTAGCAAAAAAAATAGAAAAGATATCTTATGAAGAAATGCTTGAGCTTTCTTCATTAGGAGCTAAAGTAATGCAACCATCTGCAGTTCAAACTGCCATGATGTACAACATTCCTTTAGAGGTAAAGTCTACTTTTACCAATAGAAAAGGAACAGAAATATTCAACAAAGAAAATATTGATTATACAAAAAGCATTACTGGAGTTGCTTATTCAAAAGATGACGCTAAAATAACTTTAGTTGGTGTTCAAGATAAGCCAGGAGTAGCTGCAGATATTTTTGGAGCCTTTGAGCAAAGGCCAAATAAACGTTGATATGGTTATACAAAATATATCTTCAGATGGTAAAAACTACTGATTTGACATTTACCATTAAAAGAGTTGATCTTAGTAAAACATTAGAAATTATTAAAAATAATAAAAAAAATAAAATATTTAGAACTTTTTAAAAAATGATAAAGTTTCAAAAAATATCAATTGTCGGAGCTGGTATGGTTTCAACTCCAGGAGTTACTTATAAAATGTTTTCGGGCATTAGCTAAGGATAATATAAATATTTTAGCAATTTCAACATCAGAAATTAAGATATCTGTAATTATAAATGATCAAGATACTTTAAAAGCAGTGAAAAAATTGCATACAATTTTTGAATTAGATTGAAAATGGAAGTTAGACCTCACAGAAATATCTTTAGAAAAAAAACCAAACTTATTAAAGTTGGAAATGTTCCGGTAGGAGGTAATTCAATAATAACAGTTCAATCAATGACGAATACGCTTACAACTGATATTAAATCAACTATAAAACAAATTAATGATTTAGAGGATGCAGGAGCTGACATAGTAAGAGTTTCATGTCCTGATGAAAAATCAACAAGTGCTTTAAAAGATATAATTAAAAATGTTAACGTACCAATAGTAGCAGATATTCATTTTCATCACAAAAGAGCTTTAGAAGCTGCTAAAAATGGAGCTGCCTGTTTAAGGATTAATCCAGGAAATATCGGTTCATCAGACAGAGTTATAGAAATTACTAAAGCAGCTAAAGATTACAACTGTTCAATTAGAGTTGGTGTGAACGCTGGATCTTTAGATAAATCTTTGTTGGAAAAATATAAAGAACCTTGTCCAGAGGCTTTGGTGGAGAGCGCTATGTATAATGTTAAATTGTTAGAAGATAATGATTTTTTTAATTTTAAAATAAGCGTTAAATCCTCAGATGTATTTTTAGCAATAAAAGCTTATGAACAACTTTCAAACTCTTGTGATTATCCTCTCCATATAGGAGTGACAGAGGCTGGAGGATTATTAACAGGAAGCATAAAATCATCTATTGGATTAGGGCAGTTATTAATGAAGGGAATCGGAGATACAATAAGAGTTTCTTTATCTGCGGACCCTCTAGAAGAAATAAAGGCAGGATATGAAATATTGAAGTCTTTGGGTATTAGATCAAGAGGAGTTCAAATAATTTCTTGTCCATCTTGCGCTAGACAAGCTTTTCCAGTAATTGAGACGGTAAAAATTTTAGAAAGTAAGCTTTCACACATTAAAACACCTATTACATTATCTGTTATTGGTTGTGTTGTTAACGGACCTGGGGAAGCTGCTCAAACCGAAATAGGTTTAACTGGTGGAGGGCAAGATAAAAATTTGTTGTATCTATCTGGTGTACCTCATACAAAAGTTCCAAGCAATGAAATTGTGGAAAAAATAGTTAAATTAGTTGAAGAAAAAGTAAAAGAAAAAAATAACTAAATAATGATACCCAGAGAAAAAATTGAAGCAATAGTTGCTAAGCATAATAACATTGAAAAAGATCTTTCATCAGGAAATATTGATCCTAAAACCTATGCTACTAAATCTAAAGAATATTCTGATTTGGGAAATATAATTAAAATCGCAAGAGATTATTTAAAGTTTGATATAGAACAAAAAGATATTGAACAAATTATAAATGATAAGAATAGTGATAAAGAAATGGTTTCGCTTGCGGTAAAAGAAGTTTCTGAAATTAAAAAAAAAAGAGAGGATTATGAAAATAAGCTAAAGATTTTTTTACTTCCAAAAGATAGCGATGATCAAAAAAATGCTATCGTAGAAATTAGAGCAGGAACTGGAGGTTTGGAGGCAACTTTATTTTGCTCAGATTTATTTAAAATGTATGAAAAAGTGTGTTCTAAAAAAAAATGGAAAATGGAAATAATCAATATTTCAAAAAGTGAAGCTGGAGGCTATAAAGAGGTTATATTTTCTGTTAATGGAGATAATATTTATTCTTATTTAAAGTATGAGTCCGGAGTACATAGAGTTCAAAGAGTTCCATCAACTGAAACCCAAGGAAGGGTTCACACTTCAGCTGCAACTGTAGCTGTTTTACCCGAAGCAGAAGAAGTTGATGTACAAATTAAAGATTCAGATTTAAGAATTGATGTTTTTAGAGCAGGAGGTCCAGGAGGACAATCAGTTAACACTACTGATAGCGCTGTAAGAATAACTCATTTACCTACAGGTGTGGTTGTTAGTCAACAAGATGAAAAATCCCAGCATAAAAATAAAGCTAAAGCTTTAAAAATTTTGAGGGCAAGAGTTTACGATTCTGAAAAACTTAAAAAAGATAAAGAAAGGTCATCTAATAGAAAAAGTCAAATAGGATCTGGCGATAGATCAGAAAGAATCAGAACCTACAATTTTCCTCAGGGCAGAGTCACAGACCATAGAATCAATATGACTCTTCATAAATTAAATGAATTTTTAAGTGGAGAGATACATCAAGAAATGAACGAAGGTTTAAGGCTAAAAGAACAAGACTTAAAACTACAAGAACTTAAATAATGCTAGCATCAAAATTAATTAATATTGGAACAAAGAAATTAAAAAAGAATTTAATTTCTACATCAATTTTAGACTCAGAATTAATTTTATCTAATGTATTAAATAGAAGTAGAGAAGATTTACTCACCAACCTAGAACTTAGAGGTTACAAATAATGACATATTAGTATTTAAAAAAAAAATTCTAAGAAGAGCTAAAAATGAACCGATAGCCTATATTTTAAATAAAAAAGATTTTTGGAATCAAAAATTTTATGTAAATAATGATACTTTAATACCAAGACCCGAGACAGAGCTTTTGATAGAAAAGATTGTACAATTTTTTAAAAATAAGAAGATATTTATTTTAGATATAGGAACTGGATCTGGATGTATATTGTTATCAATTTTAGAAGAATTAAAAAAAAGTTCAGGAATAGGGATTGATATATCAAAAAATGCCTCAAAAATAGCACAAAAAAATTCTTTAAATTTTGGATTAGTATCTCGTGCTAAATTTCATGTTAGAGCTTTAAAAGATATATATAATTATAAATTTGACCTAATTGTCTCAAATCCACCCTATATATGTACTCATAAAATAAAAAATCTTGCAGATGATGTGAAGAAATATGAGCCTAGATTGGCTCTTGATGGAGGAAATGATGGGCTTGACGTAATTAAAAAAGTTATTTACAAATCAACAAGTATCTTAAAGAGAAAAGGTATGTTAGCTCTTGAAATTGGAAATGGGCAGTTTAAAAAAATTTCACATATATTGAAATTTAATGGCTTTAAGATAAAATATTTAATAAAAGATTACCAGAATAATATTAGATGCATACTAACAACATTTGACAATTAGTTAAAAATATTCACGTATCCTTAAAATTATGAACAATCAAAAAAGAAGAACTTTTAGACCAAGACAAAATAAAAATGGTTTTAGAGGAAGGAATAACGGATCTAGAGGAAATAATAATGGTCACTTTCAAAGCAATGTTGGCAACATAAATTTTAATAGAAATGGCTCTATGACAAATCCTTTTAGTGTTGAAAAAACAATTCAAAAATATCAACAATTAGCAAAAGATGCCCAAAGCATGGGGGACCCTGTTTTAGTAGAAAATTATTTACAACATGCTGACCATTACTCTAGAAGACTTTCAGAATTAAATTCAAAAGTAAAAACCTCTGTTACGAATATTAAAGATGACCAAAAAAAAGAGGCTGTAAAAGACGGTGTTGCTGAAATTCAAAAAGAAAATACTGCTATGCAAAATTTTGTTGAAAAAAAATAATAAAACTACCTTAATTCAGATAATTTTAAATCAATTTTAATTCTTTCAATTTCAAATTCTTTTCTCTCATCACCTTTTAATATTTTACCTGAAGGTAATTTTAATCTTTGCGAGTTTACTTTTTTTCCATTTACAACAACTTCATAATGAAGATGGGGTCCAGTAGACATTCCGGTTGAACCTACATAACCAATAATTTGTCCTTGTCTTACTTTTCTTCCTTCTTTAATTCCTTTTGCAAAGTTTTTCATATGAGCATAAATAGTTTCATAAGTTGAGTTATGTCGAATCTTTACACAATTACCACCACCTCCACACCATCTAGCCCTTGTTATTGTTCCACTCCCAGAAGCCATTATAGGAGTACCAGAAGGTGCTGCAAAATCAGTTCCTCTATGCATTTTGTTGTAACCTAATATAGGATGTTTTCTCATTCCAAACCTAGAAGACAATCTAGCTCCATTGATTGGAGTTTTCATTAAAGATTTAACTATACTTCTTCCATTCAAATCATAGTATCCAGTTTCATTTTTGTATTTAAAATTATATAAATTTATTTCTTTATTATTTACATACATAGAAGCGTAAATAATTTTGCCTGTATCTTTAACTATATCATTATCGTCTAAAAATTTTTCATAGTAAATTTCAAACCAATCATCTTTTCTAATATCTCTTTGAAAATCTATTTCAAAGCCGTAAACTCTTGCAAATTCTATTATTATATTTGGTTCAATTCCAACCTCAACTGCAGCACTATATAAATTATTTTTAATTTTATTTTTTACAACAACTTCTTTCTTATTTAATTTAATAATATTTTCTTTGACCGTAAAATTTTCATTGTTTTTCCTTATCTCAATGCTTAAAGTATTGGATACAGGATATAAAATATTAACTACCTCATTATAATTCTGTGAATTTTTTTTTAAAACGATCGATATATCTCTTCCAGTATAAATATTAGAAAGTTTTTTTTCTCTAAGTTTATCTAATAATTATATTTTTTTCACTTTCTAATATATCAAATGAAGTTAATATTTTTTCAATGCTATCATTATTCTTTATAGTGTATTTATATTCTTTATAAGGGCTGCGTAATGTTGAAAGAAAATAATTACTCAAGTTTTCAAATTCATTAGATTCAACTAAATTTTCAAAATTTTTTTTTTTCACTTCGTTAAAATTATTTACTTGATTTGAAAAAAAGAGATAACAAATAAAAATTAAAATAAATGAAAGAAAATATATAGAATATTTTTTGAATAAATTAACATCCAGATCTCTTTTTTTTTGGGAAAAATTATAAAAATAGCTCTCAAATTTATTAAATAAATTCTTTATCGTCATAGTTGTTTTCTATAAAAATTATTTCTTCATTGCAACGTTATCCCTTAAATAAGGCCTTATTTTATTGTATTTTTTAATAAATATACGCCTTGACTTATCACACAATTGTAATAAAACGAGCGCTCACCTCAAAGTAAAGATTTTTTATCATTGCTAAAGGTGTGCAGATTTCGTGAGAAATCTTAGCTTTTTTAAATTGTAAATTTTTAAGAAGAGAAGTGTGGACGGTTAGGTTAACAAAGAAATTGTCGTACACACTTTAACGAAAGTAACTTTAGTTCATGCAACTAAAGTTATTAAAGCTAGTGTGCGCCGTTATTAAACTTGAGAGTTTGATCATGGCTCAGAACGTACGCTGGCGGCACGCCTAACACATGCAAGTCGAACGCAGTAGCAATACTGAGTGGCAAACGGGTGAGTATAATGTGGGAATCTGCCTTTTGGTTCGGAATAACACGAGGAAACTTGTGCTAATACCGGATAAGCCTTTACAGGGAAAGTTTTAATGCCAAAAGATGAGCCCGCACTTG
>JBJLCZ010000008.1:0-43768 GCA_045567335.1 Candidatus Pelagibacteraceae bacterium
GTGGTAGAGCGTCTCGTTGCCAACGAGAAGGTCGAGGGTTCGAATCCCTTAGCCCGCTCCATTTTATTAAATGACTGAACTTTATAAAAAAAAATGTGTAGCTTGTGACGGAAATATTCCTGCTTTTGACACATCTGAAATACATAAATACCTAAAAAAAGTTGATGGGTGGAACGTAGAAAGCAATAAAGAAAAAAGTTTTTTTATAATTAAAGATTTTAAATTTCAAAATTTTATAGAAAGTCAAAACTTTGTAAACAAAGTTGGACAAGTTGCTGAGAAAGAAGGTCATCATCCAGATATTCTTTATGGCTGGGGATATGCAAAAATTAAGATTTATACACATGCAATAAAGGGTCTTGCGGAAAGCGACTTCATTTTAGCAGCTAAAATAGATAAAATTTAATCAGTGATTAAAATGTCTCATACCAGTTAATATCATTTTAATATTTGCTTTATTTGCTGCGTTAATGACTTCTTTGTCTCTAATAGAGCCACCTGGTTGTACAATTATTGTAACGCCAGCTGAAATTAAAGTTTTAATTCCATCTGCAAATGGAAAAAAAGCATCTGAGGCCGCTATTGATGATTTAATTTTTTTAGGTTGAAACTTTTTAGCCTTTTGTGTTGCAATCTTACAGCTATCCAATCTACTTGCTTGGCCAGCACCTATGCCAATTGTGGATGAATTATTTGTTAAAACTATTGCATTTGATTTTACAAATTTGCATATATTAAATGCAAACTCTATCTCTTTCATTTCTTTCTTAGTTGGCTTGAGTTTTGTGACACATTTTAAATCTTTTTTTTTAAAAATATAATTATCTTTTTCTTGAAGTAAAAAAGAAGAATTAAAATTTTTAATAGAGATTTTATTTACATGTTTATATTTTGAAATATCAATTATTCTTAAATTTTTTTTACTTTTTAATATTTTAATTGCTTTAGTATCATATCCCTTAGCTAAAATTACTTCAAAAAATCTTTTATTTATTTCCTTAGCTAAACGTTGATTGATTTTATAATTGCAGGCTACTACACCACCAAAAGCACTTAAAGGATCACAACTAAAAGCATTTATAAAAGATTTTACTGCTGAAGAATTCGAAGAAACACCGCAAGGGTTTGCATGCTTAATAATAACAGTATTTGAAAAACTCTTTATAGAAAAAAGAATATCTAAAGATGAAAAAATATCATTATAGTTATTATAGCTCAGTTCTTTACCTCCAAGAATTTTAAAGCCTATTTCCTTATCATTAAAGTCATTAATATATATAGAACCTTTCTGATGGGGGTTTTCTCCATATCTTAATTGACTTAATTTTCTTCCAAAAATAGTTTTTCTATCAGGAAACTTAATGTTTAGTTTTTTGTTAAACCAACTTGATATCATTGAGTCGTAGTAGGCTGTTAAACCAAATGCTTTTGATGAAAAAAATTCTCTAAATTTTAAACTAGTTTTTCCTTGGTTTATTGAAATTTCTTCAATTAGACTTTTATAATCTTTTTTATTTGTTATGATTAAAACGTTTTTAAAATTTTTCGCTGCAGATCTAACCATTGTAGGACCACCTATATCAATATTTTCTATAATTTTATTTGGATTATTAGTGCTAGTAACTATTTTTTGAAACGGATAAAAATTTACTATAATCAAATCAATTGATGGAAAGTTTTGCTTGTTCATCTCTCTTTTGTGTTTATCATTTGATCTGTCATTAAGAATTCCGGCATGAATTTTTGGATGTAGTGTTTTAACTCGACCATCAAGCATTTCATTAAATCCAGTATAATCAGAAACTTCAGTACATTTATAACCTAAGTTTTTAATGGTTTTATATGTACCACCTGAACTTATGATCTTAATTTTATATTTTTTTAAAACTTTAAGAACAGGAGCAAGGTCAGATTTGTCTGATACAGATATTAGAGCAGTTTTAATTTTTTGAAGCATATTATATTTTTTTTTTTATTTCCCAATTAACTGTTTTGTCTTCATTGTTTAGATATCCAGTTATTGCAATACTAAGATTATTTAATATTTTATTTCCACCTAAAAATATACTTTTTTCTACAGATAGCTCCTCATTTTTTACTGAAAAAATAAGTGATATATTTTTACTTAATTGAATAAGTACACTATTTCCACTCATTGTTTTTACGGCGTCTATTCCTGGGTATAAGTGAAATCTAATTTCAAATTTTGCTTTTTTATTGTTTTTTTTTATTAACTTTTCCACTCCAAATAAATTATTAGTTGATTTTTCAATTCTAATTTCTCTTCTGTGAATATATCCAGCTAATTTTTCATAAGCATCATGAGAAGCACCAGATTTTATTTCTTGATCATTGTTTACTAAATTTGCTTCATAGATTTTGAAAGATTCTTTGATTGAATTACCAAAAGCTCTATTAATAAATTTATTTCTTTCAAATTTTACAACTGAAGTATCATTCAAATTAAGTGTTGTTTGACCAGAAGTAAGCCTACTTAATAGCATTGCTTTTTTTGAAATATTGTAACCAAAACCACAGTTAGTAATTATTTTTTTACCATCTATGTAATATTCAAAAGACAAAGGCCCAGACTGATAAGCTCTTGAAAATTTTTTTTGTGGCGGAGATCCAATATCAAAAAAAACTATATTTTTTTTATGTCGTAATATTTCAATACCACCAACAGAATCATTAATTGTCTTAATTTTATAATTTAAACTCTTTATGTAATTAAAGTAATTTTCTAGGTTTATTTCTGTACTACCATTAAATAACGGAAGCTTATTATCTGGCGTTAAAATCTTCTTGATACAACTTAAATTTTTTTCAATTATTTCATCTAAAAAATTTGGAACATATTCCTGAGCATCTTTTGTACATTCTTTAATAAGAATTAAATACTTTGAAAATTTTATCAAATGACTTGGATTCCTACTTACTGGAAAACCATTTATATCAAAAAATTCATTAATTATTTTTTCTAAATCTTTAATACTTTTATCGTAATTATCTTTATAGTCTTTAAAAACCAGTCCAGAGAGTAATATGGCTGTAATAATTTCTATTTTTTTTGAATAGTTTTTTTCAAATTTAATATTTTTCTTTAAGTGATTAGTTTGAATTATAATTGAATTCAAAAATTTTTCTTTAAAATAAGCATTTGTATTATTAAAAATAATATCAGCGTTTAAAATCCAACTTATAATTCTTCTACTTATTACAGAATTTTCCCAAATATTATTTTTATATTGATTATTTTTTTCTATCCAAGAAGTAATTATTTTTTGAATAATTAAACTATCATTTTTTCTATCAATTAAATTCAACCAAAAAAAACTATTAAGTTTTCTTTGTTCAAAATCACTAATTTTCTTTTCCCAAAAACTATTCGTGTCTATTTCTGAGATTTTGAAAGAAAAATTTTTGTAACTAGCAATAGACGAGAGAAGAAAAGAGTTCGGAAAAAAATAAAACTGCTTAGGTAATTTAGACTCTAAAGATTTATAATAAAAATTTGATGTATAATATAATTTTTTAACTATCTTTGTGAGGTTTATTTTTATTGCTAAAAAGTAAAAGTAAGCACTTTTTAAATTTGGCATTTCTAATTGGTTCTAAGAAGGCCTATATTTTTTTTTAAATTACCACTATTCTCTTTAAAAATAGTTGAGCCAGAGACTAAAACATTTGCACCTGCATCCTTAGCTAATTTACAATTTTCAAAATTTATTCCACCATCAATTTCTATCTCTATATTTAATTTTTTTTCTGTAATAATTTTTTTTATTTTTTTTAGTTTTTCCAAAACATTAGGCATAAATTTTTGACCCCCAAATCCAGGCTCAACACTCATAATTAAAATTAAGTCTACTTTATTTAAGTAATCTTTAATTAAATCTATGCTTGATTTTGGTTTTAATGAGACTCCAACTTTTTTTCCTTGATCTCTTATTAGCTTTATAGTTTTTTCCATGTTTTCCGTAGCCTCTGGATGAAAAGTAATTATGTCTGATCCTGCTTCAGCAAAATCTTTTATAAAATTATCAACTGGAGCAATCATTAAATGTACATCAAATATTTTTTTAGTAATCGGTCTTAATTTCTTAATAACTTCCGGGCCTATTGTTATATTCGGAACAAAATGTCCATCCATTACATCAATATGAATATAATCAGCACCAGCTTTTTCTAGAGATATTACTTCCTCTCCTAATTTGCTAAAATTAGCAGATAAAATAGAGGGAGATATTTTTATTGAAGATTCCATATCTACATTTATATTTTAATCTTGAAAGTTGTCAAAAAAATAAGCTGTTAATTAAATAATCTGTAAAGTTGTTTGGAAAAATCACTCTCTAGTGGAAAAGCTAACATTCCCCAAACATCATATCCTAATAAATAAGGCATAGCGTAAAATCTAAAAAGATAGAAAAACCAAGCCACATATAGTGCTATAAAGGGACCAAATAAAAAGCTAGGTGTAATAAACTTAAATAAATTTATTATAGGATTAGTATATTTAACAAAAACTCTCATGAAAAAAAACGTAGAATCTTCTCTTTGAAATATATTCATAAAAGCTCGACCAATTAAGGTCCACATAATCATACCAAGTACGTAGTCTACAACAATAATCCAAGTAGGTATCATAATATTAAGATATCATTTTTTACCAAAAAAAAGGGGCGAAATAATCGCCCCTTTAATTTTTTATAGTTTAGTTACTAGTGTTGTTTACCTAAGATAGCTTTACCTGTAGGTATTCTAGTTTCGTCAACCATTCTCTGAGTAGCCGCATCTGGTTCTTTAGTCATTAAACTGACTACAACCATTGTGATTAAACAGATAGGTGCTCCAATCATTCCAAATCTTAAGTGATCTATACCTAAGAATGGATCATTTACGCCACCAAAAATTGGCACTGAGAATTTAGGATATACCCATAATAGGTAAAATAATCCTGATAATATTCCAGTGATAATTCCGGCAATCGCACCTTGTCTAGTAGCTCTCTTCCACCATACACCTAGTACAAGTGGGAAGAATAGACCTGACATTGCAAAGTCAAAAGCCCATGCAACCGAACCTAAGATACTTGTAAGCCTAAATGAAGCTATGTAAGCACCTGCGGCACCGATTATTACTAGAAGCACACGAGCAACGATTAGTCTTTTTGCTGTATCAGCTTTGGGATTTACTATTTTGTAGTAAATATCATGTGATAAAGCATTTGATATCGCAAGAACTAATCCATCTGCAGTTGACATAGCGGCAGCCATACCACCAGCAAACACAAGTCCTGAGATTACAAACGGTAGTCCCGCTACTTCTGGAGTAGCTAATACTACAACGTCACCTCTCATAAACCATTCGTTTAACTGAAGTATACCGTCACCATTAAAGTCTGCTATGAATACTTGTTTAACAGCTGACCAGTTCTGTACCCACGCAATACTTTGAACTTCAGAAATAGATTTTCCAATAATTCCAGTAGGTAAGTTAGGATCCATTAAAGCAAGTTTAGACAAAGTTGCTAACATTGGCGCTGATGAATAAAGCAAGAAGATAAAGAATAGCGACCATGCTACTGATTTTCTAGCTGCTTTAACAGAAGGAGTCGTAAAGTATCTCATAAGAATATGAGGTAACGATGCTGTTCCTACCATCATACAAATCGCAAGCGATAAGTATTTCCACACTGCCATTCCACCATCAGGTACTGCAGAGTGAGGTCCAGAGATATATTTCAATCCTCCTGGTACTCCAGCTGCTTTAATATCTGCGGCGCTGTTTTTAACTAGTCCAAATTGTTGTTCAAGTTCACCCAATCTCGCAACTTCATCGCCTAACATTAAGTGAGGAAATACTCCTGCACCAATTTTATTACTTATCCAGAAAACTGGTAGTAAGTAAGCAATGATTAATACGATGTATTGAGCTACCTGTGTCCATGTTACAGCTCTCATTCCACCTAACATAGAACAGATTAAGATACTAATTAGTCCAACCCAAACTCCTAGTTCGAATGGAATACCTAGTGCTCTTGAAGCAATTGTTCCCGTAGCATTAATTTGTGCTGTCACATAAGTAAATGAAGCTATGAAAAGCACGAATACAGAGCAAGCTCTTACGAAATTACCACCGTATCGTGTTCCGATAAAATCAGGAACCGTATAACATCCAAATTTTCTTAGATATGGAGCTAACAAAGTTGCTACAAGCACATAACCACCTGTCCAACCTACTAAGAAGGCCATATAAGTATAACCTCCGTAATAAACTCCACCCGCTAAGGCTACGAATGATGCACCTGACATCCAGTCAGCTGCAGTTGCCATCCCGTTAAATACGGTAGGCACTTGTCTTCCAGCAACATAATAAGCATCTACTTGGACGGTTCTTGATAAATAACCAATAAAGGCATAAATCAAAACTGTAAAAGCAACAAACATCACTCCGATATTTTTTGCTGATACTCCTGCTTGTTCAGCAATAGCCATCAATAAAATGAATACTGCGAACCCTCCAGTGTAAAGACCATATATCTTTGGAAGATTTTGTATAAATCCACCTTTAAACATTAGTCATCCTCTCTTTCTGAGTAACCATGTTCCTCATCGATCTTCTCTTGTTTATTGGCAGTCCAAAACAACATTACTACAAATGCAAGAAGTGATCCTTGCGCCGTCATGTAATAAGCGAGTGGGTACCCAAGAAAAGACATTGTGTTTAGTTCAGAACCAAACATAAAAATTACTAATGAGAAGAAGAACCAAAGAACCAATGTAATTATCATGTGGCTCTTAGTCTTCGCCCAATAAGCGTCTTTGTTTGACATTTTTCCCCCTTTTTTTTACTTTTTACGTAAATAGTAATACTAATGGTGAAGATCATACCCATCTAAAGATCAATTAAAAGAGAAAAAATCATTTCAAAACCAGAATGAAATGCTACAAAGACTATATAAATAAGGCTTATTTAAAATACAACGTGAAATTGAATTTAGAAAATATAATAAATACATTAAAAGACGTAAGAAACTATGTATTTCCAATTAAAAAAATTACGAGCAAATTTCAAAATATTCAATCTTTAGATCAACTTCAGAATTTCATTCAAGAGAGATCAGCCCATGTTACTCAAACTACTTTGTATGGTTATGTTAAAACAAGAATAGGAACTAGGTATGCAATGATGTTTGAAGACAAAGTTTTTTCTAATTCAATTAATATAGCAAAATGGAATATATATGTTAATTCAATTTCAGACTGCACTCTCTATGTTTTTTCTTATTTAATAGATCAAAAAAATTTAAAACAGAATGATGCTGAAAAAATTTACTTTTCTATTTTAGAAAATGAAAAAAAAAATGGACTTGAAAATAAACTTTTTGAAGAATCAATATCAGAATTTAAAAGTAGAATTCAAAATATTGACTGGCAAAACTATCATAGAAATAATCCTTTTAAAAATAGTGGTCTTGCACTTTATAAATGGTCTCCTATCGCAGATGAGTTAAAAATTTTAGATAAAGAAATTGTTTTAAATTCAATAAAATTAAAATGGAATTTGGTTGAAAATGAATTTAAAGATTTAACAAAAAAATTATATTTTAATTAATTTTTATTTTGTCTATTTTCAATTAATTGATCAACCACGCTAGGATCTGCTAAAGTTGTTGTATCGCCTAATTCATTGTGTTCGTTAGCGGCTATCTTTCTTAAAATTCTTCTCATTATTTTTCCAGATCTTGTTTTTGGCAAACCACTAGAAAATTGAATTATATCTGGAGTTGCTATAGGTCCAATCTGTTTTCTTACCCAAAGTTTAAGTTCTCTTTCTAAATCTCCACTTGGCTGTTCCCCAGTATTTAAAGTCACATAACAATATAATCCATTTCCTTTAATATCGTGAGGGAATCCAACTACAGCTGCTTCAGCAACTCTATTGTGAGCTACAAATGCACTTTCAATTTCTGCAGTACCTAAATTGTGTCCAGAAACTATTATTACGTCATCAACTCTACCTGTTATCCAGTAATAACCATCTTTATCTCTTCTACAGCCGTCACCCGTAAAATACTTACCATCAAATTGAGAAAAATAAGTTTTTATAAATCTATCATGATCTCCATAAACAGTCCGCATTTGTCCAGGCCATGAATTTGCCAAACACAATCTTCCTTTTCCAGCACCCTTAATTATTTTACCAGCTTCATCAACTAAGACAGGTTTTATTCCGTAAAACGGTTTTGTCGCAGATCCGGGTTTTAAATCAATAGCTCCGGGTTGAGGAGAAATTAATATTCCACCTGTTTCGGTTTGCCACCAAGTATCAACTATTGGACATCTAGATTCCCCTACAGTATTATAGTACCACATCCACGCTTCAGGATTAATCGGTTCACCTACGGTTCCTAATAATTTTAATGATTTTCTACTAGTTTTTTTTACAGGGGAGTCACCTTCTTTCATCAAGGCTCTAATTGCAGTTGGAGCAGTATAAAATGTATTTACTTTATATTTATCTATTATCTGCCACCATCTTGAACTATCAGGATAATTTGGAATACCTTCAAACATTATAGTTGTAGCACAGTTAGCTAAAGGTCCGTATATGATATAACTGTGTCCGGTTACCCAACCAATGTCAGCTGTACACCAATATATATCCTTACTCTTATAATCAAAAACATATTGATGCGTCATTGAAGCATAGACTAAATACCCTCCAGTAGTGTGTAAAACCCCTTTGGGTTTACCAGTAGAACCTGAAGTGTAAAGAATAAACAAAGGATCTTCCGCACCCATCTCTTCTGGCTCACATTTATTTGAAACATTTGAAGTTATTTCTTCGTATGAAACGTCTCTTTCTTGATCCCAGTTTACTTGATTACCGGTTCTTTTTACCACGACACATTTTTTAACATCTGGACATTGAAGCAATGCTTCATCAGCAATTTTTTTAAGATGAATTATTTTTCCACCTCTAACTCCTTCATCTGCAGTAATTAAATAATCGGACTCACAATCATTAATTCTTGTAGCAATAGAATCTGGAGAAAAACCACCAAATATTATCGAATGAACTGCACCTATTCTTGCACAAGCTAGCATAGTGTATGCTAATTCTGGAATCATAGTTAAGTATATTGTTACTCTATCCCCTTTTTTGACTCCTATATTTTTTAAACCATTAGCTGCTTTGCAAACATTTTTATGCAATTCTTTATAAGAAATCTTTTTTTGATCTGAAGGATCGTCCCCAACCCAAATAATTGCAGTTTTATTTCCATTCTTCTTTAAATGACGATCAATACAATTGGCCGAAGCATTTAATGTGCCGTCATAAAACCATTTAATTTTTACATCTTCCTTACTGTATTTTATATCTTTAATTTTTGAATATGGCTTCATCCAGGATAGTCTTTTCCCTTCTTTTGCCCAAAATTTATCATTTTCTTTTACAGATAAATTATATTTTTTTTGATATTTTGACTTATTAACTAGAGCTTGTTTTGACCAAGATTCAGAAACTTTTATTATAGTGTTTCCTTCACTATCTTGTTTGATAATTTGTTTATTAGAACTTTTTTTATTTTTTCTTACTTTTCTAGATTTATTTCTTTTTACTTTTCTAGATTTATTTCTTTTTACTTTTCTAGATTTATTTCTTTTTACTTTTCTAGATTTATTTCTTTTTACTTTTCTAGATTTATTTCTTTTACTTCTTTTGCTCACGAAATTCCTTTTTTTCGAATTTTTTAAACTTTACTCATTTTATTTATTATTTTCCAGCTTTTATAGTCTACAGGCATTACTGATAATCTACTTTGTTTTATGATTGGTAAATGGGATATATGCTTATTTTTTTTAATTTTTTCAAGTGTTACAGCCTTTTTAAGTTGTTCAACAAACCTAACTTGAACAGCAACAAATCTTTTTTTAGGGTCTGTTTTATCTATAAAGGCTGTTCGAATTACTTGAACTATACCAACAATTTCTTTTCCAATGTTTGAATGATAAAAAAAGCACAAATCATTTTTTTTCATTTTTTTAAGGTTATTTGCTGCTTGATAATTTCTAACTCCATCCCATGTAGCTCCTTTGGCCCCAGCTTTTTTTTGTTGTTCAATAGACCAAACATCTGGTTCAGATTTCATTAACCAATACTGCATTTAATTTTTTTATATTTTCTTAATTTTACCACACATGAAGTATGTTATAAAACTTATTTATGAAATTTAAATATAAAAAATATATTTTTGATGTAGGAGCTAACGATGGTGCTGACGGTCTTGCTTTAGCTTTAAACAATAAGGATTTTTTTATCCACGCTTTTGAAGCTAATCCTCAATTAATAATGACTATTAAAAAACTTAAAAAAAAATTGGAAAAAAGGAAAGGAATATCAATACATAATTACCAAATCCACAATTATGCAGTTAGTAATAAAAATAAAATAGCGCTCTTCAATATATCTAACAATAACAGAGTGTCTTCGTTAAATAATTTATCAAAAAATATTAAAAAATCTTGGCCAGGATATTATGATATTTTTAAAGTAGTAAAAAAAATTAAGGTCAAGGTTATAACACTTTATGATTTTATGAATAAACACAAAATTAAACACATAAATTTTTTACACATAGACACCCAAGGACATGATTTGAATGTTCTTAAAGGTCTTAAAAAAAATATTAATAATGTTTCTGAAGGAGAAATGGAGTCATCAATAATTAAACAAAGATCTGCTTATCAAAAAAATCACACAGTAAAAGACGTTAAACGATTCTTTCGAAAAACTAACTTAAAAATTAAAAAAATTGTAAAAATTGAACATCAATCAAAAAAAGGAATTTTAAAAAATGAAGCTGATATATTTTTTTATAATAAAAAAGATAAATTTAAATTTAAAATAAATAAAAAATATAATAAAAGATATTATGCAAGAGTATTAAATGAGAATACTTATCACAAAGATGATATAATAGATTTTTTTACAAAAACTTATAATAAAATATTTTAATTTTATGTTAAAGTTTTAGTCCTGGACCTTTCATATATGGCGCCTTTTCATCTAAAGGCCATCTAGATTTTGCAGGAATGTTTAAATCATTAATTAATTTTTTATTAAATCTCTTTATTCCAGCCCAAGCAATCATTGCAGCGTTATCTCCACAAAATCTTACGTCAGGATAAATAATTTTTAAATTTATTTCTTTTGTAAGTCTATTTAGATTTTCTCTAATTGAACTGTTTGCTGCAACACCACCAGCTACTATTAGTTGAACTTCTTTTTTTTTAGTTTTTTCTTTAAACATTTCTATTGCTATTTTAGTTTTTTTATAAAGAATTTTATTAATAGTATTTTGAAAAGACGCTGCAAGATTGTATCTAAGTTTTTTTTCTCCATTAATTTTTTTGGATTCTCTCAATACAGCAGTTTTTAAACCAGCAAAGGATAGATTACATCCTGCTTTATTAATAATTGGCTCTGGTAACTTATAGTAATTTTTATCACCTAATTTTGAAAATTTTTCAACACTTGGTCCACCAGGATAACCAAGGTTTAACATTTTAGCAGTTTTATCAAAAGCCTCTCCAAGAGCATCATCAATTGTTGTTCCTAATTGCTCATACCGATTTACTTCTTTAACAATCAAATATTGTGTATGGCCTCCTGAAATTAAAAGAAGCAAATATGGAAACTTAATTTTATTTTCTAAACCAGGACTAAGTGCGTGCCCTTCTAAATGATTAACACCTATAAAAGGTTTATTAGAAAATGCAGCTATTGATTTTCCAACATTCAATCCTACTGTTAAACAAACAACTAAACCAGGGCCAGCCGTAGCAGCAACTCCATCTATTTCGTCTAAAGAAATTTTACTGTCATTTAAAGATTTTTTTATTATGAAATCAATATTCTCTAAATGTGCCCGCGCAGCTAATTCAGGAACAACACCGCCAAACTCTTTATGTTCATCTATTTGGCTTGAAACCACATTTGACAATATATCAGCAGTACCATTTTCATTTTCTCTAATGACCGCTGCAGCTGTTTCATCACAACTTGTTTCAATTCCTAAAAATGTAATTTTTTTTGTCATTATAAATGCGCAATTATTTAGAATAGTATAAAATAAATTTATCAATTATATAAACTAATAATGAGAAAAATTACAATTGGTGCCAGAGGTAGTAAATTATCATTAGCCTACGTAGCTAAGGTGAAAGAACTACTTTTAGAAAAAAATAGTGATTTAAAAAATGATGATATTATAATAAAAACTATTAAAACCTCTGGCGATATATTTCATGATAAAAAACTTTCTGAGATAGGTGGAAAAAATTTATTTTGTAAAGAAATTGAAGAAAAACTCTTAAATAATAAAATTGATTTAGCTATTCATTCTTTGAAAGACATGGAATCTAAAGAAAATGATGATTTGTTAGTAGGAGCTTATATAAAAAGAAATGACCCACGAGATGTTTTTATTAGTAAAAAATATAAAAATTTAGAGGAATTAAAAACAGGTTCAACAATTGGATCAAGCTCAAGAAGAAGAGAGCTACAATTAAAATTAATTAATCCAAATATTTTTATCAAAAACATAAGAGGAAATATCGACACGCGTATAAAAAAAGTTGAAGATGGAGAATTAGATGCAATAATTCTTGCAGGAGCTGGTGTAAAAAGTTTAAACCTTGAAAAAAAAATTAAACAATTTTTTAACGTTCAAACAATATTGCCTGCAGTTGGTCAAGGAATTATAGCAGTCCAGTGCAGAAAGAATGACGATAAAATTAAAACTATTTTACATAGTGTTAGTAACAATGAAACAATGCTCTGCGCTTTAGCCGAAAGAGAAATGTTGAAAGTTTTAGATGGAGATTGTGACACAGCTATTGGAGGATATGCTACGTTGGAAAAAGATGTAATTAGGTTAAGGGCTCAATTATTTTCCGACGATGGTAAAAAAAATTTTATTTTTGAGGATACTGCTCACAAGAATGATTTTTTAAAAATAGGAAAAAAAGTTGGAGAAAATATTTTAAAATTAGCAGGGGCATCTTTTAAAAGATGAATATTTTAATAACTAGACCTTTAATTGATTCAGAAGACTTAATGGAAAAATTTTTTTCTTTAGGACATAAAATTATACACATACCGACATTAAAAATTACTTCCAATAATATGAAACCTATAGATTCAAAAAAATATGATGCATTTATTTTTACAAGTGCAAACGCAATAAGATATCTTAATGTTGAAAATTCAGATAAAGATAAAGTTTGCTTTTGTGTCGGCGTAATTACGGAAAGGATTCTTAGAAAATTAGGTTATCAAAATACAATTTCTGCAGGTGGCAATGTAAATGCTTTAAAAAATTTGATAATAAACTCAAATTTAATTAATAAAAATTCTAACTTAGCGTATTTTTGTGGAGATAACCTATCTTCAGATTTGGACACTGAACTAAAAAAAGACGGAATAAGAGTTGAAAAAATAGTTAATTATTTGTCAAATAAAATCACGGATCTTAATGATGAAAATAAAAAAATTATTGAAAGCTACCCCCCAGACACAATTTTTGTATATTCATCAAGAAGTGCTCAAAGTTTTATTGAGATAATTAAAAATTATTCTTTATATCCATTAATGACAGAATCTAAAGTAATGTGTATAAGTAAAAAAGTAGCAGAAATATTTAAATTGAATGGGTGGAAAAAAATTGAAATTTTTAATCCAGGAGACGAATTATTACAACTAGAGGAAAATAAATAATGGATGTTTTAGAAAATTTTAAAAATTTATTCGTAGATGTTTGGAAAGAAGGAGTATCTGGAGTTAATATTTCAGAAATAATTATAGCCTTAACAATATTTATCTTCTTTCTTTTTTTGAGAGGAATATTTTCTAAATTTGTAGTTAAAAGATTAGAAAAATATGTATCTAAAACTACAAATAAATTTGATAATTCTTTAGTTTTTTCAATGGAGGGACCTGCAAAGTTTTTCCCAATCGTTTTAGGTTTTTTTGTTTCTACAAGTTATTTAACAGCAGAACACGGTTCTATAGATTTAATTAACAGGTCTTTAATTACAATATTAATTTTTTGGACCTTTCATCAAATTATTGGCCCTCTGTCTGTGGTCATTAAATCTGTTGGAGGTTTACTTTCAAGAGATTTAATAAATTGGATAATTAAAGCTATAAAAGTTTTAATCTTAATTTTAGGTGCAGCAGCAGTTTTAGAACTTTGGGGTATAAAAATTGGCCCAATTATTGCTGGTCTAGGATTATTTGGTGTTGCCGTTGCTTTAGGGGCACAGGATTTATTTAAAAATTTAATTTCAGGTATCTTAGTATTAGTAGAAAGAAGATTTCAAGTAGGAGATTGGATATTTGTTGAAGGAGTAATAGAGGGAACGGTCGAGAGCATTGGTTTTAGGTCTACGGTTGTTAGAAGATTTGATAAATCTTTAGCAACGATTCCAAATTTTCAATTCGCAGAAAATGCAGTAATAAACAATTCACAAACCACAAATAGACGAATTAATTGGATGATAGGACTTGAATACAAGACTACTAGTGAACAATTAAAAAATATAAAAAATCAAATTGAAGAATATATAAAAAATAATGATGATTTTTCTAAATCTGGAAACACTATGCTTTCAGTAAAAATAGATCAATTTGCTGCAAGTTCTATAGATATAAGATTAATTTGTTTTACAAAAACTAAACAGTTTCAGGAGTGGTTAAATGTAAAAGACACTCTTGCTTTGGAAATTAAAAATATTGTTGAGAAAAATAATGCATCTTTTGCTTTTCCAAGCACTTCAATCTATGTGGAGAAAAATGGATGAAGTCACTTCTAATACTTTTTGACAATGTCGTTGGAATTTATATTTGGATTTTAATTATTAATGCAGTAGTAAGTTGGTTAGTTGCATTTAATGTTTTAAATACAAGTAACAGGTTTGTATATTCATTATTGGATGTTTCTTACAAATTAACTGATCCACCATTAAATTTTATAAGAAGGTATTTACCTAATTTAGGATCTATCGATATATCCCCAATAGTACTTATTTTAGGCCTAATGTTTCTAAGAAATTTAGTTTTCGAAACTTTTGCGCCAGGTTTATTTTAAATATGATTATAGACGGAAAAAAAGAGTCAGCTTTATTGAGAGAAGAAATTAAAAAAGAGATTTCTTTAATTAAAGAAAAAACAAATAAAGTCCCAGGATTGTCTGTAATTTTGGTTGGAGATTTTGCACCAAGTCAAATATATGTAAAAAATAAAGAAAAAAATTCTAAAGAAGTTGGAATAAACTCTGAAGTAATACGTTATCCTAAAGAAGTATCAGAAAAAGAAGTATTAGAAAAAATTGAAGAACTAAATAATAATAAAGATGTTTCAGGTATTTTAGTTCAACTTCCTTTGCCCAAACAAATAAGTAAGGAAAAGATTATTAATGCAATCAATCCTTCAAAAGATGTTGATGGATTTCATCCGATTAATGCTGGTAATCTTGCTTCAGGCTACAAAGCAGTTGTCCCTTGTACTCCATTAGGTTGTTTGCTTCTTATAAAAAAAGTATTGAAAAATTTGTCAGGACAACACGCTGTAATACTTGGAAGATCTAATTTAAATGGCAAACCAATGGCTCAACTTCTCTTAAAAGAAAATTGTACTGTAACTATTGTGCATTCAAAAACAGAAAATCTTAAGGAAGAATGTCAAAAAGCAGATATTTTAGTTGCAGCAGTTGGAGTGGCAAATCTAGTAAAAAGTGACTGGGTAAAAAGAGACTCAATTGTAATTGATGTAGGTATTAACAAAGTTGGAGACAAAGTAGTCGGAGATGTTAAATTTGACGAAGTAAAAGATAAAGTAAAAGCTATAACACCTGTCCCAGGAGGAGTTGGCCCTATGACTATCGCTTGTTTGTTAAAAAATACCTTGGAATGTTTTAAAGATCGTTAGATTTATCTTTATCAATATTCAAATATTTACTTCTTCTAAATCTTATAACCACAGTAGCTATTGAAACAATTAAGATTGCAGATGCTAGATAAATTAGGTTAGTAGGGTCGGATTCTTTATCTTGCAATATTATATATCTAGCTAATGCTGTTATGGCTATTACTAAAGGATAGATTACCCTTACTGCTCTTGACTCCCAATATGAACGTACTAAGCCTATCACTTCAATATATATAAACATTAAAAGTAAATCTGCTAACGTAACATTTTGCGCTTCGTACATTTTTATAATTTCTAAAAGAAATGCTATTATAGTTGAGACTAAAACTATAATTACTGCCACTAACTGAATATTTCGAATCGCTGCATTCATTAGAATATTAATATCAGAATTTTAAGCTTTGTTTAACTGTTTAGAGTGATACTTGATAAATTTTTCAATTTTTGACTTATTAAAAGTTTTATTTTCCTCAAAAGAAACTTTTTTCATTGAATAAGCTTTATTTTTTGTTCTTCTTGATAGAATAGTCACATTGCCCTTATAAAGACTCAGCCAAATTTCGCCTGATACTTGTTTTCTTTTTTTGTCAATTATTTTTTGAAGTTTAATTCTCTTTTTAGAAAACCAATATCCATTATAAACAAGCTCAGCATATTCTGGCATTATTCTTTCTTTAGCATGAGCAGTTTCCTTATCAATTGTTACAGACTCCATTGCTCTATGAGCGATGTACAAAACTGTTCCGCCTGGTGTCTCATATACGCCCCTTGATTTAATTCCAATAAACCTATTTTCAACTAAGTCGACTCTACCTATTCCATTTTTACCAGCGAGCGTATTTAATTTAGACAATAATTTTTCAGGACTTAATTTTTTTCCATTTATTGCAACAGGATCACTATTTTTATATGTAATTTTGATTACAGTTTTTTTATTAGGAGCTTTATCTAAAGAAACTGATCTTTGAAAAATAAATTCAGGAGCAGAATTTCTTGGATTTTCCAGCACCTTACCTTCTGTTGAAGTGTGAAAAATATTGTCATCTATAGAAAATGGAGGTGCTCCCTTTTTATCCTTTGATATTGGTATATTATTATTCTTGGCGTATTTAATCAGGTCCGTTCTTGATTGAAGGCTCCATTCTCTCCAAGGTGCTATTACTTTTATTTTTTTACCAAAGTAAGCATAACCTAACTCAAATCTTACTTGGTCATTTCCTTTTCCTGTCGCTCCATGGGAAACAGCATAAGCTCCAAATTTTTTTGCTATTTGAATTTGTCTTTTTGCTATAAGTGGTCTAGCGATTGAAGTTCCTAATAAGTAAACTCCTTCATATACCGCATGAGATCTAATCATTGGAAATACATAATCTTTAACAAAAACTTTTCTTAAGTCTTCAATTATTATATTTCTTACTCCTAATTTTTTTGCATTATAAATAATCTTTTTTTTGTTCATTTCTTGACCGATATCTGAAGTGTATGCAATAATTTCGGCTTTATAATTTTCTTGAAGCCACCTTAATATTATTGAGGTATCAAGACCACCTGAGTAAGCTAGAACAATCTTTTTCATTTAGCTACAAGTTTTTTTTGCTGTATTATAAGCTTTAGTAAAACCCATCATTGAATAGTGGTCTGTTGTTTCAGCGCCTTTAATAGTTCTAGCCTTGACTATTAAATTTGTAGCTCTTTTCATAACTTTTATAAAACTTTTTTCTTCTTTGTTATCAAGCAACCATGCAAATTTTTCTTGCGAAAAAAAAGCAAAATTATTTTTTCCAGATTTCGCACTAACGGAAGATGGTTTGTAAAGATGTCCGCTAGTAATGCTAATCTCATCTTTAATTTCTTCATTAGGTCTAAATGTTACAAATAATCTTGACGACTGTCTTGTTATAGAAGAAGGAGCTCTTTTTGTTGGAATTGTTTGAGCAAAACATATTTTTTTACCATCTATTTCTGCACTAAAGCTCTCCCAATTTTTATATTTACCTGTTGATTTAGGCATATTAGCATTAGCTTTAAATATAAACAAAGTTAAAGAAAGTATAATAAATATTTTTTTTATTTGCATGTTTTATTTTTATACTAAAAAAAAACTATTTCAATGGCCTGAATTAAGGTGCAGGATTGGGATTATTGTTGTGTATCAAATTAATTTTATCTATCATTTCGTCGGTAAGCTTTATTTTAATACTTTCAATATTTTCTTTAAGCTGTTCCATTGTAGTTGCTCCAATTATATTACTGGTGACAAAAGGTCTTGAGTTAACAAAAGCTTGAGCAAGTTGAACCATAGTAATATTATATTCTTTAGCAAGTTTATAATATTCATCATAAGCTTTCATTGCTAAGGGATTAATCATTCTTTCCCACCCTTTAAACAAAGCTTGTCGAGAATTTTTTGGCAATTGGCCACCTCTATATTTGCCCGAGAGAGCTCCAGCTGCCAAAGGATAATAGACAAGTAGCCCACATTTATCTCTTATTGAAATTTCTGACATACCTATTTCATAACTTCTATTAACAAGACTATATGGATTCTGAACTGACATCATTCTAGGTAAATTTTTATTTTTTGAGATTTCTAAATATTTTGATAATCCGTAAGGAGTTTCGTTTGACATTCCTATATATCTAATCTTTCCATTTTTAATATATTTATCTAAAGCTTCTAAAATTGATTCAAAACTATTCCATTTTTTTTCCTCTTCGTTAATTTTAAATTCTCTTACCCCAAAGCAATTTGTAGATCGTTCTGGCCAATGTAATTGATATAAATCTATATAATCTGTTTTTAGTCTTTTTAAACTCCCATCTATTGCTTCACCAATTTTTTTTTCAGTAAAATTATTTTTTCCTCCTCTTATCCAGTCACAACGAGGTCCAGCAACTTTAGAGGCTAAAATAATCTTGTCTCTCTTTTTTCTTTTTTCAAACCAATTGCCAATCATCTTTTCAGTTTTGCCATAAGACTCACTTGTTGGAGGAACCGAATAAATTTCAGCAGTATCAAAAAAATTTACACCCTGTTCCAAAGAATAATCCATTTGCTCAAAAGCATCTTTCTCTGAATTTTGAGTACCCCAAGTCATAGTGCCAAGGCAAATTAAGCTTACTTCTAGGTCAGTATTTCCAAGTTTTTTAAATTTCATAAAATTACTATATTTTAATGATTTTTAGATGAATTATTCACTATTGAAAATATATTAAAAGTAATTATATTACAAATATGGAATTCAATAAACAAACTACTGCTATAAAATCTTCTGCATCAGAAGCAATTATTGATCAAGGTTTAAGATCATACATGCTTAAAGTTTATAACTATATGGCTTCAGGAGTTTTACTGACTGGGTTTGTAGCTCTCTTTTTCTTTAAAATGGCAGTTGTTACTAGTGATCAGGGACAAATAATTGGTTTAACAAATTTTGGAAATACAATTTATGCTTCTGGATTGAAATGGGTTCTTATGTTGGCTCCTTTGGGCGTGGTAATTTATATGAGTTTTGGAATAGCAAAAATGAGCGCTTCAAAAGCTCAAGCTACTTTCTGGGTTTTTGCTGCTTTAATGGGAGCATCCCTATCTTCAATATTTTTATTATATACTGGAGCAAGCATAACAAGAGTATTTTTTATTACAGCAGGAACTTTTGGAGCTATGAGCATATATGGATACACAACTAAAAAAGATCTCACTAAATTAGGTTCTTTTTTAATGATGGGTTTGTTTGGAATTATTATTGCATCAATAGTTAATATATTTATGAAATCTTCAATGATGTATTTTGTAATATCCATATTAGGTGTTTTAATATTTGTAGGCTTAACTGCATACGATACTCAAAAGATCAAAAACATGTATCTAGCAAGTGATAGCGGTGAACTTATAGGTAAAAAAGCAGTTATGGGAGCATTAACCCTTTACTTAGACTTTATAAATTTATTTATAATGTTATTACGTCTCTTTGGCCAAAGAAGATAATTAAATTTTTTCACTAAATCAACTAATTTGATATTTTTAAATTTCCCCAACTTGTTTTTTTAATTAATCTATTAAGATTTTCAGATCTTTCTATTATTTTTCCATTATTATCTTTGATTAAAAATCTATCACTAAAATTACTAGGTTTTAAATTTTTTAAAATTCTAATAACCGGTTTGTCCGAAGATCTTTGATAGACATCAAAAGATATTTCCTTAGATCCAGATGAAAGTCCATAATCTTTCCAAGTTCCGTTTGAAACCATCCTTGCGTATAAATTAAGTATGGTTTGCAACTCAGTTTTTACAAAAAAAATATCTTTACTTTTTCTTTTAATATCATTGTTAATTATTAATCTTAAATTTTTCATATTTTATGTTTATTTATCAATGGCAATTGTAGAGCTGTAAATATAAAAGTAAGTGGTAGGATACCCCATACTTTAAAATTAACCCAAATATATTCTTTATCAGGTGCGTATGTTCTCCATACAATTTCATTTAAAACTGCTAAAAAAATAAAAAAATAAGCCCATCTAATATTTAATTTGTTCCACCCGTCTTCATCTAATTGAAATGCACTTTTAAATAAGACTTGAAGAAAGTTTTTGCGAAAGAAAATCTTACCAAATATTAATATCATTGCAAAAGCTACATTCACAATAGTAGGTTTTATATATAAGAAAACTGGATTATCAAAGTATAGAGTCAATCCTCCAAAAAAAGTAATTATAATTCCTCCAAGTAAAGGAACATATGGAATTTTTTTTTCTATTAAATACATTATGCCTACAGCGATTATTGTAGAAATAATAAGAGGAGGAATTGCTAAACTTAAATCTTTATCTCCCTTGTAATAAACAGTAAAAAAAATAAGAAGAGGACCAAAATCAGTGATAAATTTTAGAAGAGACTTATTCACACACTATTATTAGCATAAATATCTTTTTAATTAAATTTATATATTGATTTTTCTAAGAAAATTCTTATCTTTAAAATATTAATGTCAATTAATAATGCAAAATTTTCTATTGGAGAAATCGTCAAGCATAGGCACTTTGATTTTAGAGGCGTAATATATGACGTAGACTTTGAATTTAATAATTCAGAGGAATGGTACCAATCTATACCAAAAGATGTTAGGCCAAGAAAAGATCAACCGTTTTACCACCTGTTGGCGGAAAGTAATGAAGTAACTTATGAAGCTTATGTATCAGAGCAGAATTTAATAATAGATAATTCTAAAGAGCCAGTGAAACACCCATTAATAAATGAAATTTTTTCTGGAAAAAATGGCTCAACATACTTTAAGCCATCGAATTAATATCTTAAGAGAATTTTCGCCACAAATTAAACACTATTATTTCAAATATAAGTCTAAAATTTAATCTATTAATCGACTATACCTAATTGGGAATTAATTTATACTTCCTTTCTCCCTTAAAATTCTCAATTAGGACTAAATTTAATCTTCACATAAAAACAAGTTTAATGTAATTAAGTCTTAATGTTTAATTTTTTATCACCAAGCAATATTTTTTCTTTCATCGAAAGACTAATAAAATTTATAAATTCAATTTTTTTTATAATTTTGATTATTGGGTTAACGTTTGCTTTAGTATTATCTCCACCAGATTATTTACAAGGTAATTCAGTAAGAATAATGTATGTCCATGTACCTTCAGCTTGGATATCATTAGCTTGCTATTCTACAATAGCTTTTTTATCACTTCTTAATTTTATATTTAAGATAAAAAATTTTATTTTAATAAATAAAAGTATTGCGCCCATAGGTTTAATGTTTGCTTGCCTCGCAGTAATTACAGGATCATTTTGGGGAAAACCTACTTGGGGTACATGGTGGGCTTGGGATGCTAGGTTAACTTCAATGTTGATATTAATTATTTTTTATATAGCCTATATGTTAACCATAAAGTTTTTAAAAAATGATAAAAATAAACAAAAAATTTCTTCTATAATTGCGATAATAGGTATTATAAATATTCCTATCATTAAATATTCAGTTGAGTGGTGGAATACTCTTCATCAACCAGCCAGTATTAAATTTACGGGTTCAAGCACTATAGATTCCTCAATGTTACTTCCATTAATGTTGATGTTGCTAGTATTATTAGTCTATTGTGCGTTAATTTTTCTAATGAAATATAAAACAGAAATCATTAGAATAAAGAAAAAAAATATAAAAAGATTATGATTACAAACTTAATATTAATGAATGGTTACGGATTATTTGTCTGGTTTTCTTTTGGTATCACTATTATTGCTTGCCTAGGACTTTATTTTAGAACTAGAAAAACACTTAAAAAATATGAGTATGAATTTAGAATGGAGCTGGAAAAATTTTCAAAAGAAGAAAAGCAAATTATTATAGAAAATTCAAAAGTAGCAAATCAAGTTTTAATTTCGCAAAAAAATACAGCTTAAGCATTTTTAATGCTAACAAAAAATGTTAAAAATAGAATATTATTTTTAATTGTATCTTTTTCTGTTCTTGTTTTTTTAATCTTTTTTATACTTAAAAATTTAAATAATAATCTTTTGTATTTCAAAACTCCCACTGACGTTATGGAGAATAAAAATATTAATATTAATGATCCAATACGGTTAGGAGGAATGGTTAAAAAAAATTCAATATTAGTAAATAGTAATGAAATAAAATTTACTATTACAGATTTTAAAAATGAAATTATTGTAAGTTATGATGGCGCAGTTCCCAATTTATTCGCAGAAGAAAAAGGAGTTATAGCCGAGGGTAAATTAGCAGATAAAAAATACTTTATAGCAAATAAAATTTTAGCAAAACACGATGAAAATTACATGCCTCCAGAATTAAAGAATATAATGAAAAAAAATGCTAAGTAATATTGGAAATTCTTTAATATTTTTAAATTTAATAATTACTTTAGTGATTATTTATTTTTCTTTTGAATCTCTTAATATTAAAAAAAACATCATACACAATAAGTTATACAATCTTACTTTATATCAGACTACGATTTCTATTATAAGTTTCTTTACATTAGTTTTGGCGTTTATAGTTTCTGATTTTTCTGTAATTACTGTTTTTCAAAATTCTCATTCTTTGAAACCTTTATTTTACAAAATTACAGGATCTTGGGGAAACCATGAAGGAAGTCTATTATTGTGGGTTAACGTATTAGTAATCTTTTCTTATTTATTTTTAGTTTTTAATAATAAAATAGATAAAAATTTTCGTCTGTACACTCTTATATTTCAAAATATATTAATCTTAGGATTTTCTTTATTTCTTTTTTTTAATTCGAATCCATTTTCGTCTGTTATTCCAATACCTAGAGAAGGACTTGGTCTAAATCCAATCCTGCAAGACCCAGCTTTAGCAATCCATCCTCCATTACTTTATATAGGCTTTGTAGGTTCTTCTATATATTTTTCAGCAGCAATGGCTTCACTGATTTCAAACTTTTCTGGAAAAATTTTTGCTAAAACTATTAAACCCTGGGTTTTGATTTCTTGGGTATTTCAAACATTAGGAATAATAGTAGGATCAATCTGGGCTTATTATGAATTGGGATGGGGAGGATTTTGGTTTTGGGATCCAGTTGAAAATGCTTCATTGTTTCCATGGTTTGCAATGACTGCTTTATTACATTCTCTTATAGTCTTAAAAAAGAGAAATACTTTATACGGATGGGTAATTATTCTTTGTCTATCAACTTTTACATTAAGTGTAACAGGCACTTTTCTTGTTAGGTCAGGAATTTTGAACTCGGTTCATACATTTGCAAATGATCCTGACAGAGGTTTATATATATTAATATTTTTAAGTGCTATGATTTTTTCATCTTTAATTATTTTTTTAAAAAAATATAAAAGAGAGAGTTATATTTTTGAAAGCAACAGCAAAGAAGCATTTATACTAATTAATAACTGGTTTATGGCATTTTTTTTATTTACTGTAATTATCGGCACCACTTATCCAATTTTTGTAGAAGTATTAAACAATACAAAAATTTCAGTTGGCCCACCGTTTTACAATATTGTTATAATTCCATTATTAATACCTTTTATTTTTATTATGGCAATGGCACCTAAAGTCTCTTGGATCAAACACAAATATAACTTTTCCCTAAAATTTCTTATTGTATTTTTTTTAGCATCAACATTAAGTATAATAATTTCTGTATCTTTTCCAAATTATAGCTTGATCTCAAATTTAGTAATAGCCTCATCTTTATTTTTAATAATATACTCTTTAATAGATTTTTATAAAAATTTTAAAAACAAAATTAAGATAGATTATTCAAGAATTGTCTCTCATTTAGGGTTTGGGTTGTTAATTTTTTTCATTTCAATTAATCACAATTTTTCAATAGAAAATGATTTTAATATAAAGGTAGGTGAGAAAAAAGTTTTTGATAATTATAATATTAAATTTAATTCTTTAAATTTAGACAAACGTGAAAACTATAAAGCAGTTATTGGCTTATTTGAAATAACAAATCTTAAAAATTTACAAATTCAAAACTTAAAACCAGAAATAAGAATTTATAAAAACCCAGAGACTTTAACATATGAGTCATCAATTAGATCAAAAATAAATTATGATTTATATTTAACTATGAGCAATTTAGATAGATCAGATTTTTACAATGTTAAATTTCAGAAAAAACCATTTATGCTTTGGATTTGGTTGTCAGCTTTATTAATATCAATTGGAGGCATTTTGAGAATATTTAAAAATGAAAATTAATTTTAAAAATATTATATTTTTTCTTGTTCCTGGAATAGTTTTAATTCTATTTTACATTAGCTTAAATCAGAATAAATATTACGACACTGAGCAAATAGTTGGAAAAAAAATAAGTAGTTTTGAGTTAAAATATTTAGATAGTAACAATAAGTTAAAAGATTCAGATTTAACAAAAAATAATTTTACATTGATTAATATTTGGTCATCATGGTGTTTACCATGTCGTCAAGAACATCATTTCTTAATAAGATTAAAAAAAAATTCTAGTTTAAAGTTATTAGGTTTAAATTTTAAAGATAAAAAAATTCATGCATTAAAATTTTTAAATAGTCTTGGTAACCCATATCATTATGTTGTTAAAGATAATGATGGCACAGCCTCGATTAAACTTGGTGCTTACGGTGTTCCAGAAAGTATTCTCATTAATAAAGATCTATATATTATTAAAAAATTTGTGGGCCCACTTAACAAAAATGATTATAATGAAATAATAGAAATCTTGGATGAGAAATGAAAAAATTTACGTTACTATTTTTAACTTTCTATTTATGTGTTAATTCAACTTTTTCTAGTGAAATTAAAAAAAAAGAAATAGAAATTTTTAAAAATATTAGGTGCTTAGTATGTCAAGGCCAATCAATTTCAGACTCTAACTCTGAGTTTGCTCAAACGATAAAATTAGTTATTAGAGATCTTGTTAATCAAGGTAAATCCGAAAAAGAAATTTACAAATTTCTTGTAGATAAATACGGAGAATGGATAGTTTACAAACCTTCACTAAATAGAAAAAATTTTATATTATGGTTTATGCCATATTTTATATTATTCCTTGGAGGCTATTTTATTTTGACTTATTTAAGAAAAAGAAAGGATACTTAGATATTTAATATATATACTTTTTTTTGATTAGATAGTATTTTGACAATATGAAAATTAAATTTTACTTAATCTTATCATTATTTTTAGTAATCATTTCAAGTGCTATTGCTAATGATAAAAACGATATTATGATTTATACGGGAACATTTGATGTCATTGATAAAGAGGGAGATGATCAAACTACATTAATTGGAATGGAACATAAAAATCCAAATTTATTTAGAGATACAATATTAGGAAAATTTTCTCCTATAAGTGGAGCCTTCGTAACAGCAAAAGACTCAGTTTATTTATATACTGGAATAGAGGGTCAATATAATTTGGGTCCTCTAAACATATTACCAAGCTTCACTCCAGGATATTATGAAAAAGGAAGTGGTAAAGATTTAGGAAATGTTCTTGAATTCAAAAGTGAAATAAAATTAGGCATAGACATATTCAAAAATTCTAAAATAGGATACAGTTATAGTCATATTTCTAATAATGATTGGGGAGAAAAAAATCCTGGAACTGATAATCAATCAATAACTTTTTCAAAAAAGTTTTAAATTTATGTCCTTAAAAGATTGCTATAACGTAGAGGACTTCAGAAAATTAGCTAAAAAAAATTTACCAGCTCCAATATTTCACTATATTGATGGAGGTTCGGATGACGAAACCACCCTTAAAAGAAATACAGAGTCTTTTTTAAAATGTGATTTGGTTCCCAATATTTTAGCAAGCGTTGGAAAACCAGATCTTTCTACAAATGTTCTAGGACAAAAAATTGATTTACCAATATTTTTATCTCCTACAGCTATGCAAAGGTTATATCATCATGAAGGTGATAAAGCGTCGGCAAGAGCTGCAGAAAAATTTGGAACTTTTTATAGCATGTCAACTATGGCCACTTCTTCTATAGAGGAAGTTGCAAATATTTCAAGAGGACCAAAATTATTTCAACTTTATATTCACAAAGATCAATCTCTCACAGATAATTTAATTGACCGATGCAAAGCTTCAGGTTTTAAAGCTCTTTGTTTGACAGTTGATACTGTAGTTGCTGGTAATAGAGAGAGAGATCATAAATGGGGTTTTACTACACCACCAAAACTAACATTAAAAAGTATTATTAGTTTTATGACCCATCCTACTTGGTCTTTAAATTATTTAACTAATGAAAAGTTTCAATTAGCTAATGTTTCTCATTTCACAAAGAAAGGTTCAAGCATAGCAAAAGGAGTAATGGAGTATATTAATGAACAATATGATCCAGCAATGAGTTGGAAAGATGCAGAGTATGTAATTAAAAGATGGGGAGGTCCTTTTGCACTAAAAGGTGTTATGTCAGTTGAAGATGCAAAAAAAGCATTAGATATAGGTGCCTCTGCAATTATGCTTTCCAATCATGGGGGAAGGCAACTTGATGGATCTCGTTCACCGTTTGATCAACTTCCTGAAATTGTAAACGCAGTAGGAGGAAAAATTGAGATTATAGTCGATGGTGGAATTAGAAGAGGTACACATGTTTTAAAAGCATTATCTCTTGGGGCTACAGCCTGTAGTTTTGGAAAGGCATTTCTTTATGCATTAAGCGCTGGAGGTCAAGAGGGTGTAGAAATGTTGTTGCAAAGAATAAAAGATGAAATTACAAGGGATATGATTTTACTAGGCTGTAAAAACATTAAAGAACTTAATAAAAGTAAAATTGCATATAGATAGTGCAAAAAATGCATATATAAGATAAAATAATTTAGCGTATAAGGGTTAAATGAAATTAGCAAAAAATTTAGATAGATTAGGAACAGAGTCAGCTTTTAGTATTTTAGCTGAAGCTAAAAAATTAGAAGCTCAGGGAAAAGAAATGATTCATCTTGGATTAGGTCAACCTGATTTTAAAACACCAAAACACGTGGTTGAAGCAGCAAAAAAAGCAATTGATGATGGTCATCATGGATATGTTTTAGCTAATGGGATTTTAGATTGTAGAGAGGCTGTATCAAGAAAAATTAAATCGCTTTACAAAAAAGATATCAGCCCCGAAAGAGTAATGATCATGCCAGGTGGGAAGCCCACAATGTATTTTGCTATTTCAATGATTGGCGAACCAGGCTCAGAAATAATTCACCCTACCCCCGGTTTTCCTATTTATGAGTCTATGATTAATTATACTGGAGCAAAGCCTGTACCTTATGATTTAACAGAAGAAAAAGATTTAAAATTCGATCCAGAAAAAATTTTATCTCTAATCACAGATAAAACTAGGTTACTTGTTTTAATTAATCCTAACAACCCAACTGGAAGTTTCGTTGAAAAATCTAAAATTGATTTTCTTGCTGACGGATTAAAAAAACATCCTCATGTAGCAATTTTAAGTGATGAAATTTATAGTCGACAAATTTATGACAACAAAGAAATGCCAACTTTTTTTAATTATCCAGATTTACAGGAAAGACTAATTGTTTTAGATGGCTGGAGCAAAGCTTATTCTATGACAGGATGGCGAATGGGTTGGAGCGTTTGGCCAGAAAAATTAATTCCGCATATCACTAAGTTAGCAATAAATAGTTTTTCTTGTGTTAATGCGCCATCACAATTTGCTGGTATAGCTGCGCTTGATGGTCCGGATGATCCCATTCATGAAATGATGAAAAAGTTTGATCAAAGGCGCAAATTAATTCATAAGGGCTTAAACGACTTACCCGGAGTAACATGTAGTTTACCTGGCGGAGCTTTTTACGCATTTCCAAATGTAAAAGGGACAGGAATGAATGGGTCAGAATTTTCAAAAAAATGCATGCATGAAGCAGGAGTTGCAATAGTTCCAGGAACGGCTTTTGGAAAAACATCAATAGATTATGTTAGATTTAGTTTTGCTGCTTCTCAGGATAATATTCAAAAAGCCCTTGAAAAAATTGGAAAAATGCTTGGTTAAGAGACATTTTAGTATTTTGACCAAAAACAATTAAAGCTGTAGTATTTCATTAATGACAAGTCTACAAATGCCAAAAATTGAAAAATCTATTATCTCTAACAAAGATAATATTATCTCTGACATAGGCAAAATAGTAAAAAAAGGGAATTTATTATTTCACCCTGATGAAATTAAGCCTTACGAAACAGATGGTCTTGTTGCTTACAAACAAGCACCTTTAGTTGTCGTACTTCCTGAAACAATTGAGGAAGTCAGTGAAGTGCTTAAATATTGTAACAAGAATAAAATAAAAGTAGTTCCTAGAGGAGCTGGAACTGGATTGTCAGGTGGATCATTGCCATTAGCGGATTGTGTTTTACTAGCTATGGGAAAATTTAATAAGATCTTAGAATTAGATTTTAAAAATAGATGTGTAGTTGCTCAACCTTGTGTAACAAATTTAGCAATCACTAATGCAGTACAAGACAAAGGTTTTTATTATGCTCCAGATCCATCTAGTCAGATAGCATGTTCTATTGGTGGTAACGTGGCTGAAAATTCTGGAGGTGTTCACTCTTTAAAGTATGGAGCAACTACTAATAATCTTTTGGGAATTCAAGTTGTTCTTATGGATGGAACAATAACAAGGTTTGGCGGTAAAGTAATGGATTCGGAAGGTTATGATTTTTTAGGATTAATGACTGGCTCAGAGGGATTGTTAGGAGTTATTACTGAGGTTACAGTAAAAATATTAAAAGCTCCAGAAGTAATTAAAGCTGCTCTTGTAGGTTTTCCTACCATCGATGATGCTGGAAATTGTGTCTCTGAAATAATTGCTAAAGGAATAATACCTGCCGGTATGGAAATTATGGATAAAGCTTTAACTAAAGCAACCAATGATTTTTCAAAAGCAGGCTACCCAACAGATGCTGAAGCTATGATGATAGTAGAACTTGATGGAACAGAATTTGAAGTAATGGAATTAATTGATAAGGTGAAGGATATCTCTGAAAAAAATAATTCTACTAGTTTAAAAATTAGTAAAACGAAGGAAGAAAGATTAAAATTTTGGGCAGGAAGAAAAGCTGCCTTTCCAGCGTGTGGCGTCCTGGCTCCAGATTATATGTGTATGGATGGATCTATACCAAGAGGAAAATTAGCAGAAGTCTTAAAAGAAATTACAAGATTGTCGAAAAAATATGATCTTCCAGTAGCAAATGCATTTCATGCAGGAGATGGAAACTTACATCCACTAATTATGTTTGATGCTAACAATCCAGAGTCACTAAGAAAAACAGAGGAGTTTGGAGCAGAAATTTTAAAGTATTGCGTAAAAGTAGGGGGAGCGTTAACCGGTGAACACGGAGTAGGAATTGAAAAAAGAGAATTAATGTGTGAAGCATTTAATAACACAGATATTCAGCAACAATTAACTATTAAGATCGCTCTTGACCCAAACTCTTTACTAAATCCTGGTAAAGTTTATCCAATATTAAGAAAATGTGCTGAGGAAGGAAGGGTTCATGTCCATGGAGGAAAAACAAAATTTCCAGACATTCCAAGATTTTAGTCAATCAGTATTTAAACCTAAAACAATAAAAGAAATTTCAGCAATTGTTAATGATTGCTATAAAAAAAATATTCCTTTAGAGGTTAATGGATATAAATCTAAAATTAGTATTGGAAGAAATTTTCAAGCAGAAAAAACTCTAGATCTTTCAAGCTATTCTGGGATAATTGAATACAAGCCTGAGGAATTATATATAAAAGTTAAGGCCGGCACTTCTCTTAAAGAGATAAAATCTGAATTAAATAAAAATAATCAGCAACTAGCATTTGAACCGGTAGATTTTGGACTAATTTTTTCTGGAAAAAGCAATGAAGGAACAATAGGTGGAGTTGTTTCTTGTAATTTTTCAGGACCTAGAAGATTTAAAGTTGGAAGTGCAAGGGATCATATTCTAGGATTTCAAGGCGTTAACGGAAAGGGCGAAATAATTAAATCAGGCGGTACTGTAGTAAAAAATGTTACAGGATATGATTTAAGTAAAATAATTGCTGGATCTTATGGTACGCTTGTCGTATTGACAGAAATTTCAATTAAAGTTTTACCTAAACCAATTTCAAATAAAACTATAATTATTGAAAATCCACACTTACGTAAAGCATTAGAATATTTAAATTTAGCTCTCTCATCTTCAAGTGATCCATCCGGTGGAGTTTTTTATCCAGAGTATTTTAGAAATTTTTTTACATTTAATGACTTAACTACCGAGGGCCCCATCACCGCTATAAGAATTGAGGGGTCTAATAATTCTATCGATCATAGAATTACAGAGCTACGTAAAGAATTAGAAATGCAAAAAAATGAAATTGTAATTTTAGAACCTGAACAGTCAAATATTTTTTGGGAAAAAACTCGTAGTTTAGAAGTTTTTTCAAATTTAGATAATAGTTTACTTAAAGTAGTATTACCTCCTAGTGAAACCTTTGAATTTTTGAATAAACTAAAAACCTATAAAATAAAATACTTTATAGATTGGGGTGGTAGTTTAATTTGGATACAATTAAGCGATATAAGTTCAAAAATATTAAAGAATATTAAAGAATTGGTTGGAAAAGCCTCAGGATATTTAACGGTTATTAAAATAGAGGAAAATCTTAAAGCACAAGTTGATGTTTTTACAATTGATCCAATTAAATATAAAATAACAGAAAAAATTAAAAAAAGTTTTGATCCAAAAAGAATTTTAAACCCAGGAAAAATGTATTCAGGAATTTAATGCAAACTTCATTCACAGAAAAACAGCTTGAGAATAAAGATAACAAATCTAGTGAAAGCATTTTAAGGAAATGTGTTCACTGTGGAATGTGTAATGCTACATGTCCTACTTATGCAATTAATGGTGATGAGCTAGAAGGACCAAGGGGTAGAATATATTTAATAAAAGATATGTTGGAAAACAAAAAACCAGCTAACAAAAAAATAGCTCAACACATAGATAGCTGTCTTTCTTGCTATGGATGCATGACGACATGTCCCTCTGGAGTAAATTACATGCATTTAATTGATCATGGCAGAAATCATGTTGAAGAAACATATAAAAGACCTTTATTTGACAGATTGTTTAGAAATATTCTTTCTTTAACTTTGCCAAAGCCTAAAGTTTTTCATTTTTTAGCATTAGCAATTAAAATTATAAGACCTTTTAGTTTTATAATGCCAGAATTTTTTAGAAATTCTTTAAAGTTAATGCCAAATAAAATTCCGTCAAAAAAAATTAAAACTCAAAAAGTTTATCCTTCAGATGGAAAAAAAACAGTTGCACGTGTAGCGCTATTAGTTGGTTGTGTTCAGAGAGTTATTTCACCTGAAATTAATGAGTCAACAATTAGACTGCTTAATAGGCACGATGTTGAAGTTGTTGTTCTTCCAAAAATAGACTGTTGCGGTTCACTAAATCATCATTTAGGTAAAAAAAAATTAGCTCATAATTCTTTTGTAAATAATATTAATCTTTGGCATGATGAATATTTAAAAAATGGACTAGACGCTATCATTAGTAATACTTCAGGCTGTGGTACGACTTTAAAGGACTACGGTTTTATTTTTAGAAATGATAAAGAGCTAAAAAAAAAGGCTAAAAAAATTTCAGAATTAACTAAAGATATAACAGAATATTTAGATGTAAATTTAAAACTTAAGATTAAAAACAACAATGAAAAAAAGTACAAGATTGCTTATCATTCAGCTTGTTCCATGCAACATGGACAAAAAATACATGAGCAACCAAAAAATTTAATTAAACAAACTGGTAATATAGTATTAGACATTCCAGAAGGACATATGTGTTGTGGTTCGGCAGGAACATACAATATTTTACATCAAAAAATGGCAAAATCTTTATTAAGAAATAAAGTAGAAAATATTAAAAAAATTTCTCCTGATTTTATTTCTACAGGAAATATTGGCTGTATGACGCAAATAGGGGCTGGAACTAAAATCCCAATAGTGCATACTGTAGAAGTTATGGATTGGTTAACAGGTGGACCTAAACCCTATAAGTTAAAAAATTTTTAATGAAGAAAATTCTTGTAACAAGAAAACTACTTAAAGAAAACGAAGAAAAATTGAGCAAATTATTTGAAGTAAAATTAAACCAGAATGATAAAATTTATTCTGCCCAGGAAATAATTGATAACTCAAAAGATTGTGATGGTATTTTAAGCTCTGTAACTGATCCAATAAATTCTGATACTATTTCAAAATTATCGAATTCAATTAAAATAATAGCAAATGGCGCAGTTGGTTTTGGAAATATAGATTTTAAAAAAGCTAGAGAAAAAGGAATAGCAGTCACTAACACGCCAGATGTTTTAACAGATGCAACAGCAGATATTCAAATTTTACTACTATTAGGAGCATCTAGAAAAGCTTATGAGGGAAGAATTGCAGCTGAAGCTCAAAACTGGAAATGGTCATGGGATTTTTTGTTGGGCAAACAAATGTCAAATAAAAAGCTTGGCATATTAGGCTTGGGAAGAATTGGAAGAGCTGTAGCAAAAAGGGCAAAAGGATTTGGAATGGAAATACATTATCACAATAGAACAAGACTTCCATTAGAGTTAGAGGAGGGAGCAATTTATCATAAAGATTTAAAAAGTCTTTTTTCAGTAAGTGAATTTTTATCAATTAATTGTCCCGCTACACCGGAAACGATTAAAATAATAAACAAGCAATCATTAAGTTATCTTCCAGAAAATTCTGTAATTGGTAACGCAGCAAGAGGAGATGTAGTAGACGACGAGGCAATGATAGAAGTTTTAAAAAATGGAAAAGTGTTTGCATATGGACTTGACGTTTATAATGGTGAACCAAAAATTCATCCAGAATACTTGAAATTAAAAAATATATTTCTTCTTCCTCATCTAGGAAGCGCAACTAAGAGAACAAGATGGGATATGGGTTTTAGAGCCACACAAAACTTAGAAGATTTTTTTAATAACAAAAAACCCAGAGATTTAATAAATTAATACAATCTGAAATTGAACTCTTGCCTTTTAATTTCGAGTTATTCTCACTTATGACTTGGACTCAACATAGATTTCTGCTTAAATCAATTATTAATTAATAAAAGGGGGACATATGTCAAATGACAAAAAAATAAAAGGAGTTAAAACTCCTTCAAGACGTAAGTTCTTTAAAGCAGCTGCAGTTACGGGCGCAGCGGCGGCAGCAACAGTAGCAATGCCAAACATTGCTTTTGGAGCTCCGATAACTTTAAAGATGCAAGCAGCTTGGCCTTCGGGAGCAAATATATTTTTCGAAATGGCAGGCGACTATGCAAAAATGGTTAGCGACATGTCGGGTGGAGAGCTAAAAATAGATCTTCAGCCAGTTGGAGCAATCGTAAAAACTTCAGAAGTAGGACAAGCGGTAAGTTCTGGTGTAGTAGATATGGGTCACTGGGTGACAGCATATTGGTACGGAAAAAATGCTGCTGCTTCTCTTTTTGGAACTGGACCTTCGTATGGAATGTCATCGCAAGAAGTTATGGGATGGATGGAATACGGTGGAGGTAGAAAACTTTATAATGAAACTCTAGCGAAAGTTGGATTTGATTACATTGGTTTCTTTCATATGCCAATGCCAGCACAACCTTTTGGTTGGTTCAAAAAGAATGTAACTAAAGCTTCGGATGTAAAAGGAATGAAATATAGAACAGTTGGTTTAGCGACTAACGTTTTAACTGCTATGGGAATGGTCGTGAGACAATTACCAGGTGGTGAAATTCAGCCAGCGATGAAAACAGGTTTGATCGAAGCTGCTGAGTTTAATAACCCTACATCTGACTCTCAATTTGGTATGCAAGACGTATCTAAGCATTATCACTTAGGTAGTTTTCACCAATCTCAAGAGATGTTTGAAATACCAATGAATAAAAAGAAATATAATTCTTTGGCTCCTAAACATCAGGCAATCCTTAAGAATGCTGCTTATGCTGCGAATACAGATAACTATTTTAAAGCATTAGTAAGATATTCTGCTGACTTATCTAAATTGATGAATGAGCACAAAGTAAATGTGTATCAAACATCTGACGCAATTTTAGCAGAGCAGTTAAAAGGTTGGGATAAAATTGTCAAAGAGTTTTCAGGCAAAGATGCTCATTTTAAGAAAATAATTAACTCTCAAAAAGCTTATGCTAAGAGAGTAATGAAATACTTATTAATGAATCAGCCTAATTACAAACTTGCTTATGAAAATGAGTTCGGAAATATAGCAAAAGTTAAAATTTAATTAACTTTTGATTGATTTAAAAAAAGGGGGCTTAATTGCCCCCTTTTTTTTATAGAAATTTAAAAAAAATTAGATTACTTTATAATATATATGAGACGATATATAGCTTTTGCAGATCATCTAAGTACTTCAGTAGGTAAAGCCTTTGCTTGGTGTATAGTTATTTTAATGGGCGGAACAGTCTACGAGGTAATCATGGCATATGTATTTAATGCTCCTACACTTTGGAATTTTGATTTTAGTATGCAGATGTATGGTGCAATTTTAATGATGTCAGGCGCTTATTGTTTAGCAACAGAGTCTCATGTTCGAGGAGACGTCATTTACAGATTATTCAAACCAAAAATACAAGGATGGATTGACTTAATACTTTACTTTGTCTTCTTTTTTCCAGGAGTACTTGCTTTAGCGTTTTATGGTTTTGATTATGCAGCTTTAGCATGGAAAATTAAAGAAACTAGCTGGAGTAGTCCTGCTCAAATTCAAATTTATATGGTTAAAGCTTTAATTCCTGCAGCAGGAATTACATTAATTATTCAAGGTATCAGCGAGGTGTTTAGATCAATTATTTGTATTCAAACAGGTCATTGGCCTGCGAGAATGGTTGTAGCAGAAGAAACAGAAAAAATTTTAATGAGAACATCACAAGACGAGGATCAAAAAGATGCTATTTAGTTTAACTAATCCCGAAGTAGCTATCTTAATGATGGGCATATTTTTATTTGCAGTTTTGTTGGGCTTTCCAATAGCTTTTACTTTAATGGCAATGGGAATTGGTTTTGGTTACTATGCTTACTATGATCCTGCAGTAATGGAACACTTTCTAGATAATAGAATATTTCAATTATTTGTTCAAAATACCTACACTGTTATGGACAACAATGTTCTTACTGCAGTGCCTTTATTTTTATTTATGGGGTACTTAGTTGAAAGAGCCGGGATAGTTGCAAAATTATTTTTTGCAATAAGGTTAGCAGCTCATAGATTACCTGCTTCAATGGCAGTAGCCGCATTAATAACATGTACTTTATTTTCTACAGCAACTGGAATTATTGGAGCAGTAGTAACTTTAATGGGATTACTTGCTTGGCCAGCAATGGTAAAAGCAGGTTATGATAAAAAATTTGCATCAGGAATTATTTGTGCAGGTGGCTGTTTAGGTATTTTAATACCTCCAAGTATAATGTTAATTGTTTATTCAGTAATAGCTCAGCTTTCACCTTTAAGATTATTTGCTGCTGCAATTTTTCCAGGATTAATGCTTGCAGGATTATACATATCTTATGCAGTTACTAGAGCTTACTTCAATCCTTCTATTGCTCCAAGACCCCCGGTAGAAGATATTCCACCACAGTCTGAAATTTTAAAAGAAGTATTGTTTTCATTCGTACCACTTTTTGCACTTATAATGTTAGTGCTTGGTACTATTTTAGCAGGTATAGCCACTCCTGCTGAAGCGGCAGCAGCAGGAGCATTTGGAGCTCTTGTTTTGTCTTATTTTTATAAAACTCTTAAATGGAAAAATTTTAAAGAGTCAGTTTTTCTAACCGCAAAAACTACTGCCATGATTATGTGGTTATTTATTGGTTCTTGGACATTTTCGTCAGTTTTTTCATATTTAGGAGGCCATGAGGTCTTTGAACATTTTTTTAAATCTATGGATTTAGCACCTTGGCAATTCTTAGTGATTACACAAATAATTATATTTCTTTTAGGTTGGCCTTTGGAATGGACTGAAATTTTAATTATTTTTGTCCCAATATTTTTGCCACTACTAGTGATATTTGATGTTAACCCTTATTTTTTTGCAATGTTAATTGCGCTAAATTTACAAACATCCTTTTTAACTCCACCCATGGCTATGTCGGCTTATTACTTAAAAGGCGTTCAATCTAAAAACGTTGAACTTATGCAAATATTTGCTGGTATTATGCCTTTCCTTGGAATTGTAATATTTGCAATGGTTTTAATGTATTGGTTTCCTGGTATAGCTTTGTGGTTACCAGATACACTTTTTGCAGATTAAAAATTATCATGACAGATATCTTTTCAATATCAACTAATGAACTAGTTGCCAAAATGAGAGAAGGTCAAATTTCTTCAGTTGAAGTTTGTAAAGCTTATATTGAAAGAATAAATAAATTTGAAAAAGATGTTAAGGCGTGGAATTTTATTGATAAAAAAATTCTTTTAGAGAAAGCAGAGGAAGCAGACGAATATAGAAAAACTGGAAAACCTTTAGGATCATTACATGGGTTACCTATAGCTGTAAAAGATATTTTTGGAACTTACGACATGCCTACAGAATGTGGAACTATTTTTAGAAAGAAAATGTCTGCCTCTCAAGACTCCGAAGTTGTAAATTTAATAAAAAATGCTGGTGCAATTGTAATGGGAAAAACGGTAACTGCTGAACTTGCTTATATTCATCCTGGTAAAACCACTAATCCACATGATTATTCACGAACACCAGGTGGTTCATCAAGTGGTTCCGCTGCTGTAATTGCTTCTCAGATGGCGCCTTTATCGGTAGGATCGCAAACTGGCGGTTCAATTATTAGACCAGCATCATATTGCGGGGTAGTAGGTTATAAACCATCTTACGGATTGATATCACGAAGTGGAGCATTGAAAACATCCGAGAAATTAGACACAATCGGCGTATTTGGTAAATCAGTAGAGTCCGTAGCTTTATTGGCAAGAGTATTAATAAAGAAGGATTTATACGATCCCGCTACTGTTCATTTTGCAGCTGACAACATGTTAGAGTCAGCTAATAAAGATCCATTTTTTGAACCCAAGTTTATTTTTTATAAAACTGATAAATGGAAAAATATTCATAAAGAATCTAAAAATGCGTTTGAATATTTCATAAAAAAATTTAAAAAAAATATAGAAGTTTTTGAGACTCCGTCATACTTTAAAGACATTCCTAAACATCATCAAATTATTCATGAAACTGATTTAGCTAATAACTTTCAAGTTTATTACAAAAAAGATAAGAAAAAACTTTCTAAAGAAATGAGAGAAGCAATTGAAAGAGGATTAAAATACTCTGCTTATGATTATGCAAATGCTATAGATTTTATGAAACAAAGTTATGAGTCTTATAAAGAAGTTTTTGAAGATTATCATGGAGTTATTACTCCTTCTTCTAGCGGCGTAGCTGACAAAGGCTTAAAGTCAACTGGTAGTGCTGATTTTCAAAAAATTTGGACTTATTTAGGTTTGCCTACTATTTCACTTCCTTTACTTACAGGTGAAAATAATTTACCATTAGGAGTTCAGTTAATAGGTGATAAGCTTGATGACTTAAGATTTCTAGGGACTGCCAACTGGCTGGAAAAGAATTGTAAAGATGAATAAACTTACTACAATAATTGGTCTGGGTTTAGCAACATTATTCTTATTAGGTTTAGCTACAACACTAACAAGATCTTCAATGATAGGTTTTTTTGATATACTACCAGTTTACATTTTAATGATAATTGCTATTGGCATGATGTTTTACGAGGCTTTTGGCGATAAAAAATAATAGTTTACTTTGATCTTGATTAAGAAAAATCAACCATATCTTCCTTATGTTTTACTTTTTGTTCAGCCAATATTTATGGCCACAAACATAATCGTTGCTAGAGGTGGCGTTGAGTATGTTCCACCGATTTCACTAGCTTTTTGGAGATGGTTGACCGTCTTTTTAATTTTAATACCTTTTTTTTCAACTGAGATTTTTAAAAAAAAAAAAGAACTCAATAAAGAATTTTGGAAGTTATTTTTTCTAGGATCTATGGGATGTGGTGTTTGTGGAGCTTTCCCTTTTATAGCTGGAATGTCGACGACAATGGCGAACATGGGAATTATTTATACCTCTTCTCCTATTTTTATAATTATTTTATCTGTAATGTTTTTTAAAGATAAAATTAATATTTCAAGAATAATAGGCCTTTTATTATGTTTGTTTGGTGTGCTGACAATTATTAGTAAGGGTAAAATTGAATTATTTTTAAATTTCAATTTTACATCCGGAGATTTATGGATGGTAGGTGCCGCTATTGGCTGGGCAATCTATTCAATATATTTACTAAATTGGAGAAGTAATTTTAGTTTAATGGCACGATTTACTCTGATTTCATTTTTTGGAGCCTTATCACTATTTCCTTTCTACATTTTTGAAGAAATATTCTTTTTTAACACAGTTTTTAATTCCAATTTTATTTTTTGGATTTTTTTTGCTGCCATATCCCCTGGAATAATAGCTTTTACTCTTTATACTAAAGTCCAAAAATATGTAGGAGCTTCTTTAGCAGGTTTTACTCTTTATATTTTTTCAATTTATTCTGCAATTTATGGAATATTATTATTTGATGAAGTACTACTTAATTTTCATTATTTTGGTGCATCATTCGTTTTTTTGGGAGTATATTTAGCAAGAAAAATTAATTAGATATGAAATATTTTAATTTATCAATCTTATTTTTAGTTACTGTATACACCCTAGTTTTAATTTATATATATTTTAATCAAAGAAATCTTCTTTATCATCCCTCGGAAAATAATTATTTAAATGATGAAATAGAGTTTAGATATGAAGAAGTATGGATAGATACAGAAAAAAACATTAAATTAAAGTCTTGGTTAATTAAAAAAGATTTTAAAAGATATAAAACATTAGTTTTTTTTCATGGCAATGCAGGAAATTTATTTAATAGAGTTCACAAATTAAACGAATTAAATAAGTTAAATATTAATATTTTAATAATATCTTGGAGAGGTTTTAGTGAGAATTCTGGAAAAGCAACAGAAGAGAATTTATATCATGATGCAAAAATGAGCATCAAATGGTTAAACAATTTAGGGGTTAGTAATGAAAAAATTATTTTATATGGCGAGTCACTTGGAACGGGCGTAGCTATTGAGTTAGCACAAAATAATACCTATAATAGCATTATACTTGAATCCCCATTTACATCTATAGCGAAGGCAGCAAAAATATATTATCCATATTTACCAATTAATTTATTATTAAAAGACAGATACGACTCGATAGATAAGATAAATAAAATAACCAAACCTGTATTAATTATGCACGGAATGAAAGATAATATTATACCTCATAAAATGGGAGTTGAGTTATTTCAAAAAGCTAATCAACCTAAATATTCTTATTTTCCAGCAAACGATGATCATATGATGGACTTTAATGAAAATTTGCTGAGTACTATTAAATTTTTCATTGATAAAAATTAGTTGTCGAAACCTAAAAGAGCCTTAGCAAAATATTCAGCATTAAACGGTTGAAGATCAGTTTCTTTTTCACCCATTCCAACTGCTATAATTGGCAAATTATATTTTTTACATATTGCCAACACAACACCTCCTTTTGCTGTACTGTCTAACTTTGTTATGATCAATCCAGTTAAATTATGAATTTTACTAAATTCTTCAACTTGATTTAATGCATTTTGTCCGGTGGTAGCATCTAAGACTAAAATTACCTCATTTGGATAAGAAGGATCTATTTTTTTTAGAACATTAATAATTTTTTTGTATTCTTCCATTAAATTTTTTTTATTTTGAAGTCTTCCTGCCGTATCTATTAGCGCGATATCTATGTGATTTTTTTTAGCAAATTCAGCTGTTTTAAATGCAACAGATGCAGGATCACTATTAATTTCTGACTTAATTATATCTGCTTTTACTTTAACAGCCCAAATTTGTAATTGATCAATTGCTGCTGCCCGAAAAGTATCTGCTGCACCAAACACAACAGATCTATTATTGTTTTTAAAATATTTACCAAGTTTACCTATAGTAGTTGTTTTGCCCACACCATTTACTCCTGAGACAACAATCACTGATGTCTTGGCGTTTCCTAACAGTCTTAAATTTTTTTCATACTTAAGTAAATTTATTGCCATTTTGTCTGCTATTAATTTTAAAATTTCTTCATGATTCTCCAATTTCTTATCTACTTTAAAATTTTCAAAATCTTTTCTTAATTCTTTTGCAACATCTACTCCTGTATCAGCAGAGATAAGTAAATCTTCGAACTCTGTTAAAACTTCATTATTTATTTTTTTTTTTGAAAAAATATTTTTAAATCCATCAGAAAGACCAGTTGAACTTTTATCTAATCCTATCTTAAATTTGTTAAATAAACTCATTTTTTAAATTTTGATTTTAATATTTTTAATATCTGATACTGGACCTGTCATTAAAATATTAAGTTTTTCATCTACTTTTATATTTAAAATTCCTTCCTTAAATTTGATATTTATATTATTTTCAGTTAGTTTTTTTTTAAATGATGCAACCGCAGTAGCGCAAGCAGCTGTTCCACATGCTTTCGTTAATCCAGCACCACGTTCCCAGACATTCACTGTAATATTATTCTTGTCATTTATTTGAGCAAATGTAACATTAATTTTTTCTGGGAATAATTCATTATTTTCAATTTTAGGTCCTAGTGCCTTGAGGTTAAATTCAAAACAATCTTTGACAAAAAAAATTATATGAGGGTTTCCAACATTTAAACTAAAGCCATGTGTTAAGATTTTATCTTCAATATTTAAAGTAATATTACTGTGATCTAATTCATCTTTTAATGGAATTTTTTTCCAATCAAATATAGGCTTTCCCATATCAAGTTGAACATTAAAATCTTCAATAACTTTTGCATCTAGTAATCTATTATTAGTTTTTAATTTGATTTTTTTTGTATTTAAATCTTTACTTAAAAGGTAGGCAATACATCTAGCCCCATTTCCACATGCACTTATTTCACCCCCATCTGAATTAAAGATAGTAATTGGAAAAGTTTTGTTAATTTCTTTCTCAATAAAAATTATCTGGTCAAATCCAATATTATTTCGATTACCTAGTTTAATAATATCTCCTTTAGATAAATTTATTAAATTTTTTCTTCTATCGATAATGATAAAATCGTTTCCCAAGCCATCCATTCTAAAAGCATTAATCACTGACATAATAGAAGATTATTATAATTATTCGTTGACTTTTAAAACCCCAAATTGTACTTTCCTAGAACTTTCCGCAAATTCTTATGTTTTTGCGGTGCTCTTATAAGTAAGAGTGTCGACACTAGTCAGCGAAGGTTCGCCCACTAGTGCGATTATTAATGCGTGTATAAAATGTTTGATAACTTAACAAATAAATTAGAAAATATTTTTTCTAAACTAAAAAGCGCTCCTTCGTTAAACGAAGATCAGGTTGACTCTGGTTTGAGTGAAATCAGACAAGCTCTATTGGAAGCAGATGTATCTCTTCAAGTAGCTAAACAATTTATAGCAAATGTAAAACCAAAAGCTATTGGTCAAGAGATTATAAGATCAACGTCCCCTGGCCAAATGATAGTTAAAATTGTTTATGATGAATTAGTTGATATTCTTGGTTCTAAAAATGAAGAATTAAATTTAAAAGCTGTACCTCCAGTTTCATTACTTTTAGTGGGTCTACAAGGCTCAGGAAAAACTACTTCTGCTGCTAAATTAGCAAAATTAATTGAAAAAAAATTTCAAAAAAAAGTAATGCTAGTTAGCTTAGATGTTAATAGACCGGCAGCCCAAGAACAACTGAAGATACTTGCTGAAACAAACAATATTTTAAATTTACCAATTGTAGCTAAGCAACACCCTCTAGATATCACAAAAAGAGCTTTAAGCGCTGCAAATCTAAATGGATCAGATGTAATAATTTTTGATACCGCTGGGCGAACACAAATAGATCTTTCAATGATGTCAGAAATAAAACAAATTAAAAAAATAATAAATCCTGCAGAAACTATATTAATAGCTGACTCATTAACTGGTCAAATTGCAGTAAAAGTTGCAAAAGAATTTGATGCTGCAATAAGTCTTACAAGTATAATACTTACAAGAGTTGATGGAGACGGGCGTGGAGGTGCTGCACTCAGTATGAAACATGTAACAGGTAAGCCAATCAAATATATTGGTAGTGGAGAAAAAATTAGTGATTTTGAATTATTTCATCCAGATAGAATTGCAAATAGAATATTAGGAATGGGAGATGTGGTATCTCTTGTAGAAAAAGCCTCTCAAGAATTAGATGAAGAAAAAATAAAAAAAGCAGAAGACGAATTAAAAAAAGGTGTTTTTACAATGGATTCTTACTTATCACAATTAAGACAAATGAAAAAAATGGGTGGCATGGAAGGAGTAATGTCAATGTTGCCAGGAGTAAACAAGATTAAAGCTCAAATGGAAAATTCAGATATTAATGAAAAAATGCTTCAAGAAAATGAGGCTATAATTCTCTCAATGACAAAAATTGAAAAAAATAATCCAAAAATTATTAGTGGCTCCAGAAGAAAGAGAATTTCTATTGGCTCAGGAGTAGACGTGTCTAAAATTAACAAGTTATTAAAACAATTCAGAATGATGTCAGATATGATGAAAAAAATGTCTAAAGGAAAAAAAATTCCATCAGGAGTAATTCCTGATGAAATATTAAATCAACTTAAATGAAAGGTATAAAATGTTAAAAATAAGATTATCTATGGGAGGCGTTAGAAAAAGACCTATATATAAAATAGTGATAGCAGATAGCAGATTTCCTAGAGATGGAAGATTTGTCGAAAAAGTAGGTTCATTTAATCCTCTGTTACCAAAAGATAAAAAAGAAAGAATTAAAATTGAGTCTGAAAGAATTAAATATTGGTTAAGCAAAGGAGCAAAACCTACTTTACGAGTTTCCAGAATTTTAGGTGAAGCTGAGCTAATGCCTATGCCTAAGCCTGGAAATAATCCTCTAAAAGCTGTACCTAAGAAGGACAGAAAAAAAGGATCTGAAAAGGAAGAACCTAAAGCAGAAGCAAAAAAGGAACAACCTAAAGCAGAAGCAAAAAAGGAACAACCTAAAGCAGAAGCAAAAAAGGAACAACCTAAAGCAGAAGCAAAAAAGGAACAACCTAAAG
>JBJLCZ010000009.1:0-24753 GCA_045567335.1 Candidatus Pelagibacteraceae bacterium
TTTCTCATTCCATCATACATTGGGTAGGGCGAGAAAGTTAACATAAAAATATTTAAGAAGAGAATTAAAAAAACAAAATACAATTTGTAATTAAAATTTTTAAATATTTTTTTATAATAATTATTTTTAAATATAATTAAGTAAAATGAAAACAAATATAATAACAAAATATATTCTGGCGTTCTTAAAATTAAACTAAGTAAAACATAAGTTTTAGGAGGATCGCCAGTTAAATATATAACACCATTAAATAAGTTTGCAGGCGCACCAACCGGCGGATTGTTAATTGATTCAATGAATATCTTAAAAGGTATAATAAATATGTTTCCATGAGCTTGCGGCCAGAAAATTAATATAAAAAAATATGAAAATAATATAATTTTTGTTAAATCTAAAAAAAATATTTTTTTATTTATTTTCTGACTTAATTTTTTAAAATAAAAAATCTCGAGTAATACAAAAATTAGTAATGGAAATAATGTTGCAGCAAAACCAAGTGTTACGCCAGTACCTAAGGCAATAAAAAAACCAACTTTTAATATATATTTTTTTTTATTTTTTATTTTATTATTTTTATAAAGATATTTTATAACAAAATATGTAATCCAAATGTTTGAAACTAAAATAATTGTATCTTTAGGATTAATAGCCATATGACCAAAAAAAGCAGGATATAAGATGAAAAGTATAAAAATTATTTTTGCTGAAGTTTTGTTAAATAAAATCTTAAATAAATTTGATAATGCAAAAACAGCACTTAATGAAATTAACATATTAATTAAATGCAAAGCTTCTGATTGGTAAGCTCTAGGTGCTAATGAACTTAAAAATGCTGTTATAGTATATGAAATTCCAGGAAAAAATTTACTAAACCAAAATTCATTTTTAATTTTTCCGAATGAAAAAATAAACTCTAATTTATTTTTACCCTGTTGCATATGTGTCCCTGAGTCCCACATAGTTCCAATATTAATTGAACAATAAATAAGAAAAATTATAATCAAAAATAAAAATAAATTTTTTTTTTCGATATTCATTGTTTAGAGATTATTTAATTTCAATTTGAATCTAATTCTTCAAATTCTTTTTTTATTTTTTTATAAACCCTCTTAAGAATTATCTTATCCTCAACATCTAACATATTTTTTTTTTGTAAACTTTTATCAAGCTCATTAATGAGTTCATTTTTTAAATTTTTTCTTTCTTTTGTTTCTAAAATAGATAAAAAAGTGTCAATTTTCTCTAATCTTTCTGCTAAAATTAGATTAAAAATAACATTAATAATTATTATTATAGCAAGTGAAATGGAGATAAGTTTTATAAAAAATTTTTTTAGGTTATTGCTTTGATTTTCTTGCATAATAATATCATATAATAAATCTTTAAATATAACCATTAATATTTGATAAAATGCTACTCAAGTGATAACTAGATATTTTATGATTATCAATATTAATAAAAGATTTTGGAAAAATAAAAAAGTCTTTGTAACTGGTCATACTGGTTTTAAAGGAAGCTGGTTATGTATAATGTTAAATTTACTTGGAGCTCAAGTAACTGGGTATTCCTTGAAGCCAAAAACTAAACCTAATTTATTTACACTTGGAAAAATTGGAAAAATTATTAAAAAATCGATCATTGCTGATGTTAGAGATTATAATAGACTATATCAATCGATTAAAAAGTCTAAAGCTTCAATAGTGATACACATGGCAGCTCAACCTTTAGTTAGACATTCTTTTGCAAATCCTAAAGAAACTTTTGATACTAATTTTATAGGTTCATTAAATATTTTAGAAAGTATAAGAAGAATAAAAAATGTTAAATCTGCAATCATAATTACAACTGATAAAGTTTACGATGTTTATGGAAAAGAAAAAATATACAAGGAAACAGATATACTCGGGGGATTAGACCCATACAGTTCTTCAAAAGTTTGTGTAGAACATTTATGTTTTTCTTATATAAAATGTTTTTTTTCTAATAAATTAAATCAAAAAATTGCTACAGTAAGAGCTGGTAATGTAATTGGAGGAGGAGACTTTTCAGAGGATAGACTAATACCAGATATATATAGATTTGCTAAAAAAAAGAAAAAAATAGTAATAAGAAATCCATTAGCTGTTAGACCTTGGCAACATGTGCTTGAACCTTTAAGCGGATATCTTATGTTAACCGAAAAACTTCATACTAAAAAATTAAAACTTTTGAAACCAAATTGGAATTTTGGGCCAAATATATCCTGCTGTAAATCTGTTAAATATATAGCTAATTATTTTTCCATACCATTAGGCTTAAAGGTTAAAAATGAAAAATTAAAAAAGAATACGTTTAAACCAGAAACCAGTATTTTGCGATTAAGTAATCATAAAGCTAAAAACTTTCTTAAGTGGAAGCCAAGATGGTCTTTGAATGAATCCCTTGATAAAATTATTGAATGGAATAGGTTAATTAAAAAATTTAGTCCATTAGATGTATGTAAGAGACAAATTATAAGCTTTCAAAAAAAAACTAATTAATGTAATTATTGTTTTCCAAATGAAAAAAAATAAACTAAAAATTCCATATGGTCGAAACGTTTACGACAATAAAGAAATTAAAGCTGTAGTAAAAACACTAAAAAATTCAACACAAATGGGTTATTCAGTTAATTCATTTGAAAAAAAAATAGCTGTTTTGTTTTCAAAAAGATATGGTTTAATGGTAAATTCAGGTTCCTCAGCTTTAATGTTGGCCTTAAAAGTTATGAATTTTAAAAAAGGAAGTGAAATAATTACTCCTTGTTTAAATTTTGGTACAGCAGTTTCTTCAATTATGCTTAGTAATTTAGTACCAATTTTAGTTGACTGTGAAATTGATACTCTTCAAATAGATGTAGAAAAAATTGAAAAAAGAATTACAAAAAAAACTAAAGCAATATTAGTTCCAAATTTAATTGGGAACATTCCAGATTGGAAAAAAATAAGAAAAATTGCAGACAGATATAATTTGAAAATTTTAGAAGATTCAGCTGATACTTTAGGTGGTAAAATAAATAATAAACCTACTGGTATTTATAGTGATATTTCTATAACGAGCTTTTATGGATCACATGTTATTAGTTGTGCTGGTAACGGTGGAATTCTTTTAACAAATGATAAAAAGAAATTTACAAGAGCAAAAGTTTTACGTAGCTGGGGAAGAATGTCTACTATGATTAAAGATTCAGAAAATATTAATAAAAGACTAGGAATAAAATTAAAAGGTTTTGATTACGATGCTAAATTTGTTTTTTCTGAGGCAGGTTATAATTTTGAACCATCAGAAGTAGGGGCTTCATTTGGTCTTGTTCAATTAAAGAAATTTAACTATTTTACAAAATTAAGAAATAGAAATTTCAAAATTCATTATGATTTTTTTAAAAAACTTAATAAATATTTTATAGTTCCCAGAGTTGACAAAAAAGTAAAAACAAATTTTTTGGCATATCCAATTATTCTAAGAAAAAATCTTAATTTTACAAGAAAAGACCTGCAAATACATTTAGAAAAACAAAATATTCAAACAAGACCTATATTTAGTGGGAATATTTTAAGACATCCAGCATTTCATCCAATAATATCCAATAAAAATAAGTTAAATAATTTTAAAAATTCTGACTATATAATGAAGTATGGTTTATTGATTGGTTGTCATCAAGGCTTAACCAAGAAAGATATTTCATATATTCATGCTTCAATATTAAGCTTTAAACAAATAAATAAGATGAATTAATTTCATTTTAATTATATTATTAAGGTATTAAATCGTTATACAAATTTGGTGATTATCTTTTAGATGAACAAAAATAAAAAATTAATTTTTGCAAAAAATACCAGAAAAAATATTTTGCAATTAAGTTATCAAGCAAAATCATCACATATCGGAAGTTGTTTTTCTATAATAGAAATTTTAACTATTTTATATAACGATATTTTTAAAAATTATTCTAAAAAAAATATTAAAAAATATAAAAATCAGTTTATTTTAAGTAAAGGACATGCATGTCTAGCTCTTTATTGTGTTCTTTATGAAAAAAAGATAATTAACAAAAAAACTTTACAATCATATGGATCAAACAATTCCTTATTAATGTCTCACGTAAGCCACCACGTTCCAGGTGTTGATTTTTCTACAGGCTCTTTGGGTCATGGTCTTCCAGTAGCAACTGGTATTGCATTGTCTCTAAAATCAAGAAAAATTAATAAGAAAACTTTTGTTTTAATAAGTGATGGAGAACTTAATGAAGGCACTACTTGGGAGTCAATTCTTTTTGCCTGTCATCATAAATTAAACAATTTAATCATTATTATAGATTATAATAAGTTACAAAGTTTAACTTTTGTAAAAAATACTTTAAATATTGAACCTTTAAATAAAAAGTTCTCTTCTTTTGGTTGTAAAGTTTTTAATATAAATGGACATAACTATAAACAAATTAAAAAAGCTTTAAGTTTTAATAGCGCAAGTAAACCTATTGTAATAATTGCGAATACCATCAAGGGTAGAGGCGTAAGTTTTATGGAAAATAATATTGAGTGGCATTACAAATCTCCAAATTTAAATCAATTAAAAACTGCAATTAAAGAAATTAATAATGCGTAATATATTTATAGAAGAATTAATTAATTTTACCAAAAAAAATAAGAAAGTAGTACTTTTAGTTAATGATCTTGGTTATAGTGTTGTTGAGAAATTTGCAAAATTATATCCTAAACAATTTTATAATGCTGGTGTAGCCGAACAAAATATGATGGGCATCGCAGCGGGTATGGCTTTAGAGGGCCATCATGTTTTTGTTTATTCGCTTGGAAATTTTCCTACATTTAGATGTGCTGAACAAATCAGAAATGATATAGATTATCACAATCTACCTGTAACAATTGTAAATGTAGGTGCTGGTATTTCGTATGGAAATTTAGGTTACTCACATCACTCAATACAAGATTTTGGATTAATGAGACTTTTTTCTAATTTTTTAATAGCCTCGCCAGGAGATGAGTATGAAACAAAAAATGTTGTTAATCATTTGCTAAAAAACCCAAAACCATCTTATTTAAGATTAGCTAAATCAAATAATATTAAGATTCATAAAAAATTAATTAAAACAGAAGAAGGAAAGTGGCTACCCATAAAGATTAACAAAAAATCTAATTTTACTTTTCTTTCAACTGGAATTACTTCTTACTTAACTAAAGATTTATTGAATAAACCAGAATTTAAAAATTATTCTCATTACTCACTACCATTGTGGGGTTCTAATTTGAAAAAAAAACAAATTAATCAGGTAAAAAAATGGAAAAAAATTATTATTTTAGAAGATCATTTAGAAGATGGAGGCTTTGGTAGTTGGATGCGAGAGAGTTTAGCTAACAATAATGTTAACTGCAAAATAATAACCTGGTCTCTAAAGAAAGATGTTATAGGTAAAGTTGGTAACCAAAATTATTTATTAAAAAAATATTTAAAATAACTATTAATAGGAAATTTTTGAAAACATTGACATTTATTGGAGGAAGTGGATTCGTTGGTAAATCATTTATTGACTGCTTAAATGAAAATCGATTAAAAAAATTTAACATAAAAAAAATTAATATTATTGCAAGAAATCCATATATCTTAAAAAAAGATAAAAATTTAAATTTAAAAAATATTAAATTAATTAAAGCAGATATTTCAAAAATGAAATCTTTGCCAAAAAGTAATTTATTTATTTATGGAGCTGAGACAACTAAAACAATTTCTTATAACAACAAAAAACAAATTACTATTGCTCATCAAAGTGCAATTAATAATTTTTGTAAAATTTTAAAAAAAGAAAAATATATTAAAGTTTTATATTTAAGTTCCGGAGCTATTTATAAAAAAAAATATCAACTTAATAGATCAAAGTATAAAAACTTGTATTCAAAATTAAAAATTTATTCAGAAAATAAAATAAGAAATCTAACTAAAATGGGAGTAAGCGCAACAATTGCAAGATGTTATACTTTTGTTGGTCCTAGATTACCCTTAAAAGCACAATTTGCTGTAGGAAATTTCATTTATGATGGTTTTAATAAAAAGATAATTAAGATCAAATCCCAAAACAAAGTGATTAGAAGCTACATGCATTCAAATGATTTAGTAAATTGGTTAATAACAATGTTATTAAAATCAAACAATAAATGTAAAATTTATAATGTAGGATCTGACAAAGAAATAGAAATACAAAAACTAGCTAAATTGATAGGAATCATATTTAATAAACCTGTATCAATCACTAACTTTAAAAGTAAAAAAGTTGATAAATATGTTCCAAATATAGTTAAAACTCAGCAAGAACTTGGGCTTAAAATAAATAATGATTTGATGAAATCAATACTTTTAACTATAAATTATATTGATGAAAAAATTAATTAGTATAGTAACACCTACTTTTAATGAAGAAGCTAATATAGAAAAACTTTGTACTAAAATTTCTGAGATCATGGAAAAATCAGAATATAACTACGAACATATAGTTATTGATAACAACTCTACTGATAATACAGTTAAAATTTTGAGAAAATTAGCATTAACAAACAAAAATTTAAAAATAATTTTGAACTCAAGGAATTTTGGTCAATTAAATTCTCCTGTACATGCATTGCTTCAAACGTCTGGAGATGCTGCTATAGCAATGTCTGCAGATTTTCAAGATCCGCCAGACTTAATTGTTAAATATTTAGAGGAATGGGAAAAAGGATATAATGTTGTTTTGGGTCAAAAAGAAACCTCTGAAGAAAATTTTTTTATTAATTTTTTTAGAAAATTATATTATAAATTTATTAGTTTTATTTCAGAAGTTCCACTACTGATAAATGTAACCGGTGCTGGTTTGTTTAGCAGAAAAATTATTGAACAAATAAGAAAAATTGATGATCCAAATCCATATTTAAGAGGATTAATATCTGAAATTACGGAGGATATAAAATTAATCAAGTTCCATCAACCAAATAGAGAAGGCGGTAAAACAAAAAATAATTTTTATTCGTTATATGATGTGGGAATTTTAGGAATTATTAAACATACTAAAATACCTTTAAGGGTTATGACTTTTGTTGGATTTTTTACAAGTTTAATTTCGATATTTATTTCACTTATATTTTTAATAAGAAAAATATTTTTCTGGGATTCATTTGAACTTGGTATAGCGCCTTTAATTGTTGGGTTATTTGGAATTGCTTCAATTCAAATATTTTTACTGGGTTTTATTGGTGAATATGTTATGAATATTTTAACTCAAATTAGAAAAATGCCTTTAGTAATAGAAAAAGAGAGGATTAACTTTTAGTTCTATTGTGAAAGCAGTAAAAAAAAAAACTTCAGACTTAATAGCCATTTTTCTTAAAGAAAAAAAAATTAAGCATGTGTTTGGTATAATAGGATCAGCTAATGCTCATATCTTTGATTCAATAACAAAATTAAATTATACTCAAATAGTCTGTGTTCATCATGAACAAGCAGCTACTATGGCTATGCAAAATTATTTTAGAGTAACAGGAAAAATATCTGCAGCACTAGTAACTGCAGGTGGAGCTAGTGCTAATGCTATAACTGGTGTTATTAGCTCATGGGCAGACTCTATGCCAGGTATAATTATTTCAGGGCAAGAAAATTTAAGGTTTGTTAATTCATATAAAAAAATGCGTATGTGGGGTGTCCAAGGTTTTGATTCAACTCATATGGTAAGTAAAGTTACTAAATATTCAAACAGAATAACTAATTCAAATAGTATATTATATGAATTAGAGAAAGCCTACCAAATTTCATTAGCGGGTAGACCCGGGCCAGTTTGGCTTGATATACCAATTGATATTCAAGGGAAATATATTGATAATATTACTAAGCTTAAAAAATATAAAGTTAAAAATATATCAACTAATAATATATCTTTAAAAGATAAATCAAAATTAACTAATTTGATTGCTAAATCCAAAAGGCCAGTATTTTGGCTTGGTAATGGTGTTAAGTTATCTGGAGGTGACAAAAAAATTTTAACGCTTCTAAAAAAATTTAAATTTCCCACTTTTCTTAGCTGGGCAGCTGTAGATTTAATAAATTCAAAACATCCTTTAAACTTTGGTAGGCCTGGTGTGTATGGGAACAGGGCATCAAATTTAATTTTACAAAATGCTGATTTAATTATTTCCATTGGCACAAGACTTTCTATACCAATGATTGGATATGTTCATAAAGAATTTGCAAGAAAGGCAAAAATAATTCAAGTTGATATAGATAAAAGCGAACTTTTAAAACTTAAAAAAAAGATACATCTAGGTATTAAATTAAATGCTTCACACTTTATTGAAATATTAAATAAGAAGATTAAAAACAAGATTAATCAAAAGAATTTAAACTCTTGGATAGAATTTTCAAAAAATATTTTAAAAAAGTTTCCACATCTTGAAAAAGTAGCACATCAAGATAAAAAAGGTTTTATAAATTCTTACAAATTTTTAGATAATTTAAGTAAATATTTTAGAAAGGATGAGTGTATAGTAACTGATATGGGAACCGCTTTGTTAAGTGGTCATCAAATTGTAAAAATAGAAAAAAAACAAAAAATGATGACTTCGACAGGATTAGGCGAGATGGGATTTGGTTTACCTGGAGCTATAGGTGCATCATTTGGAAGAAACAAAGGTGAGATAATTTGTTTAAATTGTGATGGTGGAATGATGATGAATTTACAGGAATTACAAACTATTGATCATTATAAATTACCTATAAAGATATTTATTTTTAATAATGATGGTTATCTAATGATTAAACATACGCAAAAAAATTTATTTTCTGGAAGATATAGTTCTGTAGACAAAAAAACTGGTGTTTCATGTCCAGACTTTAAAAAAGTTGCAGCCGCTTTCAATATGAAATACTATCTTATAAATAACTGGAATGACTTTAAAAAATCTATTCCTAAAATTTTAAAAGAAAAAAATGCAATTATATGTGATGTAATGATGGATCCAGAACAATATTTTCATCCAAAATTATCTACTACAATAAGTAAAGATGGTAAAATTATTTCTCCTCCATTAGAAGATTTGTCTCCATTATTAAATAGAAATGTACTAAAGAAAAATATGTTAATTCCTTTACACAAAAAATCTAAAAATATTAATTGAAATTTATTTTTTATTTTTTAAGTTAAATAAAATATTAAAAATTAAATCTTCTTGCCCAGCAACAAGTCTTTTCTCCCCAATCGCTTTGAATGCCTCAATATCATTAAGATTAAATTTATTCGAATAATAGTCAACTTTAGAAGCAAAACCTGAGAATAAACCATAATTAGCACTCATTATATTTTTTGGTTCTGTAAATGGATTTTTATACTTTATAGGTTTATTTTTGAAAAAACTTGGAAATATTTTTGCTAAATAATAAATTTGATCAATATTTATATTAGTTTTAATTTTAAACTTTTCTAAAATTGTTACTAAGATATCTAATTGAGTATTTCCTGATCCAGCTCCAAAACCTTTTATTGAAGCATCAATAATATTTGCTCCATATTTATAAGCTATTAGACTATTCCAAACACTAGTCCCTAAATTATTATGCCCATGAAATCCAATATTTACTTTAAATCTTTTTTTTATATTGCTAACAATATCTTTAATGTCATTTGGTAGAAAAATCCCAGCTGAATCCATTATAATTATTGTTTTAATTCCAAGACCTACTAAGAACTTTACTTTCTTTAAATAATCCTTTTTCTTATTATAAACCAAATGCGCCATCATTAAAACGCCCCAAACTTCTAAATTTTGTTTTTTACAGTATTCGACTTGAGCAACAACTGTATCAATTTCAGTTGAATTTGTTCCTATTCTAAAAATATCTACTCCACAATCTGCAGCCATTTTAAGATCATCTATCCTAGAGAAACCAGGTATAGAATGAATAGACAATTTAGATTTTTTTAAATATTTTTTTGCAGTCTTAAGAGCTATATTATCTGGAGTTTTTGATTTTCCAATTGAAAGTGATGAGGCTCCCAAACCATTGCCATGACCAACTTCAACAATCTGTATTCTTGTTTTTTCTGCGAATTGACAATATTTTTTGATTATATCTTTTGTAATTGAATGAGCGATAGCATGATTTCCATCTCGGAGTGTTACATCACTAATTATTATTGATTTATTTTTCATTTATGTAATTTGTTAAATACACAGCTGAAGAAGTAATTATATCTAAATTTCCTGCATAAGTAGGAAGATAATCTCCCTGACCAATAACTCTAATAGTAATTCTTAAAATATTTTTTTCTAAAGAACTAAATACACGAGCATTGTACATCGGGATATAAGATTTTATTTTTTTGTTTATTTGACTAATAGCTTTTTTAATTTTCATAAAATCTTTTTTAATAATTTTTTCATTACATTCAAAAAACAATGAATTCATCATATTAACTGGTGGATTTGAGGGATTAAGATTTATTATGACTTTTATTTTTTTAATTTTTGTAAGTTTTTTAATAGCGTTTTCAGTAGTATTCAAATATTCATCAATATTATCTCTTGTTGCTTTCCCAGCACTTTTTGCAGATATACTTGAAACTAATTCAACATAATTTAATTTCTTTTTTAATATTTTTTTTACTTCTAAAATTATAGGTATAGAAGTTTGCCCCCCACATGTAATAAGATTAATTCTTCTAGGTATTTTTTTGTTATTTATATAAGGTACAATATACTCTCCATTTTTAGAAGGAGTTAAATTTATAAAATATTTATCTTTTAAATAAGGTTCCATTTTTTTAAGGTTAACTAAATTTGATGCTGCTGAAGTAGCGTCAAATATTACATTAGTTTTTTTAATTTTTTTAAGAACCCCTTTAATTCCCTCCGAAGAGTAATTAAATTTCTTCTTAATACAAAATTTTGCTCCATCAGAATTTCTTGATCTATTAAAAATAAAAATTTTATTAAAATTTTTACTTTTTAAACATTTAATATATAAATCAACTCCAATTTTTCCTGAACCTATAATAATTGCATTTTGCATATATAAATTTTTAACTACATATTCATATTTAAATTTAATCTGGTGCCCTCACACGGACTCGAACCGCGAACCTATTGATTACAAATCAATTGCTCTACCAATTGAGCTATGAGGGCTAGTATTAAGTTCATAACTATTTTAAATATGAGAGATAATCAATAGTAAATAAACTTTATCATAATTTTATTTTTTAATGTAAAAGTTAATTATTATGAAAAAAATCTTATTTGTTACAACCAGAAATCCGTATTCAAATAAGCATTCTGGAGATAGATTAAGAGCCACTTCAATTATAAATCATCTATCAAATAAAAATGATATAGAAGTTGTTTATTTAGATAAGCATAAAAACATAAAAAAAGAATTCAAAAATAAAGGAAAAATTGAATTAACTCCTTTTCATAATAATTTATTAACAAAAATTTTTTTCATATTTCTTTCTTTTTTTAAATTAGAGCCTTTACAAAATGGCTTTTTTTACTCTTCTCAAATGAAAAAATATATAAATTTAAATCAAAATAAATATAAAACTATAATTTGTCATTTAATTAGATCTGCACAATATCTACCTAAAAATTTTAAGGGTAAAAAAATTTTAGAAATGACTGACGTTTATTCTTATAATTATAGTCAGACATTAAAAAATATATCTTTTTTTAATCCATTATATATCATTTACTTAATAGAATATTTTTTTGTAAAAAAATACGAAAACAAAATTAATATAAAATTTAATAAAATTGTAATTGTTTCTAAAAGAGATTTAGCAGGACAAGGATTAAAAAAAAATAACAAAAAATTTGTTGTAATTCCAAACGGATGTTCAATTAATCAGAAAAAATATAAGTTTAAAAAAAATAATAAAAATATTTTATTTATTGGCAATTTGAAATATCTTCCGAATATACAAGCTTGTTTTTACTTTGTAAAAAAAATTTTACCAAAAATTAAAACTATTTATCCAGAAATAAATTTTTTAATTATAGGTGAAATTTCTCATAAAAATAAGATTATATTAAACAGTTATAAAAATGTAAAAGCATTAGGAGAAAAAATTAAATTAGAAAAATACATAAATAAATCTATATGTGGTATTGCTAATTTAAATATTGCTACTGGATTTCAAAATAAAATTTTAACTTATATGAGTTACGGATTACCAGTTATATCAAATAGTCTTTCTTTTTCTGGAATTAGATATTTAAAAAAAAATTTACATATATTTTCATATTCTTCTACTTATCAATTTATTCAAAAATTTAAGATTTTAAAAAATAATAAAAATATAGCTAATAAAATATCTATATCAGCTTATAAAATAATTAAAAAAAAATTTTCTTGGAATAAAACTCTATCAAATTATTTAAAAATTATTTAGTCAAATTTATACTATGATTTATATGGTGACAAACTACTGAGACAGTATTTGAAATATTTAAACTCTCGATACAATTATTTATATTTACTTTAAATTGAAAATCGGAGTTTAATAAAGTTTTTTCTTTTAAACCAAAACCTTCTGAACCAAATAATAAAACATTTTTCCCCATCCAATCATGTTTTGTAAAATCTTTTTTAGCGCTTACATCAAAAGCGCTTACCCAAAACTCTTTTGATTTTAGAAATTTTAATGATGTGTTAATATTTGAAACCTTAAATATTCTTATATGCTCAATTCCTCCGCTTGCGCTTCTGTAAAGTAGTTTGCTTTTGTGAGGAAAAGATCTATCTTTAACTATAATTCCATCTATGTTAAATGATACCGCTGATCTAATAATTGAACCTATATTTCTAGGATCCGTAACATCTTCTAATGCAATAATATTAATGTTTTTCTTCGTATTATTTAACAAAAATTCTTTAAGAGTATTCTCTTCAAGATTTTCTACTTCTGCTATTAATCCTTGATGAGCTATTTCATCTCTACTACATAAATTATCTAACTCCTTTTTTGATTTGTAAAAAACATGGACATTTTTAAGCAAGTTTAAAGATTGATTTTCCCTATTTAAATTTTTTTGAGCGTCTTCAGTTAAAAAAACTCTTTCTATTTTTCTATTAGGATTTTTAAGAGCCTCAATTACCGCATGTTTACCTACTATTAAAAATGTTGTTTTTTTCATAATTTTTTGGGTTTTTTTTTAAATAAGTAGCATATTTCAACAGAAAATGATTTATTGCATTTATTGTACAAATGCTTATAAAAACGCTTGTTGTTGAATACTTTTTAAGTTAGGGGGTATCCCTAGAATAAAACTGGAGGGGTACCAAAGCGGTCAAATGGGGCGGGCTGTAAACCCGTTGCCTTCGGGCTTCGAAAGTTCGAATCTTTCCCCCTCCACCAACTTAAGTTATTCAATAATTTAAGAGCGTAATAAGTTTGGATAATGCGGGTGTAGTTCAATGGTAGAACGCTAGCCTTCCAAGCTGGATGTAAGGGTTCGATTCCCTTTACCCGCTCCAAGTTTTAAAGTTAACAATAAATAAAATAAGGATAAAAAAATGTCGAAGGAAAAGTTTCAGAGAAATAAACCGCATTGTAATATAGGTACAATCGGACACGTAGACCATGGTAAAACAACATTAACTGCAGCTATAACTAAAGTTTTATCAGAAGCAGGTGGAACTAGCAGTGCAAATTTCGTTGCTTATGATCAAATAGATAAAGCTCCGGAAGAAAAAGAAAGAGGTATTACAATTTCAACAGCGCATGTTGAATATGAAACTGAAAAAAGACATTACGCTCACGTAGATTGTCCAGGTCACGCTGACTATGTAAAAAATATGATTACAGGTGCTGCTCAAATGGATGGAGCGATTTTAGTTGTTAACGCTGCTGACGGTCCCATGCCTCAAACTAGAGAGCACATTCTTTTAGCTCGTCAAGTTGGTGTGCCAGCAATTGTAGTTTTTTTAAATAAAATTGATACTGTTAAAGATAAAGAACTTGTAGATTTAGTTGAAGAAGAAATAAGAGAACTTTTAACTTCCTACAAATTTCCAGGAGATAAAATTCCTATAATTAAAGGTTCTGCATTAAATGCTGTTGAAGGTAAAGATGAAGCTACAGGTAAAAATGCAATAATGGAATTAATGAAAGCTGTAGACGAAACAATACCACAACCTGATAGACCAAAAGATAAACCATTCTTAATGCCGGTTGAAGATGTTTTTTCTATTTCTGGAAGGGGAACAGTTGTGACTGGTAGAGTTGAATCTGGTGTTGTAAAAGTTGGTGAAGAAATAGAAATAGTTGGAATAACTGATACTAAAAAATCTGTTTGCACTGGTGTAGAAATGTTTAGAAAACTTTTAGATAGTGGTGAAGCTGGAGATAATATTGGAGCTCTTTTAAGAGGTGTAGAAAGAGATGATGTACAAAGAGGTCAAGTTTTATGTAAACCAGGTTCTATTACCCCTCATACCGAATTTGAGTGTCAGGCATATATATTAAAAAAAGAAGAAGGTGGAAGACATACACCTTTTTTTACTAAATATAGACCTCAATTTTATTTCAGAACGACAGACGTAACTGGTGAAGTTACTTTGCCATCTGGAACTGAAATGGTCATGCCAGGAGATGATGGAAAATTTACTGTAAAATTAATTACTCCAATAGCAATGAATGATAATTTAAACTTTGCAATTAGAGAAGGTGGAAGAACTGTTGGAGCTGGAGTAGTAACTAAAATTTTAAAGTAATCGCTTAGGAGCGTAGTTCAATTGGTAGAGCGCCGGTCTCCAAAACCGGAGGTTGTGGGTTCGAGTCCCTCCGCTCCTGCCAAGAATTCGAAGTTATAATTATGAGAAATCCTTTAAGATTTATACAAGAAGTTAAACAAGAGGCATTTAAAATTACATGGCCTACAAAAAAAGATACTATGATGGGAGCGGTAATGGTGTTTGGACTTGCTACCTTAGCTGCTATTTTTTTCTTAATTTTAGATCAGATTTTACGGTTTCTCTTAAATTTAGTTTTAACTATAAATTTATAGTAATGAATTGGTATATTGTACAAGCATATTCAGGTTTTGAAAAAAAAGTGGTTGAGTCTATTAAAGATGTGCTTTCACAAAAAAAATTAGAAGATCATTTAGACCAAATTTTAGTACCCACTCATAATGTAACTGAGGTAAAAAAGGGCAAAAGGTCAAAAAAAGAAAAGAAATATTTTCCAGGATATGTACTAGTTAAGATCAATTTAACTAAACAAATTTATCATTTGATCAAAAATCTTCAGAAAGTTAGCGGTTTTCTTGGGTCAAACGATAAACCAACACCTATATCAGATGATGAGATTCAACGTATTTTAGGTCAAGTTTCAGAAAGTGCAATTAATCAAAAAAGTGGTATAAGTTTTGAGATTGGTGAAAAAGTAAAAGTTTGTGACGGTCCATTTGCATCGTTTAATGGATTGGTTGAAGAAATAGATGAGGAAAAATCTAGATTAAAAGTTTCTGTTTCTATTTTTGGTAGACCTACACCAGTTGATTTAGAATTTAATCAAGTGGAGAAGAATTAAATGGCAAAAGAAATAACAGGTTATGTAAAATTACAAATTAAAGGCGGACAAGCTAATCCAGCTCCACCTGTAGGTCCAGCATTAGGGCAACGAGGAATTAATATTATGGAATTTTGTAAAGCCTTTAATGAAAAGACAAAAGCATTTATGGGCAAACCAGTTCCTGTTGTTATAACTGTTTATAAAGATAAAAAATTTGATTTTATCATAAAATCTCCTCCAGCATCACATTTTATAAGAGAAGCTGCAAAATTAAAGAGTGGATCAAAAGAACCAGGAAGAGTAGTTGCAGGCTCTATAACAATGAAACAAGCTGAAGCTATAGCCAAAGAAAAAATGAAAGACTTGAATGCTTTTGACATCAAAGAAGCAACTAAAATAATTTGTGGTTCCGCAAGATCGATGGGTATAGAGGTAAAAGAATAATGAGAAAAAGATCTAAAAGATATAAAGAAATTTTGAAAACATCTACCAAAGGAAAAAAAACTGATATTAAAGAAGTTTTTGATTTAGTTAAAAAAAGCTCTACAGCTAAATTTGAAGAATCTATAGATGTTTCTATGAAAATTAATTTAAAACAATCTAAAGGTGGAGACTTTAATTTAAGAACAGTTGTAAAGTTACCTAATGGATCTGGAAAAAAAACTAAAGTTGCAGTTTTATGTGAAGCCGATAAATTAGAGGAAGCTAAAAAAAGTGGCGCTGAAGTAACAGGATCAGATGACTTAATTGAAAAAATAGCAGCTGGTAAATTAAATTTTGATAAATTAATATGTACACCTGCAATGATGGGTAAACTTGGAAAACACGGTAAAGTATTAGGACCTAAAGGACTAATGCCAAATCCAAAACTAGGAACTGTAGCTAATGATGTAAAAAAAGCTGTGCAAGATATTAAAACAGGCCTTGTAGAAATAAAAAACGATAAAGATGGAAATGTTGGCTCAACAATTGGTCGAAAAAGTTTTTCAAATGAAAATTTAATTAAAAATTTTAATTATTTAGTAGAAACTATTAAAAAAGAGAAACCTGATGCTATGAAAGGAGAACTTATAAAAAATATTTATGTAACTTCTTCTATGGGAATTTCTTATAAAGTAACAGGAAGAGGCTAATTTAATTATGATGAACAAAGAAAGCAAAAAAAATTATATAGAAGAAATGAAAAAAAATTTTTCATCAAACGAGTCAGTTATGATTGCTCAATATCAAGGTTTAAATGTATTAGAGCTTGACGCTTTAAGAAAAGAATTGAGAGAAAATGGAATAATATTTAAAATAACTAAAAATAGAATAACAAAATTGGCAATTAAAGATTCTCCTGTAAAAGATCTTGAAAAATATTTTACTGGTCCAACTGCTGCAGCTATGTCTTCAGATCCAATAAGAACAGCTAAGATTTTAACAAAATTTGCAAAATCTCATGATAAGTTAAAAATTGTAGCCGGATTCATGGACGGTAAGGTTTTAGACCAAAAAGAAGTGGCTATAATCGCCACACTACCTTCATTAGAGGAGGCAAGGGCAAAAATAGTAGGTATTTTGTCATCTCCAGCACAAAAAATAGTAAGTATTTTACTTGCACCTGGCTCAAAAATTGCTAATTTAGCGCGCGCAAAGAGTTTAAAAAATTAATTCATAGGATTCAAAATGGCAGACTTAAATAAAATTATAGAAGATTTATCGACGTTAACAGTTGTGGAAGCAGCTGAACTTTCAAAACAATTAGAGGAGAAATGGGGAGTGACTGCAGCAGCTCCAGTTGCAGTAGCAGCACCAGGTGCAGCAGCACCAGCTGGTGAAGAAAAGTCTGAATTTACTGTTTTTCTTTCAGCTGCAGGAGATAAAAAAATTAATGTTATTAAAGAAGTTAGATCAATCACTGGTCTAGGTCTTAAAGAAGCAAAAGATTTGGTAGAAGCAGCACCTAAAGAAATTAAAGCCGGCGTTGCAAAAAAAGATGCAGATGAGATGAAGAAAAAACTCGAAGCTGCAGGCGCTAAAGTAGAATTAAAGTAAATACAAATTTAAGTTAATTTTATTGCAAGGTATAAAATTGCAGTAAAATTTTATTATTATTAATGGAATTATCTTTTACTCAAAAGAAAAGCATAAGAAAAAACTTTGGTAAACTTGTAGAGGGTTTGTCAATTCCTAACCTTATAGAAGTTCAAAAAAATTCTTACAATGAGTTTTTAAGTTCAAGTTCTTTGGATAAACAAATTGAAGAACTTTCTAAAGGTATAAACAAAGTCTTTAAAAGTATTTTTCCAATTGAAGATGGTACAGAAAAATCTACATTAGAATATATTTCATATAAATTAGAATCACCTAAATTTGATGTTTTAGAATGTAAACAAAGAAGTTTAACCTACTCTGCTTCATTAAAAGCTAATTTGAGATTAGTAGTGTACGATATCGATATAGAGAATAATACAAAACAAATTTTATCAGCTAAAGAGCAAGAGGTATTTATAGGTGAACTGCCTTTAATGACTCCTAGCGGAACTTTTGTTGTTAATGGAGTTGAAAGAGTTGTTGTCAATCAAATGCATAGAAGTCCTGGAGTTTTCTTTGATCATGATAAAGGTAAAACACATTCTAGTGGCAAACTTCTATTTAATTGTAGAATAATACCTGGAAGAGGTTCTTGGTTAGACTTTGAATTTGATCCCAAAGATATTTTGTACTTTAGGATAGACAGGAAAAAAAAATTGCCTATATCAAGTCTACTTTACGCTTTAGAAATATCAAGAGATAAAATTATAAGCACATTTTATTCTACTGACATTTATTCCTATGAAAAAGATAAAAAAATGTGGAAGACTAAATTTGAACCAGAAAATTACAAACGTCCTTTAAAACTTTCACATGATTTAGTTGATGCTAAAACAAATAAAAAACTATTAAGTAAAGGAGAAAAATTAAATTTTATAATTGCTAAAAAATTTCAAGAAAAGAATCTAAAAGAAATACTTATTACAAATAATGACATTATCGGTAAATTTTCAGCAAGTGATATTAAAGAAAAAAATAATGAAATTATAATTAAATCAGGCTTTGATATAACTGAAGAAATATTAGAAAAAATTATATCAAATGAAATTTTAACACTAAATTTAGTTAATATAGATCCAATTAACAAAGGTCCATATTTGTTAGAAACACTTAAAATTGATAAAAATAATGATAAAAGTGAAGCTTTAAATGATATTTATAAAGTCTTAAGGCCTGGTGAGGCTCCAACTGTAGAAATAGCTCAAGATATTTTTAATAATTTATATTTTAATAAAGATAGATACGATTTATCCGAAGTAGGTAGAGTAAAACTCAATTCTAAATTAAATTTAACAGGCAGTGTTAAAGATACAGTTTTAAAAAAAGAGGACATAATAGCTATAATTAAATTTATGCTAGATCTTAAAGACGGCAAAGGTGATGTTGATGATATTGATCATTTAGGAAATAGAAGAGTTAGATCTGTAGGTGAATTAGTTGAAAATCAATTCAGGATTGGTCTTTTAAGAATGGAGAGAACTGTCAAAGAAAAAATGTCAACTTTTTTAGAAATTGAGTCTGCTATGCCGCAAGATTTAATTAATGCTAAACCAATTACAACTTCACTCAAAGATTTTTTTGCAACCAATCAACTATCTCAGTTTATGGATCAAACTAATCCTTTATCTGAAATAACTCATAAAAGAAGAGTATCAGCTTTAGGACCAGGTGGATTAACTAGGGAAAGAGCAGGTTTTGAAGTAAGAGATGTGCATCCAACACACTACGGAAGAATTTGCCCTATCGAAACACCAGAAGGACCAAATATTGGTTTAATTAATAGTTTAGCTACTTATTGTAGAGTAAATAAATATGGTTACATAGAAAGTCCTTATAAAAAAGTAATTAAAGGTAAAGTCACAAATGAAATAAAATATTTATCTGCAATTGAAGAAGAAAAATTTACAATTGCTCAAGCAAATTCTCCTATAACTAAAGAGGGTCTCTTCGAGGAGGAACTTGTTTCTTGCAGAAAAAATTTAAATTTCTTATTATCTAATAAAGATACAATTGATTTTATTGATGTTTCACCAAAACAACTTGTTTCTGTTGCAGCAGCTTTAATTCCTTTTTTAGAAAATGATGACGCTAATAGAGCCCTAATGGGATCTAACATGATGAGGCAAGCTGTTCCATTACTAAAACCAGAATCACCACTAGTTGGAACAGGAATAGAATCAGATGTAGCTTTAGACTCTGGTGTAACGATTGTTGCTAAAAGAAGTGGTGTAGTTGATAAAATTGATGGAAAAAGAATTGTTGTTAAAGCTACTGATGAAAAAGATTTATCACAGTCAGGAGTAGATATATATAATTTATCTAAATTTAAAAGATCCAATCAAAATACTTGTATCAACCAAAAACCTTTAGTTAAAGTTGGAGATATTATAAAAAAAGGTGATATTATTGCTGATGGACCAGCTACAAAACTTGGGGAATTAGCCTTAGGTAAAAATGTAACCGTAGCTTTTATGCCTTGGCAGGGTTATAATTTTGAAGATTCAATATTAATTTCAGAAAGATGTGTAACTGACGATGTTTTCACTTCAATACACATCGAAGAATATGAATCTATGGCAAGAGATACAAAACTTGGAGCAGAAGAAATTACAAGAGACATACCTAATGTAAGCGAAGAAAGCCTAAGAAATTTGGATGAATCTGGTATCGTTTATGTTGGAGCTGAAGTCAAACCCGGCGATATATTAGTTGGAAAAGTGACACCTAAAAGCGAAACATCTTCTAGCCCTGAAGAAAAACTTTTAAGGTCAATTTTTGGTGAAAAGGCAACAGATGTTAGAGATTCTTCTTTAAAATTACCATCAGGTAGCGCAGGTGTAGTTATTGATGTTAGAGTATTTAATCGACATGGTATAGACAAAGATGAAAGATCTTTAGCTATTGAAAGATCTGAAATTGAACTTATTCAAGAAGATAAGAAAGTTGAAGAAGAAATACTTAATAGGAATATAAAGCTTAGAATAATTGATTTAATTGGTGGCCAATCAATTGATAAAGAATATAAACAAATAAAATCTAATCAAGCTTTAAAAGAAGATGAGTTAATAAACTTGAGTTTAAAAGATTTGTGGAAACTAACTTTTGCTAATCAAGATATTAATTCAAATCTTTCTAAGTTAAAAAAACAATTTGAAGAAGCAAATGAGGATATAAAACTAAGATTTGAAGATAAGGTATTAAAGATTAAACAGGGTGATGATTTACTACCAACAGTTATGAAAGTTGTTAAAGTATTTGTTGCTGTAAAAAGAAGATTAATGCCCGGTGACAAGATGGCAGGCAGACATGGAAATAAAGGCGTAGTTAGTAAAATTGTACCAATTGAAGATATGCCTTATATGGAAAATGGTAAACCCGTTGATATAGTTTTAAATCCTCTGGGAGTACCTAGTCGTATGAATGTAGGACAAATATTAGAAACACATTTAGGTTGGGCTTGCTCTGAACTTGGTGAGCAAATAAAAGATTTAATTAAAAACTTTGAAAATCAAGTAGAAAAAATAAAAATCAAATTAAAAGAAATATACGGTCAAAAATATTATGAAAAGGTAATAGCAAAATTAAATAAAAAGGAATTATTTGAACTCGTAGAAAATATTTCAAATGGGTTACCTATTGCAACACCTGTATTCGATGGTGCTTCCACTGAAGATATATCTAGTATGTTAGATTTATGTAAATTGCCAAACTCAGGTCAAACTACTTTATGGAATGGAATAAATGGTGAAAAATTTGATAGACCGGTAACCGTAGGAATAATTTATATGTTAAAACTAAATCATCTTGTAGAAGATAAAATTCACGCTAGATCAACAGGTCCTTATAGCTTAGTTACACAACAACCATTAGGTGGTAAAGCTCAATTGGGAGGACAAAGATTTGGAGAAATGGAAGTTTGGGCATTAGAAGCATATGGGGCATCATATACTTTACAAGAAATGTTAACTGTTAAGTCAGATGATGTTGCTGGTAGAACCAAAGTTTACGAAACTATAGTTAAAGGAAACAATAATTTTGAATCTGGAGTTCCAGAATCCTTTAATGTTTTAATTAAAGAAATAAGAGCACTGGGATTAAACATAGAATTAAATTAATATGGAAAAAAATATTTCTAAAAACTTCAGTCAAAATATAGTACCTGAAAATAGTTTTAATAATATTAAAATTACTTTAGCAAGCCCTGATAAGATAAAATCTTGGTCCTTTGGAGAAATAAAAAAGCCTGAAACAATTAATTACAGAACTTTTAGACCAGAAAAAGACGGGCTTTTTTGTGCTAGAATATTTGGACCAGTAAAAGATTATGAGTGTCTTTGCGGCAAATATAAAAGAATGAAGTTTAGAGGAATAATTTGTGAAAAATGTGGTGTCGAAATAACCAAATCTAATGTTAGAAGAGAACGCATGGGTCATATTGATCTAGCTTGTCCAGTTGCTCATATTTGGTTTTTAAAATCTCTTCCTAGTAGAATTGCTTTAGCAATTGATATGAAGTTAAAAGATGTTGAAAAAGTATTATATTTTGAAAGTTTTATTGTTGTTGAACCCGGTTTAACAACTCTGACAAAAGGTCAACTGTTATCTGAAGATGCTTTAACTAAAGCACAAGAAGAATTTGGCGAGGATGCTTTTTCAGCTGGAATAGGCGCTGAAGCTGTAAGAGAAATTTTAATAAATTTAGATCTTTCGAAAGAGCAAAAAAAACTAAGAGAATTGCTTCCTGAAATTAAATCCAAAGTAACTGAAGAAAGAACTATAAAAAGACTTAAATTAATAGAATCATTTATTACTTCTGGAAATAAACCTGAATGGATGATTTTAACTACTGTACCTGTTATTCCTCCAGAGTTAAGACCTTTGGTACCCTTAGATGGAGGAAGATTTGCTACATCTGATTTAAACGATTTATATAGAAGGGTAATAAATAGAAACAATAGATTAAAGAGATTATTAGATCTTAAAGCACCTGATATTATAATAAGAAATGAAAAGAGAATGTTGCAAGAGTCAGTAGATGCCCTTTTTGATAACGGTAGAAGAGGCAGAGTAATTACTGGCACAGGTAAAAGACCATTAAAATCTTTAGCTGAAATGCTGAAAGGAAAACAAGGTAGGTTTAGGCAAAATTTATTAGGTAAAAGAGTTGACTATTCAGGTAGATCTGTAATTGTTGTTGGACCAGAGCTTAAATTACATCAGTGTGGATTACCAAAAAAGATGGCTTTAGAGTTATTTAAACCATTTCTTTATGCGAGATTAGATAAACTTGGCTTAGCTACAACAATAAAACAAGCAAAAAGATTAGTTGAGAAGGAAAAAAGTGAGGTTTGGGACGCATTAGAATTTATTATAAGGGAACATCCAGTTATTTTAAATAGAGCTCCAACTTTACATAGACTCGGAGTTCAGGCATTTGAAGCTAAACTAATTGAAGGCAATGCTATAGAGCTTCACCCATTAGTATGTGCAGCTTTTAATGCAGATTTTGATGGTGATCAAATGGCAGTTCATATTCCTTTAAGTTTAGAGGCACAATTAGAAGCGAGAGTATTGATGATGTCGACAAATAATATACTTAGCCCTTCAAATGGGAAGCCTATTATTGTTCCAAGTCAAGATATAGTATTAGGAATTTATTATCTCTCTCAGTCAAATGACAAGGAAGATATTAAACCTAAAGGAATTTTTTCAGATATAGACGAAATAGAACAAGCTATTGAAAATAAATCAATAAGTTTGCACTCAAAAATAATATCATTATTTAATACTGTTGATGAGGAAGGAAACAGTATAAAACAAAAATATGTAAGTACAGCGGGTAGATTTTTATTAGCTAATACACTTCCAAAAAATTATAAAGTTAAATTTACTTTGATTGATAGACTTTTAACTAAAAAAAATGTTTCTGAAGTTATAGATACAATTTTTAGATTTTGTGGTCAAAAAGAAACAGTTATATTTTGCGACAGAATAAAAACTCTAGGTTTTAAACACGCATTTAAAGCTGGAATATCTTTTGGAAAAGATGATTTAATTATTCCAAAATCAAAATTAAATCAAATAAATCAAACAAAGAAAAAAATTGAGGAGTACGAAAAGCAATACTCTGATGGTCTTATTACAAGAGGTGAAAAATACAATAAAGTTGTAGACATTTGGTCTAAATGTACAGACACAGTTGCTAATCAAATGATGAAAGAAATATCTACTGCTGAAAAAATATATCCTAACGATAGAATTGAAACAAACTCAGTCTATATGATGGCTGACTCGGGTGCTAGAGGATCGCAAGCTCAAATGAAACAACTTGCAGGTATGAGAGGATTAATTGCTAAACCTTCAGGTGAAATTATAGAAACGCCTATAATTTCAAATTTTAAAGAAGGACTTTCTGTTTTAGAATATTTTAATTCTACACATGGTGCTCGAAAAGGACTTGCTGACACAGCACTTAAAACCGCCAATTCAGGTTATTTAACTAGAAGATTATGTGACGTTGCCCAAGATTTACAAGTAACAATAGAAGATTGTAACTCTAAATCATCAATTACTTTAACAGAAATCATTGAAGGAGGTAATATATTAGTTAGTTTATCTGAGAGAGTTTTAGGAAGAGTTCCCTCACATGATGTTAAACATCCAATTAGTGGTGAGGTAATATTGAAGAAAAAGAAAATAATTGATGAAGTAGGATGTGAAAAGATTGATGCTGCAGGAGTAAAATCAATAAATGTATATTCAGTAATCACTTGCGAAGCGAAAAGAGGGGTTTGTCAAACTTGTTATGGTAGAGATCTTTCTAGAGGTAAAATAGTTAGTATAGGTGAAGCTATTGGAATGATTGCTGCCCAGTCAATAGGAGAACCCGGTACTCAATTAACTATGCGAACTTTTCACGTAGGAGGAACTGCTCAGATAAAAGAAGAGTCTCAAATTATTTCGCAAACAAAAGGAAAATTAAATATTATTAATAAAAATTTAATTGAAGACTCCAAAAAAAATATAATTGTAATGGGCAGAAATACTCAGCTTTCAATTGAAGATGACAATAAAATTCAACTTGCAATTTACAAAGTCAATTATGGTTCAAA
>JBJLCZ010000010.1:0-20812 GCA_045567335.1 Candidatus Pelagibacteraceae bacterium
ACGAAGAGACGATCGAGACAATAGAAATCAAAGAGATGATCGAGGTGGCTCTAGATTTAAACGAAGAGACGATCGAGACAATAGAAATCAAAGAGATGATCGAGGTGGCTCTAGATTTAAAAGAAGTAGTGAAAAAAATAGATCTAAAAAAAAATTTGGAAAAAAACCTTTTAAAAAAAGTGGGTATGGAAAAAAAAGAGGTAGATTTTTAAATCAAAGAAAAAATTTTAGAGACTAATTTCCTTCTATTACATTTTGATTCTGTTCACCTAAATAATCAACCTTTAAAGTTAATTTATCTCCTGAACTTAAAAATTTAGGACTTGTCATCTCCATCGCTGTACCTGCTGGAGTACCAGTTGTGATAATAGTACCAGGATATAAAGTCATAAACTGACTTATATGGGATATTAAAAAGTCAAAATTAAATATCATTCTTTCCGTATTACCCGTTTGTCTTCTTTCACCATTTACGTCTAAAGATAAATTGATATTGTTTATATCTTTAATTTCATCTCTAGTTACCAAAAAAGGTCCGCATGGACCTGCTATTGACTTACCTTTAATCCATTGCCCACCCCTTTCTTTCTGCCATGATCGTTCTGAAATATCATTAACAATACAATATCCAAAAACATATTCTTGAGCATTTTTTAAAGATATATATTTTCCTTCTTTTCCAATTACGATTGCAACTTCAACTTCATAATCCATTTTTTTTGCTTCTTTTGGTTTAATTATTGGATCGTTGGGTCCTTGTATGCATCCTGAACTTTTATTGAAAAGAATAGGCTCAGTAGGAAGTTTAGATTTTGTACCTTCAGCATGAGCTTTGTAATTAAGACCTATTGCTAAAAAATCAATAGGTCTGGAAACACAGCTTCCAATTCTTATACTTGTTTTTATTTCTCTCAAATCTTCTAGATTAGTTTTTTTAAGTTCATCTAAATTTTTAAAATTAATTGTTTCAGGATTAAGATCGTTAATTTTTGAAGAGAGATCTCTTAATTTTTTATTTTTATCTAAAGCGGCAACAATTTCTTTACCTTTTTCACCAACACGCAAAAGTTTCATAATTAGAGGTTACAAGAGATTAGTTTATTTTACAAAATCTTTAATTCTTTGTAATGTAGTTTTCTCAGGGCCGTCGTACTCTATTGTATAAGAGTTTGTTCTTGTTAAGACATCAATGCCTTTAGTAAAAATAAAAATAAAAAATATTACAAATAAAATAGCAAATATTTTAACAGGACTAAAGTTTCCAGTTTCGAAAACACTTTTTTTATCTTTTCTTGACGTGTGAAAAATTTTAAAAGTTAAGTATGTAGCAAAAATTACTCCTATATGCGCTACTACTGTAGTCACCCAGCCGCCGATAAATGTTGTAATATTAAAAACATAAAGTGAAAAAACTGTTGACCAAACGAAAGAAAGAACTATTAAAATTTGCAATCTTACAGTTTTTGGCAATGCCCTAAGGTCGTTCTTGCTATCATCAAACATGATGTTGGCACTTTCAGTTAACATATTTTTTAATTTATTAATCATATAACTTTAATATATCTAAATTCTAAAAAGTAAATCATTATAATTGTCTTACCAGATTTCTTACTTTCTCCATATCTTTTTCAAATTTTTCTTCTTTCATACCAGGCAATACTTCATAAAATCTTAAGTATTTAATTTTCATTCCACCAAGTTTTAAAACCCCTGCCTTAATTCTTCTAAAAGGCATATTCTGAAACCAAGTTTGGATAGAAAAAATATTTCCACCATAAGTCATAGACATAATAGCTAATTTATTTTTCATTGCTCCTGCAACAGGATATCCCCAATTACCAACAACTCGTTTAAATGCAAAAAACCATTTTGGAGCAAGACAAATATCAATAAAATTTTCTAATATTGCGCTTGCTCTTAAATTGTAGCAAGGAGAAATCATAAATAAAACATCTGACTGTTCCAGTCTTTTTCTATAATCTAAAATTTGTTGGCTAGTTGGAGACCCATCATAAAAAGGAATTGGTGGTTCATCGTGAAGATTAATTAAATCAATTTCATGACCAATTTTTTTACACTCTTCAATAAAGGTATCTCTAATAGACTGATTAAAAGATTTTTTGGTATTATGGTGACCGTAGACTATAAATATTCGTTTAGACATACTATTTGTCTATATCATTTTCGTTTTTATGAAAGAACAATAATCCACTACCAACACCTACAAATATAGCTGAAACCCACCAGGAACCCTCTTGTTCTGAAAATAAAATTAATCCCCCAAAAACAACGAGTATTGTTGCTAATGTTTTATGGTTCATTTATGTTTTTTATGCATTGACATTATCTATTAACACATAATAGAGTCTTCTAATGCATACGTCATGCAAAAAAAGACGCTCATCTACATGAGTTAAAAGTAGGTTGAATAATAATAAGGAGATGTGAATGAAAAGACATACACATTTGCTAAATGAGTTCAGCCGAAAAGAGTCAGAGGCTAAACTTAGACAGCAAATACAAAAATCGAGAAAAGAAGTCGAAGTTAATGGTGGAGGAACAAGTGGTTACACTATTAAAGAAGGTAAAAATGCTGGAACAGTATTAAAGCATTTAAAGAAAGACTCAAAAAAACTATAACTTTTGTAGGGGCCATGCATTTTAGCGTTGCCCCATTAAAGACTAAAATATAGAACTCCCATAAATGGAGAATAAACAAAATTTTTACGATTTAACTTTTGAAGAATTAAAAATTTTTCTCATTAAAGAAGTTGGTATTGAAAAAAGTAAAGTAAAAATGCGTGCTCAACAATTATTTTCAGCAGTATACAAAAAAGGTTTAAAAAATTTTAATGATTTAACAACAGTGACTAATGATCTTAAAAAAAAATTAAACAATGCATTATCTTTAGATTTACCAAAAATTATAAAAACTGAGATTGCAGATGACAAAACTATTAAATGGTTGCTTGAATTAAAAGATGAAAATAAAAATTTAATTGAGGTTGTATTAATACCCAGTAAATCTCATAATACTATTTGTGTTTCGGTCCAGGTTGGTTGTGCCATGTCAAAAAGCAGTGCATGCATTCATTGTGCAACAGGAACTCAATTATTAGTTAAAAATTTATCTGCTAGCGAAATAGTTATGCAAATGATGATTGCCAAAAGACACCTTAATGATTTTGGAGACAAAAGACTTATAAAAAATTGCGTTATTATGGGATCTGGTGAGAGTCTCACAAATTACAACTCGACCAAAAAATTTATTAAAGTTTTAATGGAACCTGAAGGAATTCAGATGGGAAAAAAATCTATTACTTTATCAACTATTGGCGTACCAGATAAAATAATTAAATTTGCAGATGAAGTTGGAGTTTATTTAGCTTTATCTCTTCACGCTGGAGATAATAAAAAAAGAGATAAGATTATTCCTATTAATAAAAAATATCCTTTAGAAGAAGTTATTAAAAGCTGCAAATACTATACAAGTGTTGTAAAAGAAAAAGTTTTCATAGAATATACGTTAATGGCTGGAATAAATGATAGTCCTGAAGATGCAAAACAATTAGTAAAAGTAATGAGTCAATTTCCTTCTAAATTAAATTTAATTTTTATGAACACATGGCCAGGTTGCAATATAAAACCAGTTTCTGAGGACAAGACAAATGAATTTGCTCAAATAGTTAAAAATGCAGGATTTATTGTAACTGTAAGACGTAGTGGTGGGGCTAGTGAAAAATCATTAAGTGGTTGCGGACAATTACGAACATCTAGTTTGCCAAAAAATAAAAAAATACGAAACATTTAGGCAGAAATTTTTCAGATTAATGTTATTAAGTAATAAGGAAATAAAAACACTAGAAAGTAATAATGACAATAAACCTATTTAGTTTAGAAATTTTAATAGGACTGATAATAGGTTTATTATTGGGCGTAGTTGCTAAATCATATTTTTCAAAAACTGAAACAAAAGATGATGATGTTAGTAACTTCGCTCAAGATATAAAAGATTTAAAAAAATTGATCGAAGATAACGAAGAGACAACAAGTGAAGATCGAGGAAACATTAAAGCTTTATTAACCGCTGTAAATACTGGTCAAACACAAGTAGTAGCGGAAGCAGAAAAAATTGCGAATACTTTCATTTCAGGCGGTGGACAAAAGCAAGGAGCATGGGGAGAGCTAGTTTTAAATAATATTTTAACTAACAATCTTGGTTTTAGAGAAGGATCAGAGTTTGATACCCAAAAAGGCTTTAGTACAGAAGAAGGAAATAAACAGCCAGATGTCATAGTTAACTTCCCTGATGGAAGAAAAGTTATAGTTGACTCAAAAGTTAGCTTAACTGCTTGGGATGAATACGTAAATTCGAAAGACAAAATAAATAAAGATGATGCTTTAGAGAGACATAAAAGGTCTATAAAAAATCATATCGATAGTTTAAATAAAAAGAATTACCAAGCGATCAAAGAAATTAATACCTTAGATACAATTATAATGTTTTGTCCTAATGAAAAAGCAATATCTGATTTACCTCACGAAGGTGGAAAAAGATTAATGGAATATGCTTTAGGCAAAAAAGTCACTCTTTGTGGGCCAGCAATGCTTTATTATACATTAAAAGTGGCTGAATATTTTTGGAATGCTGACAAACAGTCAAAAAATATTAAAGATGTTATTGAGCTTGCTAATAAAGTTAGTACACAAGCAGTAGATATTTATTCGAGTGCTCAGAAAGCTAAAGACTCAATAGAGAAAACTTCAAAAGGTGTTTCTGAAGTAATGGATAAAATAAAAGATGGAAGAGGTAGTTTTTTTAAGTAAAATTAGTAAGATGAATAAAATTGGAGGACTTACTCCTAAAAAATTACCACCTTCTGATATAAATGAAGAAGACGAATCAGTTAAAATAGAAAATAAAGAATAAAATGAACTACGTATTTGCAGACCTCGAAACGTCGGGAGCCAGCACAGCATTTGATTGTGTCTTAGAATCCTGTTTTATTCTTACCAATGATAAATTTCAGGAGCTTGACAGAATTCACCTTAAGTCAAGATTGGAGGAAGGAGTTATACCAAATTTAGGTGCTCTTAATGTTACAGGGTTTGATGTCAATTGGTTAAAGCAAAATCCTAGTCCGTATTCCTCGACACAAATATTACTTGAAAAACTTAAAAGTTGGGGTCCAGCAGTTTATTTTGGTTTTAATTCACACCTATTTGACTGGGTCTTCCTTTCAAAAACATTTTTTAAATATTTACAAGCTCCATATTTTTTAAATACAAAAGGCAATAAATTAGGAGATGTTTTACCAGTAATACGAGCTGCTAAAATGGTAGATGAAACAGTAATAAAAACCATTACAACAGCCAAGGGAAACCCGTCATTTAAATTGTCTGATCTTATGCAACACGAAGATGCACATGGTGCGGTTCAAGATACTATAGCATGTATGAAATTAGCTGAAATTGTCAGTAAAAATGAAAAAACAAAACCAGTATGGGACTCTTCTTTAAAAACTCTAAGTAGACAAGAGTGTGACGAATTACTGCAAAAAGAAAAAATATTTACCAATGTAGAATATTTTTATGGCAAGATACATTTCTACGTTTCCAAGTATCTTTTTAATCACCCAATATATAAGTGGAATATTTGCTGGGATATGAAAGTGTCTCCAGAAGAATATATAAAAATGGAATATGATGATCTAAAAAAAGCAGTCTCAAAATCCCCTAAGGTGCTAAGGTCTATTAAAAACAACAAAAGCCCAGTGTTGTTAAATAAAAGTTACGGATTAGCAACTTCGTCATACTCAGGAGTATCAGATATAGAATTAACAAAAAGAGCACAATTATTAGAATCATCACCAGAATTTTTAGAGAAAATTAATAATATTTTAATAGAACAGCATGAAGATAGAGGTGTTAAAGACCATAAAGAAAATCTTCAACCTGAGGAAACTCTTTACTCAGGAGGATTTGCCAGTGAAACAGATAGTAAATTAATGGACAAATTTCATACAGTAGGTTGGGACGACAAAGTAAAATTATTAGATAAATTTACAGACGAAAGATATCAATTTTTTGGCAAAAAAATAATTTTTCAAGAAGCCCCAGAAAAACTTCCTGAAAGATTAGCTAAAGAAGTGAAGAAAAGTATAGCAGAAAAAATATTTTCAACAGAAAAACAAAACTGGACAACTATACCAGAATTTTACAAATCCATAGATGATTCGAGAAATAAAAATGAAAATAATGATTTAATACTTAAAAAATTAGACTCATATAATAATTTTGTAATGGAAATTGAAAAAAAATATGAAGTTGTGTAAGAAAGGTTTAATTAGTTGACTTTAATTCAAAAACACTTATTTATTAGTTATGGCAGAGCTTAAACAAATCACAGACGAGAACTACGAAAAAGATGTTATGCAAAGTGAAGATATTTGGTGTGTAACTTTTAGCGCGTTATCTTTTTGCCAGCCTTGTAAAATGCTTCATCCAATTATAGAAAATATTGCAAAAAATGATAAAGTTCCTGGAGTAAAGTTTGGAACAGTAGCAACTGAAGACACGGGTTTAAATTTTTCTACTTCTTTATCTATCAGAAATGTTCCTACAACTCATATTATGTCCAAGGGTAAAATATTGGGGACTTTGCCAGGATTTGTTCCTGAAAAAGATTTTATTGAATTTGTGAAAAAAACAGCAAAAGTTTAGTTAATTTTTGCTTAATAAACTTCCTAAAAAATATAGGCTGCCTGAAACTAGTAACAAATAATTTTTAGATGTTTTTTTAAGGTCTTTCTTTACATGGTCAAAGTCTTTAGCTGTTTCAGAGTTAATCTTTAAAATATCAGCCACTTTCTTTAATTTCTCCTTAGGAAAAACATTTTTTTGTCTCTCCATGTTGACAAAATAAATTTTTTTAAATTTGTTCTTGAAAGGCTTTAAAAATGAATAGGGATCTTTGGTATTAATCATACTTATTATACAAAATTTATTCTTTATCTTTATTTTTTTTATTGTTTTGTTAATCTCAGTACTTTGCTGTTCATTGTGTGCTCCATCTAAAATTAAAACATCTTTATCTTTCAAATCCTTTCTAAGTTTACCTTTTTTAATCATTTCCATTCGGCCAGATATATTAATTTTTTTAATTCCTTTTTTTATAATTGAAGGAGGTATTTTTTGATCTAAAGCAATTTTAATTGCAACAGTAATATTTTCATACATATGATCACCTAAAAGATTTGATTTTATTTCAAAACTATATTTTTTATCTTTATAAAAATACTTTTTATTTTTTTTAAATAATAAAAAATCTTTTCCATAAAAATATTTTGATTCTTTATTTTTTTTTAAATTTAAATTTATTAACCTAGAAACCTGTGGAGTTTGTTTTGCGATATAGACTTTAGATTTTATAAATGATGTTTTTTCATAAACAATTTCTTTTAACGTTTTCAAATTTCTTTTTTTAGTTTTGGTCCAATTAAGATGGTCCCACGAAATTGGAGATATGACATGAATACTTGGCTTTGGAAATAATGCTCTAATTGCATCTAGTCTGCCGAATAAACCAAATTCTGCTAATATCCAATCTAATTTAAATTTTTTAATAAATAATCCAAATCCTACAATCAGTTTTTCAAACTCTGTAAGATTTTTATGTCTAGACACCTTTATCAGAATTTTTTTTAACAAAGGTAATTGTATATATTTTTTATTTAGTTCAAATCTTTCAGCTATAGAAATTAAATGAGGAGAATAAGTGGCAGCATACTTTTTTTTATGTGCAATTATAATATTTTTAAATATTTGTATAATTGAGTTTTTGCCTGATGTTCCATTTACAGTAAGTATTTTAGAATCTGATTTAAGATTAACAAGATTAAATTTTTTTATGACCTTGTTAATTCTTGTTAAACCTAACCTAATTTTATGTTGATTAAGCTTTAATAATTTTTCTATCGATTTGATTTTCTGAGCTTTCATCTATTTCTACAGAGCTAGAAATAGGCTGTTGTTCACCTTTTTTCAATAAAACTTTTGCTAAATTAGATACAGTATCTTTAAGCTCAAGCCTAGATCCAAGGCAAAAATCTGCTAATCCAGATTTCATTACACCTTGGCTTTTCCCAAAATCATCAGGTATCACTTGTCCAGAATTTACGTTTTTAGATACTCGTAAGCCACTAAAAAGAATATTATCTGCAGAAGGATTTTCAATACCAATTACATCATTAGCGTAAACCATAGAAGCATAGGTTCCACCTGATGTTTTTCCTGAGATTATTCCAACAGTTAAAATGCCTGCCTTTTTTAATTCTTTCATTGCCACCATTTGCTTTGGCATTCCGCCTGCTAAAGAAATTAAGGATTGTGTAACTTGCATGCCGCCACTTTGGTAAATTGTCAAAAATAAATCTACTTTGTTATCCATTGCATATTGTATTCCAGCAATTAGATGTTCTGACTCACTTGGGCCAAAAGCACCTCCACCAAATGCAAAATTAAAGTTAACACATACAGCTCTAAGACCTGAAATTTTTCCGTATCCAACTAGTAATGCAGTTTGTTGTCCGGTCTTTTTTTGATAACCTTTGTATTTGTCAATATATTTTTTACCATTAATTACAGTTTCATAGGGATCAGGGTCTGACCAAGAAGGAACTTTAATTTCTTCCCAAACTCCGTTGTCCCATAATAGTTTATCATCTGAAAATCTTACTCTAGGACTTAGATCAAAATGATAATTGCATGAGCATATCATATATGGCTCTAAATCTGTTTTTAGTTTTAATTCTTTGCAACCAGGACAATTTAACCAAAGACTTTCAGCTTGCTCTTTTTTGGATGGTCGAATTCTTTTAAATGTATCTTTAGCTTTTTGAACAAAACCTAACACATTTTTTTGAATCCAATTCATAATTTGACTCCTTCAGATAGATTCTTAACATAATCTCCAACAAATTTCCCTAAATTTTTACCAGACAAACCATTTTGATGGCCTTCTTTAATTTTATTCACTATTGAGCTTCCACACACTGTTAAGTCGGCTAATTTAGAAACACTTTTTACATTATCTAACGTTTTAATTCCAAAACCTACTCCTATTGGAATTTTTGATTTTTTTCTAATCATCTTAACTAATCTTTTAACATTTTCTAAATTTACATCTTTTGTTCCTGTGACCCCTGCGTACGAGACTACGTAAATCCATGAGCTACATTTCTTTAAGCTTTGCTTAATATATTCAGCATCGTTAGTTGGAGCAATTAATTTAATATAGGCAATATCATTTTTATCTAAACCTTTATAGATTTGCACATCTTCTGGGGAGTCATTGTTACTATCAACTACAATGCACCCATCAACTCCATTTTTTTTACAATCTTTGATATATCTATCGATTCCATAAACGTGAATTTGATTTAAATAACCCATTGTTACAAAAGCAGTATCATTGGTAATTTGATTTTTTACTTCTTTAATAAGTTGAAAAATTTTTTCAGTTCTAGCACCAGATTTTATCGCTCTATCATTAGCACTCATTATAATTGATGAGTCGCTTGTTGATGTATTAAAACTAACCCCAACTTCAATTACATCGCAATAATTTGATAGTTCTATTAAAATTTCTTTTGAACTTTCATAATCAGGATCCATTCCAGTTACAAAAGCAACAAAGCAGGCTCTATTTTCAGATTTTGCTTTTGCAAATACTTTTTTAAAAGTTTTATTCATTATCTCTTTTATATTTTAACATTCGAGCAACATTTGACTCACCAGATCCGCAAAGGTGAATTAAATGATTTTCTTTAGGATTTTTTCTTTTTTTAATTTCTTTAAGAGTTGCGTGAATAACATAGCAAGCTTCTATTGCTGGAAGTATTCCTGTTTTTCTACACATCATTAAAAAAGTTTCTCTTGCTTCTTTATCTGTAGTCGCTAAAAATTTAATTTTTCCAATGCTTGCCATATAACAAATTTCAGGTCCAACACCACTAAAATCTAATCCACTTGCTTCAGTGAAACTCTCATTGATCTGCCCATCATTATTCATAAGAACATTACTTCGTGCACCTAATAAAATTCCTATCGGTGCTTTGCTAGTAAGAGTAGCCGCGTGTTTTCCTGAAGTAATACCTTCACCAGCACTTTCTACACCAAAAATATCAACATTATTTTCTTTATAGTAAGGATAAGATATACTGGATAAATTACTGCCACCTCCGCAGACTCCAAATACAGTAGATGGTAATTTTCCAGTTAAATCTTTCATTTGTTTTTTGGTTATTCTTCCGATGATGCTGGCAAAAGTTCTCACCATCAATGGGTACGGATGCGGCCCACATACACTGCCCACAACGTACATAGCAGAAGGATCACTTTGCCAACTACGAAGAGCAGCAGCCATTGCTGGCAATAAAGTTTTTGTTGAATCATGGCACACAACTATTTTTGCTCCGTATAATTCAGTGATATCTTTATTCAAAGAAACTTTTTCAGCATCTAAAGCTCCAATATGCACTTCACATTCAAGACCTAGTTTAGCACAAGCAGAGGCAACTGCTCTAGCATTCATTGAAGCTCCAGTTTCAGTAATAATTTTTTTAGCCTTTAAAATATGTTTAGCAAAATAAACAGAACTAAAGGCACCAACAGGTTTATGTGAACTATCATGATGTAGATCTGTTCTTTTTAAATATATTTTTCCGACTTTTTTCTCTCCACCGGCAATTTCTTCTAGTTCTTTGCTTCTTAATACAGGTGTAATTATACCAATATGATTAATTAACTGCTCTTCAAGGTTTGCAATAAATTTTTTATTTTTTATCGCTTTCTTAAATCCTGCCTCAACTTTTTTTAAATTGGGAATTAATAAAGGACTGATGTATTGCCCACCGTATTTTTCACCAGTCTTTTTGTTGGTCCAATAACCAAATTTATCTGGAGGATTAATTTCCTTAAATGGAGGTATTTTCATTATTTATTGTATTAATTTTTTTCATAAATTTTTTTATTTTTAGATGATCTTTATAGCCTAATTGTGACTCTAAATTAGATGATAAATCACAAAAATTAACACCTAATTTAGCAATATTTTCAACTGTATCAGAGGAGACAGATCCTGCAATCGCATATCTATTACCTTTGGGAATTTCTCCAATCAAATTTTTAGGAAATTTTATAGATTGTTCCATACCGGGAGTATCAAATAAGATTATTTCAGCGCTCTTAAATTGCTTATAATTATCAATGTCCTCTTTAGATTTTACTTTTATTGCTTTAATGATTTTTAGATTTGATTTTTTTTTTATTTCCATAATTCTATTATTATCTTCAGATCCGTGTAGTTGGATATAGTCAATATTTTTAGTTTTAATTTTATCTATAAATTCATCACTAGGATTAACTGTAACTGCTACATAAAAAGAATTTCTTTTATTGTATGAATTTAAAATATTTAAATCAGATAAATTTAAATTTCGGGAAGATTTTTTATAAAAAACAAATCCTAAAAAATTTACATTTAAATCTAAACAAAGTTGAACATCTCTTAATGGATTCAGACCACAAATTTTAACAAGCATAGGTTACTTTAATGAATTAATTAATTTTTGTATATTTTTTTTAATATTATTTTTAACTATGCTACGTCCCATGACTATTGCGTCAGCTTTATTATCGAAAGCTTTTTTTGGAGTTACAACTCTTTGTTGATCTTGAATTTTGTCATCTGGAAATCTTATACCTGGTGTAATTATTATTTTTCTTTTGCAAATTTTTCTTATTAATTTGATTTCTTGAGCACTACAAACAACACCGTCTAATCCAGCTTTCATAGCAAGCCTAGCTTGTTGGACGACAACATTTTTTATAGATTTTGTATGACCAGTATCTTTAAAAGATTTTGGAGAAAAACTCGTCAGGACCGAGACGCCAATAACTTTACAGTTATTATTTATTTTTTTAGCAGCTCTCTTTGCAGCTTTCAACATGTTTATTCCACCTGAAATGTGCACACTAATATAATTAATATTTTTTAAATCTTTTAGAGCAATAATAGATGACGCTACCGTATTTGGAATGTCCAAAAATTTTGCGTCATACCATATTGTTTTATTTTTTAATTTTGAAAGAAAGTCTCTGCCTTTCTTTGAATTAAAAAATTCTAATCCAATTTTGTAGCCAACTTTTAAATCTTTTGTTTGAGTATTTTTTATTATTTCTTTTATTTTATTAATACTAGTAGTGTCACAAGCTATAAATATTTCTTTTTTTTTCATCAATTTTTATTTATCTCCTCTTTTAGCTTTTTTGATAATTTAAATGAAACTTTTTTTTTTGAAGGAATAAATATCCCCTTTTGACCTGTTTTTGGGTTTCTAGCATTATGTTTAGGTTTTGTGTTTTTTACAGACCATCGACCAAATTTTCTTAACTCCACAGATTTATTATCAATCAAACTTTTGGAAATTGTATCAAAAATTAGGGTTATTAAAACTTTAATTTGTGACTGTTTTAGATTAGGGAATTTTTGTTTAAGTTTTGTTATTAACTTAGAATTGACCAATTATTTTTCTTCTTTTTTCTTTTTTTTCTTTTTTGTTCCTAATGCGGATTCAAAAATAGATGCCAAAGTTTTTCCTGATTTTGAAGCACCTTCTCCAAATTTTGCAATAAGACTTTTTTCTTCATCTATTTGAGCTGCTTTAGGGCTTAAACTCACTTTTCTTTTTGCTAAGTCCAGTTCAATTATTTTTGCGTCTAATTTGTTTCCAGGACTGAAAATATCTGTTCTAGAGTCTTGGGCCTCTTTCGCAAGTTGATTTTTTTTGATTGTTACAATCAATTTTTTTTCAGGATCCACAGATACTTTTACACCTGTCTTGCCCATAACTTCGTAAATTTTTGTTGTAATCACATCGCCCAATTTTTTATTATTATCTGAAAACCAATCCATTGGGTCTTTTTCTAAAGCCCTCACCGAAAGTCTAATTTTTTCGTCTTTAACTTCAACAATTTTGACTTTTATAATATCGTTCTTTTTATATTTTTTAAGATCTTCTTCTGACTCTTTGAAACTTATTTCTTTAAAATGCAATAATCCTGTAAGACCTGTATCTAATTCACAAAAACAAGCTTTGTCAGTAACATTTTTAACTTTTACTTCAACTATCGAATTAACTTTATCTTTAATTTTTTTCCAAGGATTATCTAATGTTTCTTTATAACTTAATGAAATTCTTTTAGCTTCTTTATCTATAGAAACTATTTTTACTTTTATTGTTTGAGATACCGATAGGATCTTACTTGGTTGAACATTCTTATTTAGGTGGCTAAGCTGAGATGCATGGATGAGCCCTTCTATTCCAGAAGAAGTTAGTCTGCAGAAAGCCCCGTATTCGACGAGCTTAGTAATCGTTCCCTCATACGTCTCTCCAACTTTGTAAGTTTTTTCTAAGTTTTCATAAGGGTCTTCGGTTAACGCTTTTACTGATGCAGATATTCTATTTGTTACAGGATCAATTTTTGTAATTTTAACTTTTATTGTTTGACCAATAGTTACTAAATCAGATGGCTTTTTCACTCTGCCGTGGCTGCAATCAGAAACATGGAGCAACGCCGGGGCTCCATTAATATCTAAAAAAATTCCCCATTCTGTGGTAGCTCGTACTTTAGCATTTTCAACTATTTGCCCCTCTTTTAAATTTTTAATAATATCTTTAATCTCTGCGTCTTGACTTTTTTCTAAAACTGCCCTTCTGCTTGTACATACATTGCCGCGATTACGGTCTATACGAGTAGCAATAACTTTTACGGGAACATTTAAAAGGTGGTCTATTTTTTTTAATGGGCGAATGTCAATCTGTGATGCTGGCATGAATGTGGGCAAACCTTCACAAACACAAATAAATCCACCTTTCACTCGTCCAGTTATAAATCCAGTGAGTTCTTCCTGCGTTTCAAAAACTTTTTCCATCTTTTTCCACGCATTCATTCGTCTGGCTTTATCTCTAGAGACTATAATCTCTCCACGAGCGCTCTCTATTCTTTCTAAATATACGTCTATTATTGACCCAACTTTTATTTTTGATAACTCATCATCATTTTTAAATTCTTCTATCGGGATCATGCCTTCTTGTTTGGCTTTTAAATCAACAACAATAAAGTTCTTCATGACTTCTGTTACAGTTGCTTTTATAATTTCATTTTCTTTTAATTTTCTATCTTTAAAATCTTCATTTAATAAACTTTCAAATTCTTTGATAGAATTAGATTGGTTCTTTATTTCTGGCTCAGCTACCATATTTTTTTTTTATTTTACTTTCTATTATCTTTGATAGTTTAGCTACCATCTCAGATATTTTTAATTTTCCGGTGTCCACAATTATCGCATCAGGGCTTTTCAGTAAAGGGCTATTCTTCCTTGAAACATCTCTTAAATTCCTTATTTTTAGGGATTTTTTGACATCTAATAGTTTAATTTTCTTATTATGTTTTTTTTAATTCACTAAATCTCCTTTTAGCAGCTGTATTTAAATTACATTTAAAAAAGAATTTTATATCAGCTTTAGGCAATATAACGGTACCTATATCTCTTCCTTCGATACAAACTTTGTTGTATTTTTTTGCAAACTGTTTTTGAAACAACTTTAAAATATTTCTGATATTTCGTTCTTTCGCTATTATCGAAGTATGTTCAGATATTTCTGGCGTATGTAGATTTATTTTTTTTAATTTACTTAATTTAAATTTAATAAACAATTTTTTAAGAAATTTAATCTTATTTTTTGGTTTATATTTTAATAATTGATAACTAGCATAACGATAAATCAATCCGGATGAGAGAAATTTTAAATTATATTTTTTTGAAATAATTTTTGCTCCAGTAGTTTTTCCACTAGCAGCTGAACCATCTGCAGCAATTAGTATTTTAAATTTCTTATCTAATTTTAACATGTCCACCTAACGATTTTATTATTTTTAGAAACGACGGTGAAGAAGTGTAAACTGTTTCAAAATTTTTTATCTTTATCTTAACACCAGTAAGCAGGGCAAATATTATTGCGCTCATACATATCCTATGATCGCCTAAATTTGGAATAGTAATAACTTTTTTTGTTAAATTTATTTTTTTCACTCCAAAAACTTGCATTTCATCACTACTAGATTTGCATTTAATATTTGCTTTTTGTAAAATTTTTTTTATTTCTTCGATCCTATTGCTTTCTTTGTTGGCAAGATCTTTGATACCTTTAAAAATAGATGTTCCAGGAATTAAAGAAGATACAATAAATAAAATTGGATATTCATCTGTAGTAGAGGGATAAAATTTAGCACTTGCTTTTATAGGTTTTAATTTACTACTTTTAACATGTATATCTCCAATAGGTTCATCATTAATTGTTTTTTTATTTTTAAAATTTATTTTTGCACCATGTTTTTTTAGCAAATTGTAGAATCCTATCCTCCTTTCATTTAATCCAACATTTTTAATAATTAAATTAGATCTTTTTTTCATCAGAGTTAAAGCGGTAAAAAATGCTGCAGAACTCGGATCAGCAGGTATGATAGAATTTAACGGTTTAAGATATTTTTTTCCATTTATTTTAATAATATTCTGTTTTTTTTTATTTTTTTTTATTTCAATAACTTTATTTGATCTAGATAGCATATTTTCTGTAGCATTCCTGCTTTTAGCTTCTTCAACAATTTCTGTAGTTCCATATGAATTTAGTCCAGCTAAAATTGTTGCACTTTTCAATTGAGCAGACACACCAGCTTTGTAATTTATTCCAATTGGCATTTCAGAGGAAACAAGAGTTATTGGCAAATTTTTTTTATTTTTAGGATAAAAAGAAGTTCCAAATTTAACCATTATGTCAAAAAGTTTTGACATATTTCTTTTTTTTAGTGAATTGTCGCCAGTTATTTTGACGTTAATATTTGGATTCGTTGAAAGTATACCAATTAATAATCTTGTAACAGTTCCTGAGTTTCCACAATTTAAGATGGTGTTATTTTTAGCAATAAAACTCCCTAGGCCCTTGCCGTAAATTAAATATTCTTTCTTACCAGATTTAATAATTTTTACTCCAAGTTTTTGTAAACAACTTATGCATGAAAAAACATCTTCAGATTCTAAAACATTTTTAACCTTAGATAAGTTGTGGCTAATTGCTCCAATTAAAAATGACCGTATAGAAATAGACTTATCTGAATCTACATTAATAGTTTTCTTAAAATCTTTTATTTGATCTTGTGCTGTAACTGTGAGTGCCTTTTTGATCATCTATTTGTTGTTAAAAGAAGATCCAAAATATAGAGCTTTAGCCTTTGTAGAATTTAATATTTGAGACGGTGTTCCTTCAGCAATAATTTTATTTTCCCCTAACAACATTATTTTGTCAGCTATGTCAAAAATATTTTTAACGTTATGCTCTGTCACCATAATTGCTTTATTTTTATGCGCTTGAAGTTTTAAAATATACTTAGTTACTTCTTCGCTTGTAATTGGATCTAATGATGAACATGGCTCATCCATTAATATTACATCTGGATCTGTTATCATTACTCTAGCAATTGAAACTCTTTTTTGTTGTCCGCCAGATAAGTTTTCACACTTTAAATTTTTAATTTGCGTTAAATTGAATTCAATTAAAAGTTTTTCTACTAAAGCTCGTCTTTTTTGTTCATCCTTTATAGTAAGTTGTGTGACACCATATAAATTATCATAAATTGACAAAGAACCAAAAAGACTATTATTCTGAGTTAGGTAACTAATTCCATATTTACTTCTTTCGTGAATTGGCTTTTCAGTAATTTCTTTAGAATTTACAAAAATTCTACCACTATCAATACTATGCAAACCTAAAATTGAGTTGAATAGTGTGCTCTTACCTGCGCCATTGGGCCCAAGTAAACCTAATATTTGACCAGGCATTAATTTTAAATCAATTTTTTCTAAAATTGTTCTTCCATCGAAAGTTTTTGTTAAACCTCTTACCTCTAGAGAGGGTTTTGAGCTTTTAAATTTAACTATTCTGAATCCTTTTTTCATTTTTTTTTATTATTTAGTTTTACGTTTATTTGTTCATCACTAAACATAGATATGTCTAAAGTTTTTTTATTTATATCAAATTCTAAATTATCAGCTTTTAAGACTCCTTGTACACCCTCTGATTTAACATTTCCATAAATACTTAATGAACCCTTACTATTAAAATAGTCAAGGTTGTCAGCAAATAGATAATTATTTTCGTAGATTGCCTTAACGTTTTCTCTAAACTCCATATCATTTGTTACATTATTATAAGTTCCTGTATCAGAAGTAACATATAAAATAGTTCCATCTTTAAAATAAAAAGTAGTGTTCATTATATCCATATTAATTAGTTCTGGTTTATCAATTGTAAATTCTGCTTTCTCTGATTTTATTAAATATCTATTTCCATTTAAATCTACACCTTTATATTCTACTTTTTCAAAACTATTAACCTTAGGATCTCTAGTTTTATTTGCTTCAACTACTTGTTTTTTATTCTCTTCTATTTCTTTTACGACTGGTTGATTATTAGGCTTATAAGTTAAAAAGATTAATGTAATTGCTATTAAAAATATAAAAAGTTGAATTAAAAATATTTTTTTTTTTCGAGTCGTCACTTTATTCCAAGTTTCAATAATGAGTGAATATGAACAATGCCTTTTAATTTAAAAGAATTTTGTTTTTTGTTTTTTATTTCATCAGCAACTAACAAGCTTGTAATTTTTTTTTCATTCATTACACCTAAAGCTTTAGAAGCAGAAGTATTTTCAGTAACAAATATTGGTTTAGTGCTCATAAATTTTTCAATTTTATCATTTTTAGAATAATCTTTAATCCCTCTTCTTGCATCTCCGTCAGTTAGTATTCCCTTCACAAGATTATTCTTAGTGATTACAACAATACCTAATTTTTTTTTATTTATTTCTTTGACAGCTTCAAAAATATTATTTTTTATATTTATTTTAGGTAATTTCTTACCTTTAATCATAATATCTTTTACCATTAATAATGTTTGACCAATACTTCCGCCTGGATGCCAAAGTTTAAATTTATCTTTTGAAAAATTTATTTTATTCATAAGAGCTATTGCCAAACAGTCACCAAATAATAATGTTATGCTTGTGGAAGTTGTAGGAACCATTCTTGTTGGATCAGCCTCAATAACCTCTGGTAATAAAATCTTAATATCGCTAGCTTTAATTAATATGCTATCACTTTTAGATGCAACACCAATCACTTTAATATTAAATCTATTTGCATACTTTAACATGTTCATTATTTCAGATGTATTACCCGAATAGGAAAAAACTAAAAGAATATCTCTTTTGTCTATTTGCCCTAAGTCTCCATGATTAGCCTCTCCAGGATTTAAGAAAAATGAAGAGATGCCAACCGAAGAAAGTGTTGCTGAAACTTTTCTTGCAATTAGTCCGCTTTTTCCAATACCAGCACAAATTACTTTGCCCTTGCAATTAGCTATTAGATCTACAGCTTTTACAAAAGTTTTATTAAAAACTTTATTGATTTTTTTAAGTTCTAAAATTTGTGTCTTTGCTGCTTTTTTGGCAATCTTTATATAATTGTTTTTTCTCATTAATGTTCAAAAATATCAAACTTGAAACCGTTTTGATCTAGTTCAGTTCTAGTATCTAAAAAATCTATACACTTTTTATATAAGTCTATTCTTTTTTCTCTTATTAGCATTTTTTCTAATTCATTTTTTATTTTATGTAAAAAAATTACATCGTTAGCAGCATACTCAAGTTGTTTTTCTGAAAGATCATCAATATTTTTATTCCAATCACTACTACCTTGTCTTTTATCAAGGTTCTTATTACAAAACTCTTGTACTAAATTTTTAAGTCCATGAGAATCCGTATATGTTCTGCAGATACGAGAAGCGATCTTAGTGCAGAAAATATTATTCATTTTACACCTCAAAAAATATTCAAGCGCACTTTTATCAAATCTTAGAAAGTGACCAATTTTTTGTATTTTTTTATCCTCTAAAACAGATACTAAGTTTGGAGCATCATATTTATCTCTGTTTGGTTGAATGATACAAACTTCTCCGTTCTCTCCACAAATTTGAATTAAACTGAGTTTATCTCTTTCTGGAATTTGCAATCCTGTTGCTTCGACGTCAATAGCTATACTGCTTTTAAATGATTTTGCAATTTCGGAACTAATGTCCCCTTGAAACTTTATTATTTTCATATAACTATCTTCAATACCATGAACAAATACCCAATAGCAACAATCCTTGGTGGTGGTGGTTTTTTAGGAAAATATTTAGCCAGGAATATGGCAAAAAAAAACTATAGATGCTTTATCACTACGAGAAATCCTTTTCAAAAGGGGTATTTGAAGACTCAAGCTCCTCCAGGAGCTATAGAATTAATAGAGTGGGACCTAAATAATTTAAACAACATTAAAGAGGCTATAAGTAATTCTGATATTGTTATTAATCTTATTGGAATACTTTACGAGACCAAAAAACAGAAATTTTCTAATATTCATTCAGATATACCAGACATAATTTCGAAAATTTGTGAAGAAGCAAAAGTAAAAAAATTTATACATGTAAGTGCAATAGGAGCAAACGCAAACTCTAAATCTATTTATCAAAGAACTAAATTTGAAGGAGAAGAGAAAGCTTTAAATAATTTTAAAAATACAATTATAATTAGACCAAGTGTTGTTTGTGGAACAGAAGATAATTTTACTAACTTATTTGCTAAATTAAGTTTTTTACCAATCATCCCAGTTTGTGGAATAGATTATAAATTTCAACCTATTCTCGTAACAGATGTTGTGAACGCAATAACTAAAGTTATAGACGTACAAAATAATGAAGGAAAAATTTATGAAATAGGAGGGCCTAAAACTATTAGTTTTGGAGAAATGGTCAAATCTATTTTAAGAACAATTAATAAAAAAAAACTTGTAATAAAAATGCCTATGCCAATTGCAAGAATACAAAGTAAATTTTTGAATTTATTACCTTTTCCGCCTATACTAACAGAGGATCAATGTAATATTTTATCAGAGTCAGATAATATTGTTTCAGATAAATATTTAACTTTAAAAGATCTTGATATCGAACCTACAGATGTTGAAACAAAAATGAAGGATTGGTTATGGAGATTTAGAGATGGCGGTGAATTTGCAAAAAAAAATTAATTTATGAAAAGTTTAAATTTATTATCAGCTTACTCTTTTTTAATAGTAGCAATTATATTTGGAATTGCTTCAAATAGCTTTTTAAAAACCACTGATGGTTTTACAAAACTATCACCTACAATTTTTTCTATTTGCACAATTGTAATATGTATTTTTAGTCTTGCAAAAGCTATGACAGTAATTCCAGTCGGATTTACTTACGCAACTTATGGAGCTTTAACAATTACAGCAGTGACATTATTTGGAATATTTAAGTATAATCAAACTCCTAATCTTTATGGTACTGTTGGATTAATTTTAATTGTTTCAGGGGTTATACTTTTAAACCTTTTTGGTAAATTAAAATAAACCCCTGATTTTTTTTAAATCAAGGGCATTTAATTTCTTTATAAACTAATTATTTAAAGATGCTGCGATAGGCTCTTTATTTTTGCTAGCTCTTTTTTTAGCAATTTTTTTCTCGATACTAGCTATCTTCAGATCAATCTTTGATAGTTTTTTTTGTTTAGTGCTTATCTTATTTTTAAGCTTATTGATTGATTTTAGTATTCTCTTCTTCTTCTTTTC
>JBJLCZ010000011.1:0-109573 GCA_045567335.1 Candidatus Pelagibacteraceae bacterium
CACAAGCTACACATTTTTTTTTATAAAGTTCAGTCATTTAATAAAATGGAGCGGGCTAAGGGATTCGAACCCTCGACCTTCTCGTTGGCAACGAGACGCTCTACCACTGAGCTAAGCCCGCAATATAAAGGGTATTTAATACATTTAATTTGAAAACGTCAACATTAATAAAATGTCGCTATAGATAAATTGAATTTTGATCTATAATTATTTAATGAAATCAATTTATCCAAATCAAATACCTATATTTCCTCTTAGTGGAGTAATATATTTTCCTAAAACTAATCTTCCATTAAATATTTTCGAGGAGAGATATCGAAATTTAGTTAATGACTCAATAAAAAATAATAAATTAATGGGTATGATACAAACAAAAAAAAATAGTAACGAAGTATATAAAATAGGATGTTTAGGAAAGATTAGTGATTTTAAAAAAAATAAAAATGGTACGATATTAATAAACCTTACTGGATTAATAAGATTTGAAATTGTAACAGAATTAAAAAATAAAAAACTATATAGAGAATTTGAAGTAGATTATAAAAATTTTGAAGAAGATGTCGAGAAAAGGATTGAAAGCAGCCCATCTTCAGAATTATTTAATTTATTTGAGAAAACTGAAAGATTTTTTAAAAGAAAAGGTCTTTTGCTTAATTGGAATGAGTTTAAAAAACTAGAAATAGAACAACAAATAAATACAATTTCTATGATAGCTCCAATATCTATTGAAGAAAAGCAAAAACTATTAGAAACAAAAACTGTAGAAAATAAATCTAAAATACTTTCTGAGATAATTGAGTTTTATAATTATGAAAATAATTTAAACAGAAATACTATTCAATAACTTATAATTTTAAACCTTTATCAGAAATAATTTCAGTTACTTTTTTCAATGAATAGTTGTTTTTGATATTGTTTAAAAGTTTATTTTTTAACGGTTCAAAAAAGTTTCTACTTTGAAAAAAAGTGTTAGCCATATCTATTCCTAAACCAAAAATTATATTTTCGGGTTTACGTTCTTTTTTAAATTTCTTTAATATTAGAGAATCTCTAATTAACTGACCTAATTGTAAATTTTTTTTTAATAAATTCTTTAATTTTATAATATCTCTTATAACTAAGTTAAAACCTTGTCCTGCGATAGGATGAACAGAGTGGATACCTTCTCCCAATATTAGGGTATTTTTAAAATGGTAATTACTTCTTAGACTTAAACGAATAGGAAAAGATTGAATTTTTGATATTTTAAATTTTTTTCTTATCCCAAATATATTTCTAAGTTTTTGTTCCGTTAATTCTTTTATTTTTTTTTCATTTTCTAAAAAAAAATTTTTTTTAAGAGTCCAGACTAACGAAAAATAATTCTTTTTAAAAGGTAATATTGCAAAAGGACCGTTTTTTAAAAAATATTGTTGTGCAGATAATTTTTTAATATTGTGTTGTATTGCACAAGTTATCGCTACTTCGTTATAATCTTTAATTATTTTTCTTGAATAAAAAGAATTATATAAATTTGAATTATTACCTAAACAAAGAATAATTAAATCATATTTTTTTTTTTTATTTCCTAATTTTAAAAATGAATTTTCATTATCTATATCTAATATTTTTTTATTAATTAAGTGAACATTTTTTTCTTTTTTTAATTTATCAAAAATTTTTTTTTTAATCTTCTCATTTTCAAAAATATACATCGAAATATTATTTGCATTTTCATAGTTTAAAAAATTTAAATAACCTTTATTATTTTCATAAAACAGATTAATATTTTTTGAGGGCCAAAAAAGATTATTGTTTTTTAGAGATATTATTTTTTTTATAAAATTAAAATTACTTTTTGATATAGCTGTAGTTCTGGTATCTTTTTTATAGCTTAATTTTTTTTTTGTATAAAATAAGTCTATTTCTATATTCAATTTTGCCAATGATAAAGCCGTGGTAAGACCTGCTAAACCATCTCCAATAATACATATTTTTTGCGATTTCATATTTTTAAAATTTTTATCAATTAAATAAAAATGATACAAAGTAAACTTAATGATTCGTTAAATGAATACAAGTATTTATAATAATGTAACAAATTTTTTGAAAAAACGTACCCTAGAATTATTGGGATTTTTACTAATTCTATGTAGTATTATTTTATTAGTTGCATTCATAACCTATTCTCCTAATGATCCTTCCCTTGTTTATGGAAAAACTGATATTTTATCCAAAAATTTTTTTGGTACTTATGGTAGTTGGGTATCTGATTTTTTACTTCAAAGCTTTGGAATAGTATCCTTTTTAATATTACTAACTTTAACATCATGGGGGATTGAACTCATACTTAAAAAAAAATTAAATAACATTTTCTACAAAATTTTATATATGGTTCTCTACTTAATTTTTGGATGCGTATTTGTATATAACAATTTTAACAATTCTTTTTGGTTAATTGATAACGGAAATTCTGGTTTTATTGGACAAATTTTATATAATTTTATGACTGAATATGTTTCACAAGTTGAAAATAATTATATAAATTCTTTCTTAGTAGTATTAACTTTACTATTTTTTATATTAAGTACTAATCTTAGAATTGATTTATTTTATATTTTACTTAAAAATATTCTTTCTATTTTTTTTAAAAAAAAAGATATAGTTTACGATTATTCACGGAATAACATCGAAAATAATTTACAGTCAACTGAAAACTTTTCGGATAAACTACCACAGCAAACTTTTACTTTTGAAAATGAAAATATAAAACAATCACAAAACAAACTTAAATTTAAACTTCCTTCTGTTGATTTATTAGAAAAAAATAAAAGTAAAATTAATATGGACCAAATTGCAAAAAATCGTCCTGACTCTGAATTTATGGAGAAAATTTTACTAGATTTTGGTATCGATGGAAAAATTAAAAAAATTAATAATGGACCTGTTGTAAGCCTTTATGAATTTGAACCAGCACCTGGAGTTAAAGTTGCAAAGATTGTAAATTTATCTGATGATTTGGCCAGAAATACAAGCTCCACTTCGGCTCGAGTTTCTGTTGTGCCTGGAAAAAATACTGTAGGTATAGAAATTCCAAATGAAGTTAGGGAAAATGTTGTTTTAAGAGAAATAGTTTCTAATGAAAGATTTAATAAAAAAGAAATTTCTCTACCAATAGCTTTAGGAAAAAGCATTTCAGGTATTCCTATTATTGGTGATTTAACATCCATGCCTCACTTATTAATAGCCGGAACAACAGGTTCAGGAAAGTCAGTTTGTATTAATACTATTATTGTTTCACTTTTATACAAATTAAATCCTGATGAATGTAAATTCATTTTAATAGATCCAAAAATGCTTGAACTTTCTGCATACGAGGGAATTCCTCATTTATTAACTCCAGTAATTACTGACGCAAAAAAAGCTACTTCAGCTTTAGGATGGACCGTAACAGAAATGAATAACCGTTATAAATTAATGAGTAAGGTTGGGGTAAGAAATATTGATGGTTACAACAAAAAACATAAATTAAAAATGCCTTATATTGTTGTAGTAGTCGATGAAATGTCTGACTTAATGTTAGTTGCAGGTAAAGAAATTGAAAATTATATTCAAAAATTATCTCAAATGGCTAGAGCGGCAGGTATTCATATTATTATGGCTACTCAAAGACCCAGCGTTGATGTAATTACTGGAACTATTAAAGCCAACTTTCCCACAAGAATTTCTTTTCAAGTAAGCTCTAAAATTGACAGCAGAACGATATTAGGAGAGCAAGGTGCTGAACAACTGTTGGGTAAAGGAGATATGTTATTTATGTCAGCAGCAAATAAAATAATAAGAATTCATGGACCTTTCATATCGGAAAAAGAAATTGAAAATATTTCTAGTATTCTTAGAGCTCAAGGGAGTCCTGATCATATAGAAGAAATAACAGTCTTAAAAAAAGAAGACGAAACTCCGCTAGAAAATGAAACTGAATCAGATGAATTATACTCTAAGGCTATAGAAATCATTAAAGCTGAAGGGAAAGCTTCAACCAGTTTTTTACAAAGAAAATTACAAATTGGATATAATAGAGCTGCTAGAATAATTGATATGATGGAGGAAAAAGGAATTGTGAGTAAAGCAAACCATGTTGGAAAACGTGAGGTTCTTTAGCTTTGTTTTATAAAAAAATTATAATTGTTTTAATTATTTTTTCTTCTATAAATTTTTCTGTATTAGCAGATGAAAAAGATAAAATTATTTCACAACTAAACAATATAAAATCTTTAGAATTTAAATTTAATCAAACAGTTAATAATAAAAAAGAAATTGGCAATTGCCTTTTAGAATTTCCTGGAAAATTAAAATGCAATTATTTTGATGATAAAGAAAAGGAACTTATAATTAATAACAAAAAAATAGGTATAACCCAAAAAAGATATAATAAAACTTACCACTATCCTATATCTAAATCTCCTTTTTTAAATATCTTGTATAAAAAAAAACTATTGGAAATAATTAAATTTGGAAAATTAGAATCAACCAGTCAAATTATAAAACTTATTTATCTGGATGATAATAAGATAACTGTTTTTTTCGATAAAAGAACTTTTAATTTAAAGGGTTGGCGGATTATAGATCAATATAACAATGATATTAATTTTTCTTTAAATATTCTTTCTAAGAATGATATATATCAAAAAGAGACTTTTAAAATTCCGAAAATTAATTAGTTTAATTAAGCAACAAAATCTATTTCTTCCTCTTTAAATAACTCAAAGCCTTTAGATTTATAATTTTGTAATGCATGTTTATGATCTAGACTACAAGTATGAACCCACAATCTATTTGGATTTTTTCTACTAGCACTAGCTATTGCGTGATTTAAAAGAGTAGAACCAAGTTTAAGACCTCTAAATTCTTTTAGGACTCCCATATTAATTAATTCTACTTCTTTTAAAATTGTATGATTTTCTTGTTCATAGTAACCAACTAAATCATTATTTTTTTTTAAAATATGTGTCTCTAAGTTTTTATTTGATACATACTTTGACCATTCTTTATCAGACCAAAGTAGTCTATCGCGCCAATAATGATCAATACCAATTTGTTTATAAAAAAATTTATTTAACTGAAAATCTTTTTTATTATCTAAAATTATTTGATAATTTTTGGGCAATCTTAGTTCCACTGGATTGGAAAAATTTTTAATTTCTAAATAATATCTTTTGACTCTTGAGATCATTAGCTAACCATTTTTCCTATTTTTTCACCTGCAAATATGTGAAAATGTAAATGAGGAACTTCTTGACCTCCATCAGTTCCAATATTTGTTAAAGCTCGATAACCTTTATCTTTTACTCCCAATAAGTTTGAAACATGAGTAATTGCTTTATTGAATTCAACTATTTCTTTTTCTGATGCTTTTTCATTAAAATCATCTAGATCAACATATTCGCCTTTTGGAATAACTAAAACATGAACTTTTTTTTGAGGATTTACATCATGAAAAGCTAAAATGTAATCGTTTTCATAAACTTTTTTACAAGGAATATCGCCCCTAAGAATTTTAGCAAATATATTATCCTTATTGTAACTCATTTTTGTCTTTTCTTTAATTCATTCATTACATCCTCTATCTTAATATTATTAGCCTCAAGGTAAACCATTAAGTGATAAATTACATCAGCAGCTTCATGTATTTTATTAGAATTTTTTTCGACTGCTTCTATTAATTCACTAATTTCCTCTTTAATCTTAGAAACATTCAGATTTTTATCATTAAGTAGTTTATTGGTATATGACTTTTCTGAAGAAGAATCTTTTCTCTCTCTGATTATTTTAATTAACTGTTCTAAATTTTCAAACATATTATAATCTTACAGGAACATTCTTTAATTTTAAATATTCTTTTGTTTCTTTTATCGTATATTCTCCATAATGAAAAATAGAAGCAGCTAAAACTGCGCTCGCGCCTCCAATTTTTATTGCTTCATATAAATGTTCCAAATTACCTGCTCCACCTGAAGCTATTACTGGAATACTAATTGATTTAGTAATTATATTGAGTAGTTCTAAATCATAACCAGTTTTAGTGCCGTCTTTATCCATAGAAGTAAGAAGAATTTCTCCTGCTCCATTCGCTTCGGCTTTCTTTGAAAACTCTATGGCGTCAATTCCAGTTTTTTTTCTTCCTCCATGAGTAAATATTTCCCATTTATTGTCTGAAACTTTTTTAGCGTCAACAGCTACCACCATACATTGAGTTCCAAATTGTTTGGACGCTTCTTTAACAAAATTAATGTCTTTTACAGCTGCAGTATTTATAGAGACCTTATCTGCACCTGCAAGTAACAATTCTCTTATGTTACTAATTGTTCTAATTCCACCTCCTACTGTAAGAGGAACAAAACATTTTTCAGCTGTCTTATTAACTACATCTATAATTGTGTTTCTATTTTCATTGCTTGCAGTAATATCTAAAAAACATATTTCGTCTGCTCCACCTTTGTCATAAATACTTGCTTGTTCAACAGGATCTCCAGCATCTTTTAAATCTATAAAGTTTATACCCTTAACAACTCTTCCGTTTTTTACATCTAGACAAGGTATAATTCTATTTTTAAGCATCTAATTCTTTTGCAAGTTCCTCTAGTTTAATATCACCATCATATATAGCTTTGCCAATTATTATACCTTCAATGTTTTTGTTATTTAAATTTTTTGCTTTTCTTATGTCATTTATTGAAGAAACACCTCCTGAAATTATTACAGGACAATTTGATATATTTGCAATTTTTGATGTCTCTTCAAAGTTAGGGCTTGCTTTAGTTCCATCTTTATTAATATCAGTATAAATTAATCTACTTACACCGAAACCATTAACTTCTTTTAAAAAGTCCAAAGTTTTTATATCTAAATTTTCTTTCCACCCTGAAACAGAAAGATTTCCGTCTTTAGCATCTAATCCTAAAGCAATTTTATTCTTAAATCTATTACATGCTTCTTTTAAAAATTCTTTGTTTTGAATTGCTGCACTGCCTAAAATTACTTTTTCTATACCCGAATCTACATACCTTTTAATACTATTTATAGTTCTTATACCTCCGCCAACTTCAATCTTTAAGTCATATTTACTAACTATTTCTTGAATAATATCTAGATTAATTGTTTCACCTGTTAAAGCTCCGTCTAAGTCAACAATATGTAAATTTTTAAAACCATGGTCTTTATATTGCCCAGCTTGGTCAACTGGGGAAGTTTCATATTCAGTTTTATTATCAAAGTCACCTTTAACTAACCTTACACATTTTTTTTCTTTAATATCTATTGCTGGAAATATTTTCATTTAATCTAAAGATTTAAAAAGTTAGTTAAAATTTTTATACCAGAATTTTGACTTTTTTCTGGGTGAAATTGTGATCCATAAATATTTTCAAATGACACAGCAGCTATTACATCTTTGCCGTAATCGGTGGTTATAGATACAGTTTTTTTATCTTTGGGAATAAATTCATAGCTATGGATAAAATAGGCATGATTTTTATTAATAGCATTTTCGAAAACTTTAGAGCTATTTTTAACTTTGAGTTCGTTCCAACCCATATGGGGAATTTTTAGCTTTGAAGATCCTAAGTTTAATTTAATTACTTCACCTGGTATCCAATTCAATCCCATTGTTTTTTTCTCTTCGTGTCCAGTAGTAGCAAACAATTGCATACCCGCACAAATTCCATAAATTGGTTTCCTCTTATTCAAAATACTTTCATTTAATTCTTCCTGAAGTCCTTTAATACTGTCGATACCATCTTTACAAGCCTTAAAAGAGCCCTGACCAGGTAAAACTATTTTATCCGATCTCTTTACGTCATTTACATCTGAACTAATTTTTATTGAGTATTTTAAATTATTATCAGAGTTAGCTTTTTCAATAGATTTAGCAATTGACCTTAGATTGCCAACTCCATAATCGATGACGGTTAATAACATTTATAATTAAAGTTTACCTTTAGTAGATGGTATCGAATTTTTGATTCTCTTATCTATGACCAAAGCCTTTTTTAAAGATCTAGCTAAACCTTTATAACATGACTCAACTTTATGATGACTATTTTCACCATAAATATTTTCTACGTGTAATGTGACTCCCGCAGATTGAGAGAAGGCCTGAAACCATTCCTTAAAAAGTTCTGTGTCCATCTCACCTAACTTTTCTACTTTTAAATCCACTTTCCAAATTAAATAAGGTCTATTGGATATGTCGATAGAAACTCTGCTTAAAGTTTCATCCATAGGTATCATTGTAGATGCATATCTCGTAATTCCTTTTCTATTACCAGCAGCTTTTTTGATAGCTTCGCCTATAGCTATACCAGTATCTTCAGTTGTGTGATGTAAATCAATATGTGTGTCACCTAGAGCTTTAACTTCTAAATCTATTAATGAATGTTTTGAAAGCTGCTCTAACATATGATCAAGAAAACCAATTCCAGTTTTAATTTTATATTTTCCTTTTCCATCGAGATTTACCGCAACGGAAATACTTGTTTCCTTGGTTTTTCTATTAATTTTTGCTTTTCTATTCATAATTTAATGTCTGTTTATCTTTGATATATATATAATTAACCTTTTTATCAATAAATCAGATTTCGCTATTGAAGATCTAGAATTAATCTCCACATATAACATGATGAATACAGCTGAAAAATGGCATGGTACAACGATTGTGCTACTTAGAAAAAACAAAGAAACTGTTGTTGCAGGAGACGGCCAAGTAAGTCTCGGGAATACAGTTTTAAAAAGTAAAGCTAAGAAAGTCCGAAAAATAGAAAAAAGAGGTGTGATAGCAGGTTTCGCGGGATCTACAGCAGACGCCTTGACTTTGTTTGAAAGATTGGAAGCTAAACTTGAGAAACATGCTGGAAATTTACCAAGAGCTGCGGTTGAATTAGCAAAAGATTGGAGAAGTGACAAATATTTAAGGCGTTTAGAAGCATTGATGGCTGTTGCGGATAAGGAAAATAGTTTTATTATATCTGGAACTGGAGATGTTTTAGAACCCGAAGATGGAATTATTGGAATAGGATCAGGTGGAAATTTTGCCTTAGCTGCAGCAAAAGTTTTAATGGAAACAGAGATGAATGCAGAAGAAATTGCAAAAAAATCTATAAAAGTAGCTTCAGAAATTTGTGTGTTTACAAATAACAATATAACTATAGAAAAAATTTAATTATGGCTGAAACAAAAAAAGTTACAAATTTAAATATTATAAAAGATAAAAAAAAAATAGGTACTACAGTCAGCGCCTTGTCACCAAGAGAAATTGTTTCTGAATTAGACAGATATGTAATTGGTCAAAAAGATGCAAAAAAAGCTGTCGCAGTTGCGTTAAGAAATAGATGGAGAAGACAAGCTTTAACAGATGAAATGAGAGAAGAAGTTCTCCCAAAGAATATTCTTATGATTGGTCCAACAGGCGTTGGAAAGACTGAGATATCCAGAAGATTATCAAAATTAGCAGAAGCTCCATTTATAAAAGTTGAAGCAACAAGATTTACTGAAGTTGGGTATGTTGGAAGAGACGTTGAACAAATAATACGTGATTTAATTGAAATAGCAATTGCTATGGAAAGAGAGAAAAAAAGAAAAGAAGTTAAAGCGAAAGCATCTCAAGCTGCTGAAGAAAAAGTTTTAGATTCGCTTGTTGGCAATAAAGCAAGTATTGCGACTCGTGAAAGTTTTAGAAAGAGACTTAGAAATGGAGATTTAGATAATAATGAAATTGAAATAGAGGTAAATGACACTTCTTCAAATATGCAGAGTTTTGAAATACCAGGTATGCCAGGTGCTAATTTAGGAATGGTAAACATTGGAGAAATGCTAGGTAAATCTATGGGTAATAAAAAAAATAAAAAAAAGAAAATGACTGTTAAAGAATCACATAACATTTTAGTCGCCCAAGAGTCTGATAAAATGATTGAAGAAGATAAAATTATTAAAGAAGCAAAAAAATATACAGAAGAAAATGGAATTGTTTTCCTTGATGAAATCGATAAAGTTTCTGCGAGAGGGGATAGAGTTGGAGGTGATGTTTCCAGGGAAGGTGTTCAAAGAGATTTGTTGCCTTTAATAGAGGGAACTACAGTCAGCACCAAACATGGCCCTATAAAAACAGATCACATATTATTTATAGCTTCAGGTGCGTTTCAGTTAGCTAAACCCTCAGATTTATTGCCAGAATTACAAGGAAGATTGCCTATAAGAGTTGAATTGAGTGCTTTAAATGAGGAAGATTTTATTAGAATTTTAAAAGAGCCAGATAATAGTTTAATAAAGCAATATAAAGCTCTTTTAAAAACTGAAAACGTTGAACTTGAATTTACCCAAGATGGAATAGAAATGTTGGCGAAACTATCAGCTGAAGTAAACGCTTCTGTTGAAAATATAGGGGCAAGAAGGCTTCATACAATAATCGAAAAAGTTTTAGATGATATAAGTTTCAATGCATCTGATAGATCTGGAGAAACGGTACTAATTGATAAAAAATATGTTCAAAAAAATTTAGGAGATCTAGTCAAAGATACAGATTTATCAAAATTTATTTTATAATTTTTTTAATTTTATTAATATTGCACCCTCGCCTCCATCTTTTTTATCTGCAATATTTATTGTTTTCACTTTTTTTATTAAATCCTCAGATGAGTTAATATAATCTGGTATAGAAAATTTCAGATTGCTAAAATTTTTAGAAACATAAGGATCTTTTGCGTTATTAGAATGCAAGCCTTTGCCAGTTATTAATAAAATTTCGTCATAGTTCTCTTCCGCACAGTTACAAATTATTTGTTCAACTTTTTTATTAGCTTCAGATAAGGTAAATCCATGTAAATCAAATTTATATCTAATAAATTTTTTTGATTTTTCTTTTGTATTATATTCTTTATCAAATATATCTGAGGGGTTTTTAATATATTCTTCCCAAATTTCTTTATTTTTTTGTGAAATATTTTTTTTTTTATTCACTTACTAACAATTTCAGATAAATGCCAGTTTGGATTACTATTAAATATATTTTTTGAAAATTTCCAATGGTCTGTAACTAATTTTATTTTATCAGGGTTACCCTCAATGATTTTATTTTCAGAGTCTTTTTTTACAGAAATTATTTCACTGACAAATTTAACCGTAGCATATAATTCATTTTTTATTTTTTCAAATTTTTCAAGTTGAGTTTCTTTTATGCCAATAAAAGTGAGTTCTGATTTTATCTTATTTTTCTCTCTCTCATTTATTGCTGACTCAAAATTAGCAAACATTTCTTCACTTAAAAGTGGTTTAAGTTTTTTTGATTCACCCTTAGCAAAAGAAGTAATAATACTTTCATAAGCTATTTCAGCACCTTTTAAAAATTCTTCTTTTTGTTCTTCTTCCATCATACTTTCTTTAGGAAATTCCTTTTTTATAAATTCTTTATTTTGAGGCTGTAGTTTTTTTTCGGCAAATGAAGTAAAAGATTTGTCTTCATGACCTGTTCTTCTTCCAAGAATATTTCGTAATCTCAGAATTATGAATCCAGCTATCATTGCTAGTAAAATTATGTCTATATATCCAAAATTGTTACTCATTATTTGATAAATATACATTAATAATATATTTTTGTAATAGACAAATGAACTCATTATTGCTTTTAATTATTGGCATTCCCGCAATAGAAATACTGACAATAATTAAAGTTGGACAAAATATTGGTGGTTTAAACACAGTCTTTTTGATTTTTTTTACTGCATTTATAGGAATTTATTATGCACGTATAGAAGGGATAAATACTGTTACAAAAGCTATTAATAATATCTATAAAAATGAAACTCCAATTTATGAAATGTTTTCTGGAGCATCTATAGCGTTTGCAGTTGTTCTTTTAATAATCCCTGGTTTTTTTACAGATGTACTGGGTTTTATTTTGTTAATTCCTTTTACAAGAAAAAAGTTAATAAATTTTTTAATTATGAGAAAAAATAAAAAAAATGATACAGACGATATACTAGATGGTGAAATTATAGAAAGAAAAGATAAGGATAAAGATGAATTATAAAATTATTGCTAAATATATCAAGGATTTAAATTTTAAAATACCTAATTCAAAAACTTTTTTTTTAATTTCAAAAAATATCTCAAATTACAAAATTAATATAGATATTAAAAGTGATCAATTTAAAAATAATATTTTAGAAATCAAAACAACATTATCTTTAAACCCTAAAGTTCCAGATTCTGAAATGATAGAAACTAAAATAATTTATGCTACATTGATTGAAATAGATGGTGACCTTTCCGATAAGAAATCTTTAGAAGAAATAATTTTAATAAAAGTCCCTAATGAAATATATTCAGAGATAAGAAGTATATTTATTTTTCTATTTAATAAATCTGGTTTTAAAGACATAAAAATAGACGAAAAAATAGACTTTAGGAAGTTATATGAGCAAAAGAAACTTCAGTAAAAATTTTTCTTAAATTCTTTTTTTATAAAATTTTTATGATTTTCTAGTTCTTCAGGAGTAAGTTTAATTATTTTTTTATAATAATCTACTTCAGTTTTATTTACATCATTTACATTATTATTTTTATTTTCTGATGAAAAAATTAGACGGGGTTCTTTAACGTCTATTAAATTTATATAAACTTCTCTAAGAAGTTCACAATCTAATAATGCATTATGCTTTGTTCTTCTAGATAAATCTATGTTAAATTTTCTACAAAGAGAATCTAGAGAGTTAGAAGAGCCAGGATATTTTGCTCTTGCTAATTTTAAAGAATCTACAATGTTTTCTTTTTTTATTTCGTCTTTTTTTAATAATTTTAATTCGTGATTAATAAATCCTAAATCAAATGACGCATTATGAATTATTATCTTTTTGTCCTTTATAAATTCAATAAATTCGTCAACTACTTGATCAAAAGTTTCTTTGTCTTTTAAAAACTCAGATGAAAAACCATGAATCTGAAAAGCTTCATCTGGCACATCTCTTAGTGGATTTATTAATTTATGAAAAACATTTTTTGTTGGAACTAAATCTTCACTTTCAATACACGCTATCTCTACAATTTTGTGGCCGTTAATATACGATAAACCTGTTGTTTCCGTGTCTAAAAATATTTCTTTCATTTTTTTTTAAAACTTATATTAACATTTTTTTTCAAATCTTTAATAGATTTATTATTGTGGAAAATATAATTACTTTTTTTAATTTTAATTTTTGGATTTAACTGCTTTTTATTGAGTATTTTAAACATTTCTATTGTGCCACCTTTTTTGACAAACCTTTTAATTCTTTTGTTTTTAGCAGTATGAACAAATACTATGACGTCAAAAAAGTTTTGAAGTTTATTTTCAAAGAGTAACGGAATTTCTAAAATACATATTTTTTTATTTTCTTTTTTTAGAAAACGATGCATTTCTGCTCTAACGATAGGATGTATTATCTTTTCTAATTTATTAAGATTTATTTTTTTTTTCTTTATTATTTCTTTAATCTTAATTTTTAATCTTTCATTTGTTTTTATATTAAATGTTTTTTTTATTTTTTTCTTAAAATTATGTTTTTTGTAGATTTTTTTGACAATTTTATCAGCACTAAAGATAGGATAAATACCTCTTGATAAAATTTTTGCAACTGTAGATTTACCTGAAGCAACGCTTCCTGTTATACCAATTTTAATCATTAAAGTTTTGTCTTTAGTAAATTGATCAAATTATTATCTATTTCTGGATTTATTTTAGTCCATAAGTAAAAAGATTTTTGACCTTGATAAATAAACATTTCTAAACCATTAAAGGTTTTTTGAATACCTGCTTTTTTAAAATATTTAATCATATTTGTTTCAAAAGGATTATAGATAGTATCTATATAAATTAATTCTTTTTTAAGATTATTTAATTTAATATCAAAATCTTCTCCATTTTTTAAACCTAGACTTGTAGCATTTATTACAATATCACTCTTCTGTATATTTTCTTCTAGTTGATTCCATTTATAAACTTTTAACTTTGTAAACCTTTTCTTCAAAAAAAGGGATTTATCATAAGTTCTATTTATAATAGATATTTCTCTTAAATTAGATTTCTCTAAAGCTAAAATAGCTGATGGAGCTACGCCTCCAGCGCCTATAACTAATGCTTTTTTATTTAAAAAATTGGAATCACTAATTTTATTTAAATATCCTGCCTGTAAACCATAAACATCAGTATTTTCTCCTACTAGTTCAGATTTGTCATTCATATAAATTGTGTTTACAGATTTTGTTTCTTTAGCATCATTTATTATTTTATCTAGATATGGAATTATTTTCTGTTTGTAGGGCAGAGTAATATTTATACCTTTAATTATGCCTTTTCTTACTTTTTGAGTTATCTCTTCAATCTTGTTTTCATCTATCTCTAATAAAGTGTAATTTGCTTTAATATTATATTTTTTAAACCAGTAATTGTGCATGATCGGTGAAAGAGAATGCGCTATTGGTTTTCCAATAATTGAATATTCATTTTTCATTGTTTATTTTTATAAATATTAATATAGTTGATTATTTGTTGTATGGGCAAACCCATAATAGAGTGTTTGTTGCCCTTAATACTTTTAAACAAGTTCATCCCATCAGCTTCTATTTGATAAACTCCATAAGCTTTGAGAGTTTCTGTTTTTATTTTATCAAGATAATTCATTAAGTCACTTTCAGTTAATTTTTTCATTATTAACTCTGATGAATCGGTATAGTTCCAAATCATAGAACCATTTTTTGAAATACAAACTGAACTTATTAGACTATGTGATTTACCATTTAGCTTTTTTAATATATTCAAAGCTTCTAATCTCGATTGAGGTTTATTTATTATCTCATTATTTAAAGAAACAACGCTGTCTGCACCCAAAACCAGTTGATCGGGATGTTTACTACTTACCTTGACTGATTTTAGTTCAGCAAGATTCTTTGAGATCGACAAAGGATCCGCACCTTCTTGCAACATTGATTCTTTTACTTGATCTTCATCTACATTAGAAAATACAACAGTACACTTAATATCCTTTTCTTCTAAAATTTTTTTTCTTACTTCACTCTTTGATGCTAAAATAATTTTCATTTTTTTTTTTTAATTTCGCAAATTTTGATAATTGAAGCGGCTGTTTCTTCAATTGATTTTCTTGTAACATCAATAACAGGCCAATTATATTTTTTAAATAAATTTTTTGATTTTTCAATTTCTTCTTTAATTGATTCCAAGTTAGTGTAGGTTGGTAAATCAGTATCATTCATTATTGCGACTCTATTTCTTCTTATATCTGAAAGCCTAGATGGATCTGCGAATAAACCTATTACACATGGTTTAACGTTTTTGTTTTTTAGCTCTTCTGGTATACTTTGATTGAGTACTAGAGGTATGTTCACAGTTTTATAACCCCTGTTAGCTAAATAAATTGATGTGGGTGTTTTTCCCGTTCTACTAACGCCTAATAAAACTATATCTGCTAAATTAACATCCTGTATTTTTTTTCCATCATCATGAGACATTGTAAATTGAATTGCTTCTATTCTATTATAATAATCCTCATCTAAAACATGTTGAGCGCTTGGTTTATGAGAAGCTTTTTGATTTAATAATTTAGAAAAAGTTAGAATTAAATTACCTAATATTCCAAAGCAGGGTATATTATTTTCATCGCTCTTTTTAGATAAGCACTTAGCTAACTGTGTTTCAACTATGGTATATAAAATAATAGGATTTTCCGAGTTAGAACATTCAGTAATTATTTTATCTATTTGTTGCTCTGTTCTCACAAAAACAAACTCTTTTTTTTCATATTCAAAATTTTGAAACTGTGACTTTAATGAGAGAAAAATTCTATCTAACGTCTCACCAGTTGAGTCTGAGATAAGATATACATTGTATTTTTCGTTCATAAATATGTTAATATACTATTTATAAGTTTTCTTTATTCATTTATATCTTTAAAGTTTTAAATATATTAACATTAGTTCACAAACTTCTAACAATTTATTAAATGTTGATATTTTGTACACTTCTCAACTTTGTATGTTAATAATTTTTAAAATTATGAATTAGCTTATATTTTTCTATAATTTTTATCGAATAAATAATGTAAAAAAATGTATAAATACTTATATAACTAATTAACAATACCTAATATTAATAATTTATTTATAAATATATAATTTAACTAATGACAAAGTTGATAAAATGTTTGGCAAAAGAAAAAAACTCTTGTTTTCCAGTATGGTTTATGAGACAAGCTGGCAGATATCTTCCAGAATTTAGAAAAATAAGATTAAAAAATAAAAATTTTATTAAACTTTGTTTAAATAGCAAACTAAGCTCTAAAATTACCTTACAGCCTTTAAAGAGGTTTGATTTAGATGGAGCAATTATCTTTTCGGATATTTTAATTACACCATATGGTTTAGGCCAAAAAGTAAATTTTAAAAAAAATTATGGCCCGGTATTATCTGCTTTAGATATTGATAAATTTTTAAATATTAATGATAAAGACTTCATAAGAAATTTACAGCCAGTTTATAAAGCAATAAAAATAACAAGAAAAAAGTTAAACAAGAAAAAGTCTTTAATTTCTTTTGTGGGATCGCCATGGACTTTAGCGGTTTATATGTTGGGTTTAAAATCAAAAAAAAATACACTTAATTTAAAACTATTACACAAAAAAAAATATGAGATTAACTTAATTATTGACAAGTTAGTTCATATTCTTTCTCTTCATATCAAAAACCAAATTAAAGCAGGATCAGATGTAGTTCAGTTGTTTGATTCTTGGGCAGGAATTATTCCAAAAAAAGAACTAAATAAATATTGCTTTTTACCAAATAAGAAAATCGTAGCTTTTTGTAATAAAAAAAAAATTCCTGTTATTTGTTTTCCTAAAGGTATCAAAAGTAATTATTTAAATTTCTTAAAAATTGTTAAACCAAATGCTATTAATATTGATTATGATGTTAATCCCTCTTGGGCTAAAAAAAATTTTAAAGGAATATGTATTCAAGGCGGCATGAATCCTAAATTTATGCTTTTAAAAAAGAAACAAATGATAAAACATGCTGAGAAATATTTGAAAATTTTTAAAAACTATCCTTATATTTTTAATCTTGGTCATGGATTGTTACCTCAAACTAATCCTGATAATGTAAAAGCGCTTATTAAATTTATTAGAGAATACAAATAATATGAGTTTAAACAATAACCACCCAGAAATAAATTACGGTAAGACAGGTGTTTTAATAATTAACCTTGGTACACCGGATTCAACCTCGTGGTGGGATATAAGAAAATATTTAAAAGAATTTTTATCAGATAGGAGAGTTATCGAAGTAAATCCTTTTATTTGGAAAATAATTTTAAATTTATTTATTTTAAATTTTAGACCATCAAAAACAGCCCATGCGTATAAAAAAATTTGGATGAAAAAAACAAACGAGTCACCTTTAAGGTTTTACACAAAGAGACAAAAAGAAAAACTTAATCAACAAATTGGAAATGAAAAGGTAATCGTTGAATATGCAATGCGATATGGAAATCCGAGTATAAAAAAAAAACTATTTAATCTTCATAAAAAAGGTTGTGAAAATATAATCGCACTTCCACTTTATCCACAATACGCAGCCGCAACTACCGCCACAGTATGTGATGAAATTTACAGAAGTTTAATGAATATGAGATGGCAACCGAGCCTTCAAATAATTCCTCATTATGAGAGCAATTTTTTATATATTGATGGATTGGTTAATAGTATTAACAAAAAAATATCAGAGATAAAATGGAAACCAGATCTAATTGTTGCCTCTTATCATGGTATACCTAAGTCATATTTTGAAAAGGGAGACCCCTACCAATGTTATTGTCAAAAAACTTCAAGACTCATAAAAGAAAAATTTAACGAGATTCCGCTTATAACAACTTTTCAATCAAGATTTGGTCCTCAAGAATGGTTAACACCGTATACAGATAAAACTTTTGAGTCCTTACCCGGCGAAGGTAAAAAAAATATATTAGTAATATGTCCAGGCTTTTCTTCTGATTGTGTTGAAACATTAGAAGAAATCAGCATCCAAGGAAAAGAAAGTTTTATTAAACATGGCGGTAAGAACTTTGATTTAATACCTTGCTTGAATGATAATAAAGATCATATTAATTTATTAGAAGATCTAGTTAAAAAATATTTACCTTAAAATAAAATGAACTTTTATCTATTATTTAAATCACTTCATCTAATAGCTGTAATATCATGGCTGGCTGGCTTGTTATATTTGCCAAGAATATTTGTTTATCATTCACAAACAAAAGAAAACGAAGAACAAAAAAAAACATTTAAGGTTATGGAAAGGAAACTATATAATTACATTATGATGCCAGCAATGATTTTTTCATGGTTATTTGGTTTATTATTAATACACAGTATTGGCTTTTCTGTTTTTCTTGAATTTTGGATGCAAATTAAACTAATCTTAGTTTTAATAATAACTTACTACCATTTATATCTTGGACAATGTGTTAGAAATTTTGCAATTGATCAAAATAATAAATCTTCTAAATTTTACAGAATTATTAATGAAGTTCCTACTGTTTTACTTATAATCATCATTTTTCTTGTTGTTTTTAAACCTTTATAGGCCTTGATATATTTTTAAAAAGACTTATATTTAACTCACTTACCTAAAAATCAAACAATCACATATGAACTTACAAGAACTTAAGCAAAAAAATCCAGCAGAGCTTATATCTGAGGCTGAAAAACTTGGAATTGAAAATCCGAGCACATTAAGAAAGCAAGAAATTTTATTTGCTATTTTAAAAAAATTAGCTGAAAAAAATGAACAAATTACGGCTACAGGAGTTTTAGAAGTATTACAAGATGGCTTCGGTTTTTTGAGGGCTATCGAATCTAATTATTTGCCCGGTCCAGATGATATATATGTTAGTCCAAGCCAAATAAGAAGATTTGGTCTAAGGACTGGAGACTCAGTAGAAGGAGAAATAAGAGGCCCCAAAGATGCTGAAAGATATTTTGCACTTTTAAAAGTAAATAAAATAAATTTTGATGAACCAGAAAAAGTTAAAAATAAAATTGCTTTTGATAATTTAACCCCACTTTATCCTAACGAAAGAATTAAGCTTGAAGTAGAAACTTCTAAGGTTGAAAAAAAACCGGATAATACTGCTCGATTAATAGATTTAGTAAGTCCAATAGGTAAAGGTCAAAGAGCCTTAATTGTTTCACCACCAAGAGCGGGAAAAACGATTATTCTTCAAAACGTTGCTCAGTCAATAACAGCTAATCACCCAGAATGTTTTTTAATGGTTCTTTTAATAGATGAAAGACCTGAGGAAGTAACAGATATGCAACGATCAGTTAAAGGCGAAGTTGTAGCTTCTACTTTTGATGAACCAGCTTCTAGACACGTTGCGGTAGCAGAAATGGTTATTGAAAAAGCTAAAAGACTTGTTGAGCATAAAAAAGACGTAGTAATTTTATTGGATTCGATAACAAGATTAGGCAGAGCCTATAATGCAGTCATACCAAGTTCAGGAAAAGTTTTAACTGGTGGTGTAGATGCAAATGCACTTCAAAGGCCAAAAAGGTTTTTCGGAGCAGCAAGAAACGTAGAAGAAGGAGGATCGTTAACAATTATATCAACTGCACTTATAGATACAGGCTCTAGAATGGATGAAGTAATATTTGAAGAATTTAAAGGAACAGGTAACTCAGAATTAATCCTTGATAGAAAAGTTGCAGATAAAAGAATTTATCCTGCTTTAGATATCACTAGATCTGGCACAAGAAGAGAAGAATTACTTTTTGAAAAAGATGATTTATCTAAAATGAATGTTTTAAGAAGAATAATCAGTCCTATGGGAACCATGGATGGTATTGAATTTTTAATTTCGAAATTGAAAAATACAAAAAATAATGCAGATTTTTTTGATTCAATGAATAAATCCAGCTAATCATTTAATATTAGTTTAAGTTCTTAGTAATTTGATAAACATCGTTAATAATTGCTGAAAGCAAATAAATAAAAAAATATAATTGATACGTAAATATTGTCTTTTTATTATCTAGTAAAAATTTAGTTTTTTCCGTTTGAAATAATATAAATAATAATATTATAAACATTGGCTCAAAGTATTTTTGAAATATAGCATAAGAAGTAAAACCAAATAACAAAAGAAAGATAATTACAAGATTGTCAATTTTTTCTTTTGCAAGTGAAGATAGTAAAATTACACCAGCTAAGCTTGATAAATAAAATAAATATAAATTATCAAAAAGTATAACTGATAATTTAAGAAAAAAACCTCCACCAAGTTTATAATTATAGTTAAAGAAATATAAAAAAATTAAACTTATAAGAACTAAAACTATTACATTATTTAAATTTCCTGAAAAAATTTCTTTTAACTTCAGTTTTTTAAAAAAAATTAAAGTAAAATAAAAAGGCAATAAATAAAAAGATAAAATTGAACAATTAATCAATAAACTGTTATAAAACGTGTTATCAACTGTTGTAGTTAGAATTCTAGGATGTTGTGTAACAAAAATAAGACCTGGTATAGAAAATAAAAAAATTATTGCACACACAATAATGAAAAATTTTAAATTTAAGTTTCTATAAAAATAAAAAACATAATATAAAAAAACTAAAGCGTATAACTGCCTTGAATAAACTGCCAAGCTTAAAAAAATTAAGCTCATAACAAGATTGAAATTGATTATATTTTTATTTTGTTTGTTAATATTCTTTAGAAAAAACAAAAGAGATAATAGAAAAAATATTAATGCAGTAATTTGAGTATTAGCCCAGATAGCACCTGATCGAAAAGATGGAAGTAAAAATATTATTAGAGAAAATAAAAAAGTGTTATTCTTATTAATATTATGAAATTTATTTTTCAAGCATAAATAAAATAAAAATGGAACACTAATAGATGCAATACAAAACAATGCTCTTAAAGTATATTGATCTTTTATAATATTATTTAAACTAAACATTAAATAGTAATGAAGAGGAAATTTAAAATCTAGTCTTGATATTAATCCTTCATCAAAAGGATTAATTACAAGTGGCCAAGTATTTCTAAAATCATTAATAAAACCTCCACTGCCAGATGAGTCCTCTCCAAAATAAAAGCCTATTAAGAGACTAAAGGAAAGTATTATATACAATATTCTATAAATAATATTAATTTGCATAATTAAAAGTAATTAAACTATTTAAAAATAAATTAAATCTTAAAATTATAGTATATTAATTTCCATGAATATATTTGCTCTATCATCAGGTAATGGCCCTTCAGGAATAGCTATTATAAGAATATCCGGAAAAAATGTTTTAGAGATCTGTCAATTATTAACTAAAAAAAAGTTTTTAAATCACAAAGAAATAAATCACTGTAAATTTTACCACCCATCGGATGATAGCATTATTGATGAAGGAATTCTTTTACTGTTTATATCTCCAGAGAGCTATACAGGAGAAAACTTGGCTGAATTTCACATACACGGTAGTAATGCCGTAATAAGGAAATTTATACATATTTTAACCTCTTTAAAAAATTGCAGACTAGCTGAACCAGGGGAGTTTACAAAAATTGCTTTTCAAAATGATAAAATAGATCTTCTTAAAGCAGAAAGTATAGGTGACTTAATTCATGCAGAAACCGAGCTCCAAAGAAAGCAAGCCGTGAAACTAGTCCAAGGTAACGCCTCTAAATATTATGATAATTTAAGGGAAAAGTTAATTAAATCCCTTTCTTATATTGAAGCAAAAATAGATTTTGCAGAGGACGATTTACCAGAAAAAGTTCTAAAAGAAGTTCATAAATCTATTAAAATTATACATGAGGATATTAAAAAAATCTTAGAAGATAATAAAGTTGGTGAAAAAATAAGAGATGGATTTAAAATATCTATTATAGGTGAAGTAAATGCTGGTAAATCATCCCTGTTAAACTTGCTGTCTAAAAGAGAAGTTGCCATTGTTTCAGAAGAAGAAGGAACTACAAGAGATGTTATTGAAATTTTTCTAAATATTGATGGATATCCAGTTATTTTAGCTGATACAGCCGGCATTCGAAAAGCTAAAAATGAAGTAGAGAAAAAAGGTATTTCACTTGCTTTAGGTAAATCAAAAGAAGCTGACTTAAATATAATCGTGATCGACAACTCGTCAAAAATAATAAATAATAAAATCAAAGATCTAGTAAATAAGGATTCAATAGTTCTTTTAAACAAATCAGATATTCAAGAAAACCAGAATCACAAATTTAATGCTGATACAATATTGGTTTCGGTAAAGGATAATAAAAATATAGATATTCTTATTAAGAAAATTAAAGAAAAATTAAGTAAAAAATTTACTTCTAATAATAGTGCTTTGATATCTAGAGAAAGACACCGTGTTAAACTAAATGATTGTTTAAAAGAAATAGATAAGTTTCTAAAAAAAGATCAAAACAAAGATATTGAACTTGCTGCTGAAGATTTAAGAATGGCTACACGTCATCTAGGAAGCATAGTTGGAAAAGTCGATGTAGAAGAGATATTAGGCTCTATTTTTAAAGATTTTTGTATTGGTAAATAGTATGGCGGTTTTGATGGGAAAATCACCTAGGGTCTCCATGACCCCCATTATTTAAAAATACATCTTGTAAAATCAATTAAGACAGATACATTCATGCTATGATCAAAAAAGAGTATGATGTAGTTGTTATTGGTGGAGGGCACGCTGGGTGTGAGGCAGCAACAGCATCCGCTAGAATAGGCGTAAATACTGCACTTTTTACACATAAAATAGAGACCATAGGTGAAATGTCATGCAACCCTGCCATTGGAGGCTTAGGCAAAGGTCATTTAGTTAGAGAAATAGATGCTCTTGATGGTGTTATGGGCATTGTGGCCGATAAATCAGGTATTCAATTTAGATTACTTAACAAAAGTCGGGGACCAGCTGTTCAAGGACCCAGAACACAGTCTGATAGATCACTTTATAAAGTGCACATGCAAAAAATTCTAAAAAATTATGATAATTTAACCATTATTGCTGATCCAGTAATCAAATTTATTTTCGACCATAAGAAAAAAAAAGCAATTGGTTTTATTTGTCAAAGTGGGAATGAAATTAAGTGTAAAGAATTAATATTAACGACAGGAACTTTTTTAAATGGGTTAATTCATATTGGTGAAAATCAAACCCCAGCTGGCAGGTACAACGAAAAACCATCTATTGGTTTGTCAGAACAATTATTAAAATACGAAATGAACATTGGAAGGCTTAAAACTGGAACGCCTCCTAGATTAGATGGAACTTCTATTAATTACGACCAACTTGATATGCAGCCTGCAGATGAAGATCCTTATTTTTTTTCTACATTAACAAATAAACTTTATAATAAGCAGGTAAAATGCGGAATGACTTATACTAACGAAGAAGTACACAAAATTATTAGTGAAAATATTTCTAAAAGTGCCATGTACTCTGGAAATATTAAAAGTGTTGGGCCAAGATATTGTCCTGCCATAGAAGACAAAATTGTAAAATTTAAGGACAAAGAAAGACATCAGATTTTTTTAGAGCCAGAGGGATTAAAGGACAATACTATTTACCCAAATGGCATTTCAACGTCTCTACCAGAAGAGATTCAGCTCAAAATATTGGCTAAAATAAAGGGTTTAGAGCATGTCAGAATGTTAAGGGCTGGTTATGCAATAGAATATGATTATGTTGATCCACGAGAGTTAAAAGCAACTTTAGAAACTAAAAAAATAGAATCTCTTTTTTTGGCCGGACAAATTAATGGAACAACTGGTTACGAGGAGGCTGCAGCCCAAGGCTTAATAGCTGGTGCTAACGCAGCTTTAAAAGTAAGAAAACAAAAAGAATTTATTCTCGATAGATCTATTTCTTACATAGGTGTAATGATAGATGATTTAATTACAAAAGGTGTATCAGAGCCATATAGGATGTTTACTTCAAGAGCAGAGTATCGATTAACATTAAGGGCAGACAATGCAGATCAAAGGTTAAGTCCTCTAGGAATTAAAATTAATCTTGTAAAAAAAATTAGGATGGGTCATTACATAAAAAAATATAAAAAAATAAATAAAGTTTTAAGTGATCTTAAAAGCTATTCCATCACGCCTAATAAGGCTACTGATTATAATATTAAGATTGCTAAAGATGGGGTTAAAAGAAATGGCCTTGAACTTCTTTCGTTAAAAAATGTTAACATGGCTAAAATTAGGTCAATTTGGGATAAAATAACCTATTATGATCAGTCAATTGATAAGCAAGTTGAAATTGACGCTCATTATGCTGGTTATCTTAATCGACAGAAACGAGACATTGAATCTTTTAAGAAAGATGAGAGTATAATTATTCCGGACGATATAAACTACCTAAATTTGAGTGGTTTATCAAATGAGGTTAAATCAAAGTTAATTAAGGTAAGGCCAAAAACGCTTGGCCAAGCCATAAGGATAGATGGATTTACTCCTGCGGCAGCGATAATCATACTTAGCTCAATAAAAAGAAGCAAAAAAGTAGCTTCTTAATGAATGAAAATTCTGTCATTAGAATTTTAATCAATAAGTATGGATTTTCCTCTGAAAAAATCGATAAACTAAGATTATACGAAGATTTGCTGCTTAAAAGTAACTATAAGTACAATTTAATTGGGAAAAGTACTATAAATGATATTTGGTTTAGGCATTTTTTGGACTCTATTCAGCTTGTTAACCTCATTAATTTTTATGACAATCGATCAGTTGGCGATTTAGGTTCAGGAGCTGGCTTTCCTGGAATGATATTGGCTTTATATAATGACAATCCTAAATTTCACGTGAAAATATACGAGAAATCGCCTGTTAAATGCGATTTTCTTAATGAAATAAGAGAAAAATGTTCAATAAATTGTGATATAATAGAGGGAGATTTAAGAGAATACACAATAAATCAAAGCTATCTTGTTTGTAGAGCATTCAAAAAGTTAGAATATATTATAAAAATTTCACGTGAAATGCCCAAAACTGTAAGAAATATTATTATATTAAAAGGAAAGAGTGCACAGGAGGAGGTAGATAAAGCTTTAAAAGAAATACAATTTGAGTATAGATTAAAAAAGAGTATAACAGACCATAATTCAAAAATAGTTATCGTAAAAAGATAAAATGAGAAAAAAAATATTAGCTGTTATAAATCAAAAAGGTGGAGTAGGCAAAACAACCACTGTTATAAACTTGGCTGCTGCTCTTGCTTCAAAAGGTAAGAAGATTTTAGTAATTGATCTTGATCCACAAGGTAATGCAACGACAGGATTAGGAAAATCAAATAATTCAGAGGATAAAAGTATTTACAATTTGCTTATTGGTAAAAATATATTGAATGAAGTAATCCAAGAGTCCAATATAGGCGGATTAGACCTAATAAGTTCAAATGTAAATTTATCAGGTCTTGAAGTAGAAACAGCTAATGACTCTAACCGGGCTTTTTTATTAAAAGAAATCTTTAAGAGCGAGTCTGGAAAACTATTAGAGGAATATGAAAATATATTTATTGACTGCCCTCCGTCATTAAGTTTGCTAACTATCATGGCATTGGTGGCTGCCGATGAATTATTAGTGCCCCTTCAAACTGAATTTTTTGCTTTAGAAGGAATAACGCAATTGGTAAAGACAATAGATAGAATTAAACTAAATTTGAATCCTAGCTTAAATATAAGGGGAATTTTATTAACGATGTTTGATAAGCGAAATAAATTATCTAGCCAGGTAGACAAAGAGGCAAGAGATTATTTTAAAGAAAAAGTTTATCAAACTGTAATACCTAGAAATGTTAGGCTTTCAGAAGCTCCGTCACATGGTATGCCTTGTGTAGTTTATGACAAGACTTGTTTAGGAAGTAAATCATATTTCAAATTAGCTGATGAGTTTTGTAATCAATCAGATCAAAATATAGGAAGTGCTGCATGAACGATCAAAAAAAAAGGGGGTTAGGAAGAGGTCTCTCCGCGTTATTTGGAGATACAAAAGAAGTTGAGGTTAATGTAAACAAAAAAAATGACATAGGCCAAAAAATGGCTCTAATAGGCGATTTAAAGCGAAATGAGTTACAGCCCAGGGCTAATTTTGATGAGGTAAAATTAGATGAATTAGCTAACTCCATCAAACAATCTGGTCTAATTCAACCTATAGCAGTAAGAGAAGATAAATTAGAAAGAAATAAGTATGAGATAGTTGCAGGAGAAAGACGCTGGATTGCTTCTCAGCGAGCTGGATTACATCAAGTGCCAATAACAATTTTAAAATTAAGTGATAATGAAACTTTAGAAGTTGCTATTTTAGAAAATATTCAAAGAGAAGATTTAAATCCTATAGAAGAAGCTAAAGGTTACGATAATTTAAATAAAAAATTTTTATATGATCAAGACAAAATATCTAAAATAATGTCAAAGAGCAGAAGTCATATAAGCAATACTATACGATTATTAAGTTTGCCAAATGATGTTATACGATTATTGGAAGAAGGTTCTTTAACAGCAGGGCAAGCTAGACCTTTGATTGGATTATCTAATGCATCAGCAATAGCTGAAGAAATAATTTTAAAAAAAATGAGTGCTAGATCTGTTGAAACCTTAGTAAAAGCCAAAAAAAAACTTAGTAGCAAAAAAACAGATCGTGATTCTAACTTAATGGAAATACAGAATCAAATAGAACAAAAAATTGGATTGAAAGTAACTATATCAAATAAAAAAAATAATTCAGGAAAAATATCTATAGAGTATAAAGACTTGGATCAATTTGAATTAATTTCGAATCTTCTCAAAAGTTAACTTCTGCTTGATTACAAATACTTACTAGCAAATTTTTAATTAAAATATGATTTTTTATCTGTGTATTAGTTTTCATTAAATATTCAGTTTTTCCTACAGCTTCTAGTACTGATCTTAATCTTTTAGGGCTCCATTTTTTAAGTTGATCAAGATAAATTGGTTTGTCTTTCCAAAAAACTTTTGGTTTTAAGCTCTCTATAGCTAATTCTTCATTACGACTACTATCATTGATATACATAGCTTCTAGGAGTTTAGATACTCTATAGGTAATCTGATTAATATAAAAGAAATTGTTTTCTGGCAAAAATTCTATTTCATTGAGTAATTTATTAACTCGATTTTTTTGCCCTAATAATGAAGCATCTCTTAGCTTGTTGAAATCATCATCTAACTTAATATTTAATAACTCGCTCAGGTCTTTTATATTTAATTTTTTATCAGTAAAATAATTCTTAATTTTTACTATTTCGTTCTTAATTATTTCTCTTTTAGAGTTAGAATTATATATTATTATATTAATTAATTCTGGAGTAAGTCCGTTAAATCCATTTAAATTGTTCTTAATATAATTTCGTAGCGTTATGTCATTGTCTTCATAGCATGCTGCAATTGCAAGAGTTTTTTCTTTTTCGTAGAAGCTTCTTAGTTTAGATTTTTTCTCTAAATTATTACTAAATAGATATAATTCTATATCTTCATTTAATAATTCTATAATTGCATTTATTTCTAAAAAAATTTTGTCGTTAACTTCTTGAATCAATACTATTTTCTTCGAATTGAATAGCGAAGAATTAATAATGTTATTTTCTAAAATTTTTTTATTTTTAATAATATCGTCTTGAAACAAATTTATTATTTCTGCTTCTTTATTTTTTTCCAATATGTAATCTTTAAGATCATTTTGAATTCCTCGATTTTGGCCGTATAATAAGGTTGATTTGTAATTATTTAGTATACTTTTGTTTTGTTCAATTATGTAACTTTTTATTATCATTATTTTATATAATAAAAATTAAGAAAATTATTAATATCTTCTCCTAAACTTACTATCAAATTTTCTGTTGTTTTTTTTTCATTTTCTATAGTAGCACTTGGAGTTGACCCAACACCAAAAGACCCACTTTTAATAAATGATTTAAAAATTTTTTCAGAAGTTTGTAATTCTTTAATATTTATTTTTGCAGTTACTAACAAATAATAAGAGGTGATAGTTCCAGATGAATCTCTATCTTTTACTTGCTTAGATTTTTCAACATTTAATGAAACATTTATATTATTTTTGTTATTATCTTTAGAACCAAATATAATTTCCTGCTTTAATTCATTTCCCATTCTATTGTTTCCGTTTACGTTTAATTCATTTATAAAATATTTCATTTCTTTGTTTACACTTTTATATCCACAAGAATGTAATGGAATTATTATTACAAATATCAATAATATTTTAAAATAATTATTCATGTTTTGATTAAATAATTTATAATCTTATTTTTTACAAAAATTGTTTTTGTTATTTCTTTGTTAGCTAAACTTTTCATAATTTTGTTATTCTTTTTACTTTCATTAATAACATTTTTTTCATCTAGGTTTTGCTCTATTTCAATAATTTCCTTTGTTTTACCATTAATTTGGATCGCAATTTTAATTTTTTTTCTTTTTAAAAGCTTTTCATCAATTATTGGCCAATCATTTATGTTTTTCTCACCATGCATTTCCAAACATTCATGTGCTAAATGAGGTGTAAAAGGTATCAATATTTTCATTAAATTTATTAAATTAGTTTTAAGACATTGATTACTAATTTTTTTTTCTGTGCTTGTATTTATTAATTTGAAAATTTCGTAAACATTAGCTATTGCTACATTCAAGTTAAAATTATTTATAAGATCAGTGATTTTAGAAATATAATTATTAAAAGAGGATTCAAAATCTTTTTCAGTTTGCTCAATTGCAGATTTTTCTTCTCTCAAAGAAATTTTGTAATTTAAATTATAAATTTTTTGTAAAAATTTGTATGCTGCAGTCACTCCCTGGTTTGACCATTGTACATCTTTATCTGGTGGACTATCAGATAAAATAAACCATCTAACAGCGTCTGATCCATAAATTTTTATCATACTTTCGGGATCAATAACATTTTTTTTAGATTTTGACATTGCTTCTGAGGGCCCAACTATAACTTTTGATCCATTTGTTTTTTGAACAAAATTATTTTTGTCGTCCTTTTTAATTTCGTCTGGATTAAGCCATTTTCCATTTTGATCTTGATAAGTTTCATGACAAACCATTCCTTGGGTAAAAAGACCTTTAAAAGGTTCTTTAAATTTAATTTCCTCATTATTTTTATTTACGGCTCTCATAAAAAATCTTGAATAAAGCAAGTGTAATATTGCATGTTCTACTCCTCCTATATATTGGTCAACTGGCATCCAATAGTTTAATAATTTTGTATCAAAGGGAGTCAGTAGATTTTTTGGTGAACAAAAACGCATAAAATACCATGATGAATCTACAAAGGTATCTAGAGTATCAGTTTCCCTTGTAGCAGGTTTCCCAGTTTTTTTATGAATCGTTTTTTTCCAGGATGGATGATTGCTAAGTGGATTACCTCCTTTATCCAAATCTATTTTATCCGGTAACTTAATTGGAAGTTCACTCTTTTCAACAGGAATTATTGTTCCATCTTCCAAATAAATCATAGGTATCGGGCAACCCCAATATCTTTGCCTAGAAATGCCCCAATCTTTTAGCCTAAAAGTAACTTTTTTATTTCCTATTTTTTTTTTCTCTATTTCATGAATAATTTTAATTTTAGCTTCTTCAACATCGAGGTCGTTCAAAAATTTAGAATTAACGATTTTTCCATTACCCGTATAAGCTTCAGACGTTTTATCAAAGTTTTTTAATTTTTTTGGGTTTTCAGAAACAACTTCTATAATTTCAATTTTATATTTTTTTGCAAAATCAAAATCTCTTTGGTCATGTGCAGGACATCCAAATATTGCTCCAGATCCGTAATCCATTAAAACAAAGTTAGCAACAAAAATTGGAATCTTCTTATCTATAAACGGATGTTTTGCATATAAATTAGTATTAAAACCAATTTTTTCAGCATTCGCCATGGCTTCTTCTGTTGTACCCATTTTTAAGCATTCTTTTTTAAAATTGAGAAATAATTGATTATTTTTAAAGTTTTTACATAGAGGATGGTCTGAGGAAATAGCAATAAAAGTGGCGCCAAATATAGTATCTGGCCTAGTAGTAAATATTTTAATAATATCTTTATTTTCCTGTATCTTAAAATCAATTTCACAACCAATTGATTTTCCAATCCAGTTCTTTTGCATAAGTTTAACTTTTTGAGGCCAATCTTTAAGTTTATCTAAATCTTTTAGCAAGTCATCCGCAAATTTGGTTATATTAAAAAACCATTGTGATAATTTTTTTCTTTCTACAACAGCACCTGATCTCCAACCTTTTCCATTTACTACTTGTTCATTCGCTAAAACAGTTTTTTCAATAGGATCCCAATTTACATAGTTTTCTTTTCTAGAAACCAAACCTTTGTTATAAAAATCTATAAATAATTCTTGTTGATGTTTATAATAATTTTCATCGCATGTTGAAATTTCAAGATCCCAATCAATAGACAATCCCAGCATCTTAAGCTGACGCTTCATTTCTGCAATATTTTTTTCTGTCCATTTCTTTGGATGAAGATTATTTTCTTTCGCTGCGTTTTCAGCAGGTAAACCAAAAGAGTCCCAACCCATTGGATGTAATACGTTAAAACCATTAAGATATTTAAATCGGGCTATCACATCTCCTATTGTATAATTTCTAACGTGACCCATATGTATTTTCCCAGAAGGATAAGGGAACATTTCTAGACAATAAAATTTTTTTTTTTTTATCTGGTCTATAAAGTTTTTTATTTTCCCAAATTTTTTGCCATTTTTCTTCTAAAATTTGAAAATTAACTCTTTCCATAAGTTAATAGGATTATTTCTTCTTCTTTTTCTTATCTTCTGATTGAAACTGCGCAGCTTTTAATAAAATTGACCTGGACAACTCTTCCTCTATTTTAGAGGAAATTTTTTTAACGTTGCATACGCCAGTATTATCACAGTTTTTTTTGTGAATTATAATTTTAAGACTATTACTTTGAATTTCATTTGATAGGAATCTTAAAGTAATTTTTATTGCTTCTTTATCATTAGCGTTATCGTTATACCAATCGGTAATAATCACACCCCCAGAATAGTCCACAGTGACCATCGGTAAAAAATCCAAAATTTCTAAAGAAGCTCTCCACATTGGATTTGATGAGCTAAATTGATATGTAGTTGCACCACCTCTGCCTAACGCTCCTCTAATACTTATGCCCCTACCTTCTTCGACATTTTTTTTAGCTCTTTCTAATGCGTTAACAGGAGTATTTCGCGAGTCAGTTTTTTTGAAACCACCACAAGAATTTAGAAATAGGGTTAAAAACGCTAAAAAACTGATTAATTTTATGATCTTAATGTAATTCATTTAGAAGTATTACCATGAAGTTGAATAAAACCAAAAAAAATAAGGTAAAACATGGCTTTTTAGACTGTTGTAATAATGTTACACTAACAACATAAAAGGGAAAAAAAGCCTTATTTTACAACACATCCTTAATAAAAAAAGATAATTTCTTAACACGTTAAAATTTTAACGAGTATTAACGAGTTAAATATAAGAAAACAAACAAAGGAAAAACATGAAAAAAATAGCAAAAATTTCGTTAGCTATCATTTCTTCTTTGGTAATCACATCTGCAGCTAATGCTGGAGCTTTGAATGTAACTGGTGCAGCAAAAGCCACTTACACGATAGTAGGTTCTGACAGTGCTACAGCTAAGATTGGTAACCCAAAAGGAATTGGTATCGCTAATGAATTTACATTAGGCGCTTCAGGTGAACTAGATAATGGTTACACTTGGAATTACGCTATAGATATCGACGGTACAACAGTACAGGACGATGCAAGACTAGAAGTAGGAACACCATTTGGTACAATAGCTGCTTACATACATGAAAGCTCGCTATCTGGTAAATACGGTTTTGATGCTTCTGCTTACGCACCTGGTTCTGACTACGGTTATACTGGAACAACTGGTTCTACATTCACTTATGGAGCAAACATGAGCTCTTACAACAGTATTCAATATCATTCACCAGCTGGTGCTTTGCCAATGGATATGATTGTAAAAGTAGGTTACGCTCCTGAAGCGGATGGTACAATTAATAGTTCGAATGCTGCTGGTACTTCAGTAGAGTCTGCTAACGCAGTTTCTGAGTACTATGTACAACTTTCACCTATTGATGGATTATCATTAAAAGGTTCTTACCTAGAAAAAACTGACGATATAGCTGACGATGGTACAAAAACTAAACAAAGCTATGAAGTTGGTGGTATCGCTGGTAAGTACTCTTTTGGACCTGCAACAGTAGGTTACGGTAAGTACTTGATCGCTCCAACATTAGGCGTACAAACTGCAGACTCAGAATACACGATGCATTACGAAAATAACTCTCTTTCATTAGGTGTTAACGTAAATGATGCATTGTCAGTATCTTGGACTACAGAGGAATCAACAGCTATGAAAAGAACAAACGTAACTACAGCTGATGGTTCTACTAAAAATGATGTTGATACTCAAATTGATGCAATTCAAGCTGCATACACTATGGGTGGAATGACGCTTTCAGTAGCTCATAAAGATATCGAAAACGTAGATTACACATTAAACAAAGATGCAGTAGAAACTGTATTTGCTGTTGTAATGGCGTTTTAATTTAGTCTAAACAAATATTTAAAAAAGCCGGTTAATTATTTTAACCGGCTTTTTTTTTATTTCCGATAAAATTGCTAAAGAATTGCTGCTAACCAACTTAAGTTTATTAAGATTTACATCTCTTATACCTCCTAGGGCAATTATTGGTAAATTTGTATTTTTTCTTAATAAATTGAATTTAATAACCCCCAAATATCCTTTTTTGTGCAAATATTCTGTTTTAAATAATCTAGATAATACTATTTCAGAGCAACCTTGTTTTTCTTTTTCAAAAAATTCTTTTTGATTATGAGCTGAACCAATTATTTTTAGATTTAAATTATTATAGTAATTTTTATTATGAGATGAAATGTATAAACCATCCGCTTTACAATTTGTGGCAATATGGGCATTGTTTGCTATAAAAAATTTTACCCCTTTTTCTTTACATTTTTTTTTAAAACTTATTAATTTTTCAATTTTCTCAAATTTTCTATCGTTTCTATATATAATATTAAACTTATTTCTTTTTTTTATTAAACTTAGGTCTAAAATTTTGGTATTCTCAATATATAAATAATAATTATTTTTAAAAGCAAACATTCATGAGCATAATAGTTGAAAGATTTAATAAAATAAAATCAAATTTAGGAAATAAAAAAGCTAATATTATTGCTGTTAGTAAAACTTTCTCTTTAGAACATATTAAACCACTTATAGACATTGGGCATATACATTTTGGAGAAAACAAAGTTCAAGAAGCAGACAGTAAGTGGACGAACTTTAGAAGTAAAAAAAATAACATAAAGTTACATATGATAGGTAAGTTGCAATCTAATAAAGCAAAAAAGGCTGTTGAGATATTTGACTATATACATTCATTAGATAATGAGAAGTTAGCTATAATTTTGCAAAAATTAGAGGACAATATGAATAAAAAGATTAAATATTTTATTCAAGTTAATGTTGGAGGTGAAAAACAAAAATCCGGGATAATGCCAGATCAATTAGACAGTTTTTATAATTTCTGTGCTAAGGAACTTAAGTTAAATATAATTGGATTAATGGTTATTCCACCAAATAATGAGAACCCGGTTAAATATTTTAAATATTTACATGAAACTAATTTAGGTTTAGGTCTCTCAGAGCTTAGTATGGGAATGTCAGCAGATTATATAAAGGCTTTACAGCACCAAGCAACATTTATAAGAATTGGTAGTTCAATATTTGGAAACAGAAGTTAGATTATATATAATTTTGTTTTTTTATTAATTTTATTTAGAAGTAACCTCATGTCTTTTAAAGAAACAGCTATGCAACCTTTTGTAGGGGAATAGTTTTTTTTTGCTAGATGAAGAAAAATTGCACTTCCTTTTTTCTTAATAACTGGATTTAAATTAAAGTTCAAAGTAATTATGATGTCATAAACATGACTCTTTAAATATAGTTTTTCTGCTCTATATTTAAAAGGAAATTTTATTAACTTGTTATAAAATTTTGATTTAGAGTCGTCACACCATCCTAGGTTTTTATAAATTTGTTTTTTTTTTAATTTTGTTTTAACGAATTTAACTCTATCTTTTCTATAGAAAAGTTCTTTAAATTTGAATATTCCTCTTGGAGTAGCACTATCGCCCTCCCTTTTTTTTGACGAAATTCCTCTTTTACCTATTGCACATTTTACTTTATAGTTACTGAATAAAAGTTTTTTATTTTTTAATTTTATATGCATAATCAAATAATTAAACCCAAAATACTTTCATTAAATAAAGAAGAGTTTAACAAAGCATTATTAGAAATAAAAGATTATTTAAGCTTTAGCCTTACTGTTTGTTCAGAAATATCAACTAGTATTTCTTTATCAAACTTCGATGCGATCTTGACCACTATAGAAATGTTAAAAGAAGAGAAGGTTTCGAAATTTATTGAAGAATCTAAAAATAAGTTATTGATTACAAACAAAAATGAAACCACCTCTTTTCCTTACGATGATTTAATTTCAGCGCCTATTAATGTAAACGAACTAAATCAAAAGATATTAAATATGATTAGTAGTAAAAGATTTAATTTAAATTCATCTATTAAAATAAAAAAATATATTTTAGATAAGAATGAAAAAAAATTAAAAAAAGAAAACCTTTTTATAATTATCACGGAAAAAGAAATACAACTCTTAGAACTTTTGCTTTTTGAAAATTCTCCCATACCTAAGAAAAAAATTTTGAATAAAATTTGGAGATATTCTCCCGATGCAGATACACATACAGTTGAAACTCATATTTACAGGTTAAGAAAAAAAATTGTTGAAAAATTTAAGGATGAACAATTAATTTGCAATTCTAAAAAAGGATATTTTATTTGAAAACTAGAAACAAAATTGCAGTTGACCTATTTACAAAAAAATATAGAAAAAGAGTAATTAAACCAAAGAAAGGTAAAGGTAGTTTTAAAAGAAAAAAAACTTAGTTTAAGTTATATTTAAAAAAAGTTGTAGCCAATCTCACAAAAACAAATCAAAAGAAGTCTTATTGTCAATTAAGCCTTGCCCCAATTGTCTGAATAATCTTAGAAGACATTTCAGTGCCTTTTTCTAAACTTTCTCTTAATGTTTTACCTTTAATATATCCATGGAGAAAACCTCCAGCAAATAGATCGCCTGCTCCAGTTAAATCTACAATTTTAAGATTTTTTTTGGCCAAACACTCTACAACTTCATTACTTTTAATTGCTAAAGCTCCTTTTTCTCCTCTAGTTATTACTATAAGTTTATTAATTCTCTTTGAAAACTCAACGACATCTTCAAATTTTTTTGCATCAATTAAAGACATAATCTCTTGTTCGTTCGCAAAAGTAATATCTAAACTTTTCTTAACTAACTCTAAAAAATTATTTTTATGTCTTTCTACGCAAAACAAATCTGATAATGACATTGCAACTTTATTAGAATTATTAATTGCTTTATTAAATGCTTTTTTAGGATCTCCTTCATCCCAAAGATAGCCTTCTAAAAAAAGAATTTCACATTTTTTTACTGCTTCAATATTAATATCATTTTCGTTAATTTTTCCTGCTGTTCCAAGAAAAGTGCACATCGTCCTTTCTGAGTCAGGAGTAATTAAGATTAAACAAGTTCCAGTAGGCAATGCTTCTCTTTTTTTAGAATAGAAATATTCAACATTCTCTTTTCTTAAACCATCTTCATATTTTACACCTAATTCATCATTAGACACTTTCCCTATAAAACCTACTTTATTTCCAAGCTGTGATAGTCCAACAATTGAATTTGCCACTGAACCACCTGAAACAGTCTCTTGAATTTTTAGGTTTGATAATAACTTTCTGAATTCAATTTCATCTACAAGTTTCATTGTGCTTTTTGTTAAGTTGTTATTAATTAAAAACTTGTCATCTATTTTACAAATTACATCTACAATTGCGTTGCCTATACCTAATATTTTCATTTAAGCCTTTTTTGTTTTTATTGGTTTTTTTCTATTTGGATAACAACTTTTACAAATTTTACAAGTTATTCCGTAACATTCTCTTGCTTTACAATACTCTCTTCCATACCAAATAATTTGTAGATGTAGTTTATTCCAATATTTTTTAGGAAAAATGGATTTTAAATCTTTTTCAGTTTGAACTACGTTATTACCATTTGTTAAACCCCATCTTTGGGATAGCCTATGAATGTGTGTATCTACGGGAAAAGCTGGAAAACCAAATCCTTGAGACATCACAACACTAGCAGTTTTATGACCAACTCCGGGCAATTGTTCTAATTCTTCATAAGTTTTTGGTACTTTACTTTTGTATTTTTTTACTAAAGTTTTTGACAAATAAAATATACTTTTTGCTTTGACCCTAAATATTCCAATTTTTTTTATTAACCGCTCAATTTTTTTTCTACCAAGTTTTACGAAATGTTTTGGCTTATTGTATTTTGGATAAATATTTTTAGTAACATTATTAACATTTATATCTGTACATTGGGCTGAAAGTAAAACGGATACTAAAAGTGTAAATGTATTTTTATAATTTAAAGGTATTGGAACCTTAGGATAAGTTTTATTTAAGATCTTTAAAATAATTTTAGATTTTTCTTTATTTTTCACTTATAAGCTTTAATTCTTTTTGTCTATTTGAAGTTTAAAACGTTTCTCATAGAATATAAGCCAGGTTTCTTTCCAATTATCCATCTTGCTGCAATTAATGCTCCTTCTGCAAAAAGAGCTCTATCAAATGCTTCGTGACTTAAAGATACTTTTTCTTTTCCGCTTGAAAAAGAAACTTCATGTTTTCCTATCACTGATCCTTTTCTTATTGAATTAAAATTAATTTTTTTTCCATATGGAAAGGATTTTTTATTTAGATATTTTTGACCCATTAATTTATAGAGATTTTTATTTTTTCCCACCGCTATACCTTTACCTAACATTAAAGCTGTTCCTGAAGGATAATCTATTTTATTTTTGTGATGAACTTCAGAAACTTTGGTTAAAAATTTATGATCAAGTGTTTTAGACACAATTTCAGTTAAATACATTAGTAAATTTACTCCTAAACTCATGTTTCCAGCTTTAAGAATAGGAATTTTTCTTGAGTACTTTTTAATTATATTTTCTTCTCTTTTACTAAAACCAGTGGTTCCTACAATAACTCTTTTTTTTTGTTTTGATGCGATTTTTAAAATTTCTAATGTGCATTTAGGTATAGTAAAATCAATTATTACGTTAGTTTTTTTAAAAGCATCAATACCGTTAAAACTAGGTTTAATACCAAAAATTTTTTTATTTATAGCTCTATTTTCTGTTATAGAGACCAATTTAAAATTTTTATCTTTTTTTGAAGATTTAATAAGTTGCCGCCCCATTTTCCCCATGCATCCCGAGATAGCAAGATTTATTTTTTTCATTATTTTGACCCCCAAAACTTTTTAGCTTTATCAAAAAAATTTTTAATTACAGGATTAGGCTTGGTTTCCTCCAATTTTTTAAATTCTTCCAAAATTTCTTTTTGTCTTTTTGATAATGATACAGGAACCTCAGTTATAATTCTAATATATAAATCACCATTTGTATTTCTTCTCAATATAGGCATACCTTTTCCCTTTAATCTAAATTGTTTTCCGTGTTGAGTTCCTGGAGGTATTTTTATTTTAGATTTACCCCCATCTATTGATGGAACTTCGAGTGTAGTTCCTAAGGCTGCATCTGAAAATGTTACTGGCAGTTCATAATATAGATTTTCCTCAGATCTTTTAAAAATATTATGATTATTAATTGATATAAACAAATAAAGATCTCCATTTGACCCTCCTTTTGTACCGGCCTCTCCTTTTCCAGAAAGCCTAATTCTTGTGCCATCATCAACTCCCTTAGGTATCTTTACGGTAACATTTTCATTACTTTGTACTTTTCCATTACCACTACAATTGTTACATGGTTTTCCAATTGTTTCTCCATAACCACTACATTGAGGACAGGTTTGCTGAATTGTAAAAAATCCTTGATTGGTTCTTACTTTGCCTTTTCCTCCACAATAATTACATGAAATAGGTTTTGATCCTTTCGCAGCGCCACTACCAGAACAATCAGAACATTTTTTGTAAGTGGTGTATTTAACGTTTTTTTCAATACCTTTGTAAGCTTCTTCGAGATCAATCGTAACATCATATCTTAGATCGTTACCTCTATTACTCGATCTTCTTGATCCACCACTATTCCCAAAGTCCCCAAAGAAATCTTCAAAAATATCTGAAAATGATGAAGTGTCAAAACCTCCAAATCCTTGAGAACCACCTGAACCTTCGAATGCTGCATAACCAAATTGATCGTAATTGGCTTTTCTTTTATCATCAGATAGTATGTGATATGCCTCGCTAGCTTCTTTAAATTTTTCCTCTGATGCCTTGTCGCCTTTTGTCTTATCTGGATGGTATTTAAGTGCTAATTTACGGTAAGCTTTTTTAATATCGTCCTTAGATGATGATTTTGTTACACCTAAGACATCATAACAATCTCTTTTAGCCACAGGACGTCTCCTTTAATTTATTTTCTTAGGCGCTTTTCTCTTTATCGTCTTTTACATCTTCAAAATCTGCATCAACAACATTTTCTTTGTCATCAGGTTTATCATTTTTTGGAGCTTCTTTTTTCGCTTCAGTTTTTTGCTGGCTTTTATAAACAGCTTCACCTAACTTCATTGAAACTTGAATTAAATTTTGAGTTTTCTTTTTTATATCTTCATTGTCTGTACCCTCTAAAGATTTTTTTAGATCGGCAATTCCATTTTCAATAGCCTTTTTTTCTTCTGACGAAATTTTTTCTCCATGTTCCTTTAAGCTTTTTTCAGTTGAAAATACCAAGCTGTCAGCTTGATTTCTTGCATCTACTGACTCTCTTTTCTTTTTATCAACTTCTTTATTTGCCTCAGCTTCTTTGACCATGTTTTTAATTTCTTCATCAGATAGACCTCCAGAAGCCTGTATTTGGATTTTCTGTTCTTTTCCTGTACCCTTATCTTTAGCAGAAACACTTACAATACCATTTGCGTCTATATCAAAGGTTACTTCGATTTGAGGAGTACCCCTTGCTGCTGGTGGTATACCTACTAATTCAAAATTTCCTAAAATTTTGTTATCTGCAGCCATCTCTCTTTCACCTTGCATTACTCTAATTGATACTGCAGGCTGATTGTCTTCTGCTGTAGAAAAAACCTGGCTTTTTTTGGTTGGTATAGTGGTATTTTTATCTATTAATTTTGTTGAAACACCACCCAAAGTTTCTATACCTAGTGATAACGGAGTAACATCTAATAGCAAAACATCTTTAACGTCTCCCTGTAACACTCCAGCTTGTATAGCTGCTCCCATTGCTACAACTTCATCCGGATTTACACTTTTGTTTGGTTCTTTTCCAAAAAAGTTTTTCACTGTTTCGATAATTTTCGGCATTCTAGTCATACCTCCAACTAAAACAACTTCATTAATTTCCGCTTCGGAGAATCCTGAATCCTTAAGGGCAATCTTGCAAGGTTCGAGAGTTCTTTCAACCAAGTTTGAAACGAGAGCTTCTAGCTTTGCTCTTGTGAATTTTAAATTTACATGTTTAGGTCCAGTTTTATCTGCTGTTATAAATGGTAAATTGATTTCAGTTTGAGTTGCTGAAGATAACTCAATTTTTGCTTTCTCAGCAGCTTCCTTAAGTCTTTGCAATGCAAGTTTATCAGTTCTTAAATCTATTCCATTATCTTTTTTAAATTCGTTAATTAAGTAATCTACAATTGCATCATCAAAATCTTCGCCACCTAAAAATGTGTCCCCGTTAGTTGATTTAACTTCAAAAACACCATCTCCAATCTCTAAAATTGAAACGTCAAAAGTACCTCCGCCTAAATCATATACAGCAATTTTTTGTCCATTTTTTTTATCTAGTCCATATGCTAAAGCGGCAGCCGTTGGTTCGTTAATAATTCTTAAAACTTCAAGGCCAGCTATTTTACCAGCATCTTTAGTTGCTTGTCTTTGAGCGTCATTAAAATATGCTGGAACAGTAATTACAGCTTTTGTTACAGCTTGGCCTAAATATTTTTCAGCAGTTTCTTTCATTTTCTGAAGAACAAAAGCAGAAATTTGCGATGGTGAATATTTTTTTCCCTTACCTTCTACCCAAGCCTCACCATTTTCTGATTTAATAATGTTAAATGGGACTTTTCCAATGTCTTTTTTTACTGTTTCATCTTCAAACGATCTTCCTATCAGTCTCTTAGATGCAAATATAGTATCTTGAGCGTTAGTTACAGCCTGTCTTTTAGCTGGTTGTCCAACAAGTTTTTCTTCATTTTCTAAAAAGGCAACAACAGAAGGTGTAGTTCTTGCACCTTCCGCATTTTCTAAAACTTTTGCTTGAGTACCATCCATGATAGATACACATGAATTTGTTGTACCAAGATCTATTCCAATAACTCTACTCATAATTAATTTTCCTTTGTTTAATAAAGTCTTATATGGGTGTTTTTTTTACTTCTACAAGTGTATTAATTTTCTTTTTTTTGTTCGTTTTTCTCTTCTTTTTGTACTTTTTTCTTCGAGACCCCAACAAATGAAGGTCTCAAAAGTCTATCTTTGAACATATAACCGGGCTGAATTTCTTGAACTATGGTCCCAACTTCTGATTTTTCATCTTCTACTTCAAGCATAGCTTGATGTATATTTGGATCAAATTTTTGATTAATCGAGGTAATTTTTTTAATGTTATTTTTTTCAAAAATAGAAACTAAATCTTTTTCTATAATATCTATATTTTTTAAAAATTTATCTAAATCTTGGTTATCTTTTAATTTTTCATCGTTTTTAATTGAAATTTTAGCTCTTTGCAGGTTATCTAGTATTGTCAAACTTTCTTTTGCAAAATTAAATCCACCAAAATCAAAGGCTTCTTTAACATCTTTTTCAAAACGTCTTCTCTGATTTTCAACTTCTGCCAGAGATCTTAATAATTTATCCTCAGTATTTTTTAATTTTTCTTCAATACTTATTTCTTTTGCATCCTCTGGTTTTGCATTATTTTGTTGTAAATTCTCGTTATCTTGATTATTTTTTTCCGAGTTATCCGTCATGATATTTGCTATATAGTGTCTAAAATTTTAATTACTAGTCATGAATATTAAAAATAATAAGATTTTAATTGGCACTCATAATAAAGGAAAATTCAAAGAAATAAGCTATTTAATTTCAAACAAAATTAAAAAAATCTCTCCAAATCAATTAAAAATAAGCAGTCCTGAAGAAACAGGCAAAACCTTCGAAGCTAACTCAAAGCTTAAAGCTTTATATTTTTATAAATTATCAGGCCTTGTATCCATATCTGATGACTCAGGCTTAGTTATAAATTGTTTAGATGGAAAGCCAGGAATATATTCTGCAAGATGGGCAAAGAAATATGGAAGTTTTAAGAAAGCTATGTTGCAAATAATAAAGTTAGTAAAAAATAAAAATAAAAATAAATTAAAAAAAAATACAAAAGCATATTTTGTTTGTAGCTTAAGTTTAAAAGTTCCAAATAAAAAAATTGTAAATGTTACAGGAAAAATTATGGGCAATATATCGTATAAAATTTTAGGTAATAAAGGATTTGGGTACGATCCAATTTTTATACCTAATAAATACATAATTACGTTTGGGCAAATGGACAAAATTAAAAAAATGAAAATGGATCATAGATTCTTAGCTTTTAAAAAATTAAAAAAAAAAATTAATTCTTTGTGATTTTATTGTCACTTACTTTATAAATATTTAATTCTTGATTTACAATTCCATCATTAAAACTAAATTTACCTATTTTACCTTTGATTTTTTCCTTAATAAAAAAATCATTTATTGAAACAATTTTGCCATTTTTTTTCCATATATAATAAATCAAGGCTATTGCGTCATAAGCAAGAATTGTAATTTCATTTGATTGTTTTCCAAATTTTTCAAAATATTTTTCATTATATTTTTTAAAATTTTTAATATTTATAGATGGATAATAAAGTTTTTTTACGGAATTTTCGTAGAATATACTCGTATCAAACCATTGATTAACAGTTGTTATAAGAATTTCTTCATCACTTACGTCCGCAAAAAGAAGTGAAGCAAGTACACTTTTTAAATTATTTCCAAAATCAATAATTATAACCGAGTCAAAATTAACTTTTCCTAAAGTATATTTTTGTTCTAATCTTTTTAATTCTCTTTTTGAAGCTTCGTCATCTTTAGCTTCTAAAATTTTTTTTCTACTTTTTAAATTTATTTTTCTTTGCGAATAGTTAGTTAATTTTTCTATTTCACCAGTAAGAATTTTAGGATCAGGATTATAGTTAAAAGTTTTAAAATTTTTTAACTTTAATTTGTTTAATTTTTTTTTTATAAATTCTTTATACTGATTATTTGGATACATAATAATTGTTTTAGTTTTTTTCTCACTTTTAATAAATTTTTCTATAGCATTAATTTGAGATTCTAAACTTATTCCTATACTTATTATGTTATTTTCAATTTTAGGATTTCTATTAGATAATGAGATAAAAATCATATCTTTGTATTTGTTTAACTCTTCAAAATTTTCAGAGTCAGCCGGACCTATAACAACTTTTGCTCCTGCGTTAAATATTTCCTTAATACTCTTGTCTAATTTTTTTTTATCCCCTGATCCAGAATCTCTTGGAATTATTATTATTTTGTCATCACCAATTTCGCTAAGTGCAAGTTGCGTTGAAAGAAGTAAGGAATTACCTAAGTTTTTATATTCACCTGAAAATGGAACCAACAATCCTATTTTTAAATTATTTTGTTGTGTATCACTTAGTGCGTTAGAATTAAAAAATAATAGGATATAAGATATATAGAGTATAATTTTTTTTGGCATATTAATGACTAGTTTTATTAAAGGTTTATATATTGTATCTACACCAATAGGCAATCTAGATGATATAACATTACGAGGCTTAGATATATTAAAAAAATCTGACATTATTTTATGCGAAGATACACGAAGATCTCTTAAGTTGTTAAATCATTTCAATATTAAAAAAAAGTTAGTCTCCTATCACAAATTTAATGAAAAAAAAGAGCTAATTAAAATTATAGAATATTTAAATGAAGGCAAAATTTTGGCGCTAATTTCTGATGCTGGAACACCTACAATTTCAGATCCGGGCAACTTACTTATTAAAGAATGTATTGCTAGAAAAATTAACTTAATTCCAGTTCCAGGTGTATCTTCCGTGACAGCAGCAACTAGCATTTCAGGATTTAATGACAAATTTATTTTTTATGGATTTCTTCCCAAAAAGGTAAAAGAATTAGAAAAAGTTTTAAATTCTATGAAAAATTTAGAATTTTCCATAGTTTTTTTTATTCCAGGGATTAAAATAAATTTTTATTTAGATTATTTTAAAATTTTTTTCTCAGATAGAAATATATTAATAGCAAGAGAAATAACAAAAATTCACGAAACATTTTATAGAGAAAAAATAAAAGAGATTAAAAATTTTAAATCTGCCTTGAAAGGAGAATTAACTATTGTAATTTCTAATAAATATAATAAAAGTAAAATAATTGATAATTCTGAAATAATTTATCAGGCTAAAAAATACTTAAAAAAATATAGTTTAAAAGATGTAGTTGAACTTATTTCAAAAAAAGAAAAAATACCTAAAAATGAAGTGTATAAAATTTGTTTAGAATTAAAAAAAAATGAAAAAATTTCTTAATATATTCTTCGCATGCTTTTTACTATTTTCCTGTTCTTCTAAAAATTTTAGCACGTTTGGTAGAGGTGTAAGTATCTCTTTTGACCCAAGGACAGTTGGAATGCAAATTGATGATACAATAATGCAAAAAAATCTTGTGGCTAGACTTACTCTGACTGATAAAAAATATTTTTTATCTATACAGGCTGAAGTTTTAGATGGAAGAATTTTTCTAACAGGCAAGGTTGATGAACCTGAAGAAAAAATTAAAATTACTAAATTGGCATGGGAAACAAGAGGGGTTAGATCAGTTAAAAATGCATTGGAGATAAAAGGCAACTCAAATTTTAAAAGTACTGCGAAAGATATTCTGATAACAACTCAATTAAGAACAGCTTTAATTTTTAACAAAATAACAAAATCATCTAATTATACCTTAGAAACAATAAATAAAAAAATTTATATATTCGGTATTTCCGAGAATGAAGACGAAAAAAAAGAAGTGATAAATGAAGCAAATAAAATATATGACGTGAAAGAAGTAGTGCCAACTATTTATCTAGTTTCTGAATTAAGCCGAAATAAAAATTAATTTTTATAATCTATTACGTCAGAAGAATAAGCTGCTATAGAAGCTAAGTTTAAAATGTCTGAAGTCGATGACCTTAGAGGAGCTACTTCTATGGGTAATCCTAAACCAATCAAAAGAGGGCCAATCAACTTTGCACCGCCAAATGACTTCATTAATTTTGTAGATATTGCAGCACTATGTAATGCAGGCATCATTAATATATTTGCCTTTCCAACTATTTTAGAAAAAGGATATACTTCTTGATAAATCGGATTTAAAGCAACATCTGGCTGCATTTCTCCATCAAAATCAAAATCTACTACTTTCGCTTTTAATATTTCAATTGCATCTCTTACATGTTTAGTATTTTTTGAAACTGGCTTTCCAAAAGTTGAGTGAGATAAAAAAGCTACTTTAGGTTCAAATCCAAATAATCTTGCAACTCTTACACACGATATAGATACATTTGCTAATCTATCAGCTGAAGGAAAATCTTTCACATTTGTGTCTGCTACTAATATTGTCTTGCCTTTTGATATCATCATAGTCATACCAAATATCTCCTCACCCGGTCTTGGACTCACAACTTTTTTTAATTTTTCTATTGATGCAGCATAGTGTCTAATATTGCCTGTGACCATAGCATCTGCATCTTTGCAAGCAATCATGGACGAACCCCAGGCTATTCGGTCATTTCTTACTAATCTATCTACATCTCTCTCTAATTGTCCATCTCTTTGAAGTTTTTGATATAGATATTTTACATATTTTTTTCTTTTTTCTTTATCAGTTGAATTAACAATTTCAATTTTATGGTTTTCATCAAGGCCAATAACTTTAAGCTGTTCCCTAATTCTTTTTTCAGTTCCTATTAGAACAGGAATACCTAATTTATTTTTACCAAATTCAATTGCTGCCTTTAACATATTCTCGTCTTCCCCTTCTGCAAAAATAACTCTCTTAGGTTTTTTTCTTATTTTTGCATTAATACCTTGCATTAAAGACATTGAAGGATCTAATCTACTGGCTAATTCATCTTTGTAAATTTCAAGATCCTTAATATTTTTTCTTGCCACACCACTTTTAATTGCAGCTTCAGCCACAGCAGATGGTATAACTCTAATCAATCTTGGATCAAAAGTTGAAGGAATAATATATTCTTTTCCATATCTAGGTCTATCTCCTCCGTAAGCAGATACCACTTCATCAGGCACATCATCTCTTGCTAAAAGTGCTATTGCTTTAGCAGCAGCAATTTTCATTTCTTCATTAATTTCTTTTGCTCTAACGTCTAAAGCTCCTCTGAAAATATAAGGAAAACCAATTAAATTATTTACTTGATTGGGATAATCAGATCTACCTGTTGCTATTATTGCATCAGACCTTACTTCATTTATGCTTTCTGGCTTAATCTCAGGGTCTGGATTAGCGCAAACAAATATTATAGGATTTTTAGACATTGATTTTACCATATCTTTACTTACAACATCTTTAGCCGAAAGCCCTAAGAAAACATCTGCGCCATTCATAGCATCATCTAAAGTTCTTAGTTTAGTTTCCAAGGCATGAGCTGACTTAAATTGATCTATATTTTCTCGTCCTTTATAAATTACACCTTTTCTATCACACATTATAATATTTTCTGATTTTGCACCTGTGCTTTTAAAAAGATTTGCACATGCTTGAGCAGAAGCTCCTGCACCATTTATAACAATTTTAACATCATTAATTTTTTTTTTAGAGATATCCAAAGCATTTATTAAAGCTGCGGTTGTTATAATAGCAGTACCGTGCTGATCATCATGAAAAATAGGAATATCTAATAGTTCTTTTAATTTTTGTTCTACTATAAAACAATCTGGCGCGGCTATATCCTCTAAATTTATACCTCCAAAGGTATTTCCAATATTTTTAACGGTATTTACTATTTCTTTTGTATCGTAACTGTCAATTTCTATATCTATAGAATCTATATCAGCAAATCTTTTGAATAAGACCGCTTTACCTTCCATTACAGGCTTCGATGCCAACGCACCAAGATTTCCAAGACCTAAAATTGCAGAGCCATTACTAACTACTGCAACCAGATTACCTTTACTTGTATAATCATATGCTGAGTCGGGATTTTTAGCTATTTCTTTTACCGGGGCGGCTACACCAGGTGAATAGGCTAGGGATAGATCCCTTTTAGTAGTTAAAGGCTTAGACGAGTTCACCTCAATTTTGCCAGACTTTCCAGCAATATGGAAGTCTAAAGCTTCTTTATTAGAATAGTGATCAATCTTTGATTTTTTTGTCATTTAAGTATTCAGTATGTAATATAAATAAGAATAATTCACTATTAATTTTAATTTGTGGCTTAATTTAGAAAAAAATGAATTTATTATCATCTGCTTCAGTTTTTACTTTTTATACACTTATTAGTAGGGTGTTAGGATACATAAGAGACATATTAATTGCAATTTTTTTAGGTGCATCAATATATGCAGATGCTTTTTTTGTTGCATTTCGTCTCCCTAATACCTTTAGAAGGCTATTTGCAGAAGGAACATTTAATGCAGCTTTTATACCAAGCTATACATCCTCAAAAATTAACAGCAAAAAAAACGCTAAAAAATTTGCAGATGAAGTATTAACATTTCTAACATTAACTCTTTTATTTATTATTATTATAGCAGAAATTTTTACCCCATTTATCGTTTTTATAATAGCACCAGGATTTATAGAAAATTCAGAGAAGTTTAATCTAGCAGTTGAGTTTACGAGAATCACTTTTCCTTTTTTATTATTTGTAAGCCTATCTTCTTTTTTTTCAGGAATTTTAAATTCAAATAATAAATTTGCTGCAGCTGCTGCAGCCCCAATAATTCTTAACATGATACTGATTTTGAGTTTAATTATTTCATATATTTTTAAATTAAATTTTGCTAAAAATCTTTCCTACGGGGTAGTCTTAGCTGGTATTATTCAATTAGTATTTTTAACATTCTTTACTAGAAAATATTATAACCCAACTATTAAATTGAAAATTAAAATATCTTCAAAGTTAAAATTTTTTTTTAAAAAACTTTTACCAAGTATTTTTTCCTCTGGGGTAACACAAATAAATATTTTAGTTGGAACCATTATAGCTTCATTTGAGACAGGCGCTGTTTCATATTTATATTATGCTGATCGTGTTTATCAAATAAATCTTGCTATTGCTGGTGTTGCAATAGGAACTATATCTTTGCCTGTTTTATCTAAAGCCATTAAACTAAAAAAATTAAGTAAAATTTATAATATTCAAACTAAGTCTTTAGAATTATCATTATTGTTATCAGTTCCGGCTAGTTTAGGATTAATTTTAGCATCAAATGAAATAATAAATGCACTTTTCGGCTATGGCTCTTTTACAAAAGAAAACATAGATATGACCTCAAAAGCTCTTAAATATTTTGGCTATGGAATTCCAGCTTTTGCGTTGATCAAAGTTTTGGCGAATTTCTTTTTTGCTAGAAATAATACTAAAATACCATTTTATTTATCTGCATTTATAGTTTTCTTAAATATTACGATCAGTTTATTTTTCTTTAATAAAATTGGTTTTTTAATAATTCCTATCGCTACATCTATATCAACATGGACTGGAGTATTAATTTATATTTTAATATTAAACTATAAGAAAATTTTAATGGTACAAAATTATTTATATAAAAATCTTTTTAAAATTATTGTTTCCTCAATCCTAATGTGTTTTCCCTTATTATATGGATTGGATTATTTTGGTAATAATTTAGAATATAATAATCAATTTAAGTCAGTATATCTTTTATTTATTATAAGTTTTGCTGCAACAATTTATTTGATATCATGTTACTTATTAGGAATATTAAATATTAAAAATTATAAGACAAATTAAAATGAAATTTAAAAAATTAGTTTTTTCAGGTGTACAACCCACTGGAAATTTACATTTAGGTAATTATTTAGGTGCTTTAAAAAATTTTGTTTCTTTGCAGAAAGAGATGGAATGTATTTATTGTGTTGTAGATTTGCATGCAATTACGGTGTTTCAAGATCCAAAAGAATTGCACAACAATATTTTAGAAACTACAGCTGGATTTTTAGCCGCAGGGATGAATCCGGAAAAAAGTGTGATATTTAATCAATCAGCGGTGAGCGGTCATGCAGAACTTGCTTGGATATTAAATTGTGTTTCCAGAGTTGGTTGGCTTAATAGAATGACTCAGTTTAAAGATAAAGCTGGTTCAGATAAAGAAAAAGAAAAAGCTAGCGTAGGTCTTTATATCTATCCCAATTTAATGGCTGCAGATATTTTACTTTATAAAGCAACACATGTACCAGTAGGCGCTGATCAGAAACAGCATTTAGAGTTATCTAGAGATATTGCACAAAAGTTTAATAATGACTTTAAATGTGAAAACTTTTTTCCTTTGCCAGAGCCCTTAATTCAAAAAAATATTTCACGAGTTATGAGTTTGAGAGATGGGACTAAGAAGATGAGCAAATCAGAAGAGTCAGATTATTCAAGAATTAATCTTAAGGATAGTGCTGAAGAAATTTTAAAAAAAATTAAAAAAGCAAAAACAGATAGCGCTCCAATTCCTGATAATGAGAAAGATTTAAGTAATCGACCAGAGGCATTAAATTTACTTAATATTTATTCCTATTTAACAAAAAAAAAATTATCAGATATTTTAAATGAAATGAGTGGAAAAAATTTTTCTTTTGTTAAAAATCAACTATCAGAAGTTTTAATAAGTGAAATTTGCCCGATAGGAAAAAAAATTACAGAATTAATGAGAGATCAAGGCTATCTTGAAGGAATTTTAAAAAAAGGCAAGGTAAAAGCCGATATAAAATCTGAGGAAAACCTTAAAAAGGTGCGTGAAATCGTAGGGTTAATATAATATACATTTAGTTTAAAATATTAATAATACAGCTTAAATACAAAATGATTATAACAGAACCTACTCCAAATCCTGATTCTTTGAAATTTTTATCAGAAAGAATTATATCTTCAATAGGGACAGAAGAATTTCAAAAAAAAGAAATCTCAAATATTAATAATAAATTTATCAAAGAGTTGCTTAGTTATGACGGTGTAGAGCTTATTTTGATGTCAAAAAATTTTATCTCTGTAAAAAAAACAAATAAAGCTTCTTGGGATACTCTTAAACCAATGGTAATTTCACATATAAATAATTTTTTTGAAAAAAACAATAAACCAATCTTAGATAAAAAAAATGACAATAATCAAGATGAAGAATTAAGCGAAACTGTTAAACAAATTAAGGAAGTTCTTGATACAAAAGTAAGACCAGCAGTTGCTAGAGATGGAGGAGATATAAAATTTAAATCTTTTAAAAATGGAGTTGTAAAAGTTGAATTACAGGGAAGCTGCTCTGGTTGCCCCAGTTCTTTGATGACTTTAAAGCAAGGTGTTGAAAATTTATTAAAACATTATGTAAAGGAAGTAAATTCAGTTGAGGCAAATTAAATGAAAAAAAATTTAAGTTATAGAGAAAAACTATTGGAGCTTTCTAGAATTTATAGAATTAGCGACATACAAAATTATATTAAAAAAAAAAAATATTTAACAACTTCTCAAATTGAGCACATATTAAAAAAAAATAAAGTACCAATTCCAAAAGAAATAAATACAAGCTACTTTAATAGAAACATTACTACACCATTAAACAAAACTGGTAACAAAATAAATAATTTTTATGGTGAGTCTTTAAAATCAATTTCTTACCTTTTCAAAAAAAGTTGGAGTAATTTTACTAACGTTGCACTAGGAATGCTGAATACTTTCCCGAAAATTTTATCAACCTTTAGCAAGGTTGGAAGTGAGATATTTGTTAATGCTTTTAGCAGTATGCACAATCCAAAACTTGCAGAAAAAAGTACAAATAAAATTATATCAACCTTTGGGACAATATTAATCCTTACTTCTGTTGGATTAATAGGTTTCACTGTATTTGAAAAATTTGGTGATAATGAAAAAATAGTATCAAAACCGCAAAGTAAAAATGAAGTAAAAAAAATTGAGCCTAAAAAGGAAGTAAAAAAAGTTGAACCTAAAAAGGAAGTTAAAAAAGTTGAACCTAAAAAGGAAGTTAAAAAAGTTGAACCTAAAAAGGAAGTAAAAAAAGTTGAACCTAAAAAGGAAGTAAAAAAAGTTGAGCCTAAAAAAAAAGAACCAAGTCAAGTTACGGAACTAATATTACCTAATTTAAATCTTAAAACAGAGACAGTTCTTAGTTTATTTGAAGATGTAGAATATGATTTAAAAAAAGTCAGGTTTCAAAAAAGGGTCAAACCAATCTACTTTACTCAATTTCCAAAAGATTTGGATGAAATCAAAGATATCCAATTAAAAAAAGAAACATTTATTAAAATAGTTTTACCTTTAGTTGTAGCTGAAAATCAAAAAATATTAGATGATAAAATTAAATTAAGAGGAATATCTAAAAAAAGAATGACAAGTGATGAGGAAAAATTTTGGTTAAGACAAAAATTTAAAGAATACAAAGTTAAAAATGGAAGTGTGGATGAATTAATAAAGAGAATGGATATCATTCCAATTTCAATTGCTATTTCTCAGGCTGCTAAGGAAAGTGGATGGGGAACTTCTAGATTTGCACTTGAGGGAAATGCAATTTTTGGACAATGGACATGGAATGGTAGAGGTATTGAACCATTAGATAGAGAAAAAAAACAAAGTCATAAAGTTTTAAGATTTCCTATACTAAGAGCATCAGTTAAGGCTTATAAAAATAACTTAAATACTCATAAAAGTTATAAAGAATTTAGGGACAAAAGATATGATTTGAGAAAAAAAAATAGACCAATTATTGGTTTAAAACTTATTCATACATTAGAGTCTTATGCACAAACTGGGGCAGAGTATACTAGAACTTTAGCAAAGATGATTGAACAAAATTCTCTTGATGATTTTGAAAATGTCAAATTAACAAATTATGATGATAAAAAAGAACTAAACTTATAATATTAGTTTTCTGCCAAAACAAATTGCATACCAAGCCATCTCCATAAACCATTTTTTTCTCTTAAAGAGCAATTTATACGTCCTCTCTCAGTAGTAAATTTTCCATCTAATTTAATTTCTATTTTATTATTATTTAAAAAATTAATATTAGATTTTCTCCATTTATTATTTTCATTAGAATAACAATTTATATTATGTACGTTTTCATAAAAATCAATTATTACCCTAGGAGGATTTGAAGATTCGTAAATATATTTTTCTTCGGGAGAAATACTTTTATATTTAAATGGAAGCGTACGAATTAATGATTTAAATCTTTTAATTTCTCCATATTTTTCGTTTATTGGAAATCTTGGTAATTCTAAATAATCTTTTGTTTCATCAATAACTCCAGAATGCTGACCAAAAGCAAATTTAAATCCAAAATCTTTAATAATTTTTTTAAAAGCCAAGCTATATTCACCAAATGGATAAGAAAAAAAATCTGTTTTTGTATTTAAATTTTTTTCAAAAATTAAAATAGATTTTTTTATATCTTGAATAATCTCTTCATCCTTTTTATTTATCAAGTATTCATGCGAGTGACTGTGGTTAGCTATATGAACATATTCTTCTTTTGAAATTTCTTGTATTTGCTTCCAGGTCATATAATTTGATTTGCCTACCTCTCTAGTACTTACGAACAAAATAAAAGGAATTTTTTCTTTTTTTAAAAAAGGCCATGCATTTTCATAAAAAGATAAAAATGCATCATCAATAGTTAATAAAACTTTTCTTTGATTTTTGTATTCTTTTAATGAGGTCTCTAATTCTTCAGCTCTAATAAATTTTATTTTTTCCTCCTTAATTATCTTTATATGCTCAAAAAAATCATTTATCCTAATGTTTGTTGATGGATATTTATTTTCTTCAAACCTATGATACATGAGACTAATCACCCCATAATCGTCTAAGTTTTTAGATTGCGAATATAAATTTTTTGGTGCATATAAAGATGAAGTAACAATTATTAAAATGATAAAAAATTTTTTAGTTATTAATTTCACAGGTAAAAATAATTTAATTGGTTTATGTTATAATAATAATTTTTTTATTAAGAAACTTCAAACAAATATTACTAATAATAATGAGACATTAGTACAAAATATAATGGATCTTATGAAGATAAATAATCTTAAAATTGATAATACTTTTTCAATTATAGTAAATGTTGGTCCAGGTAGCTTTTCGTCTATACGTTCAGCTATTTCTGTAGCCAAGGGGATTCAAATATCAAAGGGTATAAAATTATATAGTTATAAAAATTCACAATTAACTGAATTTAATCAAGCAAATATTGAATATTTAATTAAAAAAAATTTATTAGAAAATAATTTGATTAAACCGTTATATTTAAGTTAAATTGAGTATAAATTTATGAGTAATATAGAAGACAAGTGCAAAGCCAAAGGTGTCAGACTAACTGACCAAAGAAAAATTATAGCTAAAGTTATGTCTGAATCAAAGGTTACTTATGGATCTAAAGACCATCCGGACGTTGATGAGCTTCATAAGCGTGTGAGTCTAATAGATAAAAAAATTAGTATTGCCACAGTTTACAGAACAGTAAAATTATTAGAGGAATCTGGAATAATTGAAAGACATGATTTTAAAGAAGGTAAATCTAGATATGAACCATCAACAGATGAGCACCACGATCATCTTATAGATATTAATAGTGGTGAAATTATTGAGTTTGTTGATAAAGATATAGAAACCCTTCAGAACAAAATAGCTCAAAAATTAGGATACAGATTAGTTGATCATAAATTAGAATTATATGGTTCAAAAATAAAAAAATAACTTGTTAAAAAAAATATTTATAAAAACTTTTGGTTGTCAAATGAACGAGTACGATAGTAATCGCATATTTGATCTTGCAAAATTAGCAGGCTACTTGCCAACAAAAAATATTTCCGAGTCTGATTGCTACGTTTTAAACACCTGTCACATAAGAGAAAAAGCTACAGATAAAGTGTATCATGATGTAGGTAGAATAAAAAAAGAATTTAAAAATAAAAAAAAACCAATTTTGTTAGTAACTGGTTGTGTTGCACAAGCTGAAGGCGATGAAATGCTTAAAAGAGAAAAATACATTGATGGTGTAATTGGACCACAATCATATCAAAATATTCCTGAAATTATAAAAAAAATAGAAAAAGCGAAAATTAAAATTAATTCAACTGAATTTGAAGTTATTGAGAAGTTTGATAAATTAAATCTTATTAAAAACACAAACTCGCAAGTTTCAGCTTATCTTACAATTCAAGAAGGTTGTGATAAATTTTGTAATTTTTGTGTTGTACCGTACACAAGAGGTCCAGAACATTCGAGATCTTTAAATGAAATATTATTAGAAGCACAGCAACTCATTAATAATGGTACAAAAGAAATAATTTTATTGGGACAAAATGTTAACGCTTATAGTTTTGAAGAATATAAGTTGTCAGATTTAATATACAGACTAAATGATTTAAAAGGTTTAAGACGTATTCGTTATACCACTTCACATCCTAAAGATATGACAAATGATTTAATAGAAGCTTATAAAAATTGTAAAAAATTAATGCCACTATTGCATCTTCCAGTTCAAAGCGGATCAAACAAAATTCTTTTGTCTATGAACAGAAAGCATACTGTAGATGACTATACTAAAATAATACAACAGCTAAAAAAGAATAGACCTGAGATAGAGTTTTCAAGTGATTTTATAATAGGTTATCCAGGAGAAGAAAAAATAGATTTTGATTATACGGTAAGCTTATTAAAAAAAGTTAAATTTATAAATTCATATTCATTTATTTATAGTCCAAGACCTGGAACACCTTCTGCTAAATTGAAAAGATGCGATAAATTCGAAGCAAAAAAAAGGTTAGCTACTTTTCAAAATTTGACTAATAGTTTTAAAAAGCAACATAGAAAAAAAATTTTAAATAAAGAAATAGAAGTTTTATTTGAAAATAAAATGAAAAATCAAGAATGTTATTTTGGTAGAGATGAATATGCAAATTCAGTAGTAGTAAAAAGTAAAAAGAATCTTAAGGGTAAAATTATTAAAGTGAAAATAAAAGATTTTAATCAAAGCACTTTATTTGGTGTTATAGAAGATAATGTTAATATAGCTGCGTAAAGTATGTCAGAATTAGGTAAATTAAATCAAAACCTTATAATTAAAAAAATAGATAAAGAAACCATCAATCTTCAAATACTTGATAACAATATTTTAATGTCATTAGTTGGAGAATTTAATGCAAATTTACTTCATTTAGAAAAATTAACAAATACTAATATTTTTTTTAGAGGGAATTCAATTACAATAAAGGGTGAATCAGACAATATTACTAAAGTATCGGAGGCTATTAAGTTTTTGATAAATAAATTTCTTTTAACAAATTTAATTGAAAAAAGTGATATAACTTTATCTGTGAAAAAAAATATAAATCTTGAAAAAAACTCTAATATTCGTTCCTTAGACCAGCTAATTAAAACTCCTAGAAAATCTGTTATAGCAAGGTCCGAAAAACAATCAGAGTATATTAAAGCTTTAATGGAAAATGATATTGTAATGGCTTTAGGTCCAGCTGGTACAGGAAAAAGTTTTTTAGCCGTATCGGTTGCTATAACTCTTTTAATAGAAAAAAAGGTTGAAAGAGTTATACTTTCACGACCAGCAGTAGAAGCAGGAGAAAAACTAGGTTTTTTGCCAGGGGACATGAAAGAAAAAGTCGACCCTTATTTAAGACCTCTTTACGATGCTCTTTATGATCTTTTTGGTTTTGAAAAAATACAAAAAAAAATTGAGACTGGTGAAATAGAAATTGCCCCTCTTGCTTTTATGAGAGGAAGAACTTTAAAAAATTCATTTGCTATTTTAGACGAAGCACAAAATGCTACGGCAACACAAATAAAAATGTTTTTAACTCGAATTGGAGAAAACTCTAAATTAGTAGTGAATGGCGATCCATCGCAAATAGATTTATTAAATAAATCACATTCAGGACTAGTTGAGTCTAATAATATTCTAAAAAACATTAAAGAAATCAAAAGTATTGAATTTGATCATAAAGATGTAGTGAGACATCCGTTAGTTTCTAAAATAATTCAGGCTTATCAAAAAAATTAATGATCAAAGTTAATGTTGTTATTGGTGATAAAAATTGGAAAAAATATATTAAAAATCCAAAACAATATTTGAATAAAAAAATAAAAAAATTAAATAAAAATAATATTTATTTTAGAAAAAAAAAAGTTGAGTTTTCAATAATGATAAACGGAGATTCTTATATAAAACAACTAAATAAAAAATTTAGAAAAAAAAATAAATCTACTGATGTATTATCGTTTCCATTTAATAAGAAAAAGTCTTTGAATAATTTATTAAACAAGAACAGCTTGTTTTATCTTGGAGATATTGTGATAAATTTAAGTAAAATTTTAGATAAATCAAATAATAAAAAACTTAAACAAAAATTTGACAGATTGTGGATTCACGGTTTTTTACACTTACTAGGAAATCGACATAAATTAAATAAAGATTATTTAAAAATGAAAAAATTAGAAAATACTTTCTTTAATTCTATTAATTAAATGATAAGTCAAAAAATATTAAATAGTAGAACAACTATTGTATTTATAATTCCATTTGTATTAGGAATGCTGTCAGTTTTGAGTTTTGAGCCTTTTAATTTAACTTTTGTCAATTTTATTATTCTACCTTTTCTATTTTTGACAATATCTTACGTAAACAAAAAATCTAAAAGCACTTACAGAAAAAGACCTTATTATAGAAATTTTTTTTATGTAGGCTATCTTTTTGGAATAGGCTTTTTTTTATCAGGAACATTTTGGATTTCTTATTCTTTAACTTTTGATGAAAATTTTAAATTTTTAATTCCATTTGCTTTAATTTTATTTCCGATTTTATTAGGGTTATTTTTTGGTTTTGGGACTTTAGCAATTGGACCATTTATTAAAAGTAATAATTCATCTATTTTTATGTTTTGTATCAGTTTTTCAGTTTTAGATTATTTTAGAAGCAAAATACTAACCGGCTTTCCATGGAATTTGTGGGCTTATAGTTGGTCTTGGTGGCCTGAAGTAATTCAAATACTAGGTACTATAGGTTTGTTTGCTTTTAATCTATTAACACTTACAGTTTTTTGTTTTCCTCTACTTATATTATTAAATAAAGATAAAAATAAATTAATGAGTTTATTTATTATAGGAATATTATTTTTCTCAAATTATCTTTATGGTTCATTTAAAATTAATCAAGATAAGCAAAAATACAGCGTAAATGCATTAAATGCTCAAGATTTAATAAATTTAAAAATAATTTCTCCTAATTTTGATTTAAAATATAATTTAGAATTAACAGAAATTGAAAAAAAGATTAAACAATTAATAAAATATAGCGAACCTCAGGTAAAAAAAAATACTCTTTTTATTTGGCCTGAAGGAGTTTTTGTAGGATCAAATTATAAGGATTTACAAAAATATAAAAGTCTATTTAAAAAAAGTTTTTCAAATAATCATATAATAGTATTTGGAATAAATACTTTATCAACAACTTCAGGTGAATTTTTTAATAGCTTAATAGCTGTAAATAATGATTTTGAAATTATTTATCGTTACGATAAGGAAAAATTAGTTCCATTTGGAGAATTTTTACCTTTAGAAAATATGTTTAAAAAGTTAGGTGTTAAAAAAATCACCGAAGGTTACGGTTCTTTCACCTCTGGTTCTTCAAACGAATATTTGACTATTAATAAATTTAATATAATGCCTTTAATCTGTTATGAGATAATTTTTACTGAATTTATTCAAAAAATTCAAAAAGATGTAAATTTAATAATTAATATTTCGGAAGATGCTTGGTTTGGAGGTTCAATAGGACCCCATCAACATTTTGCTAAAGCAATTTTTAGGGCTGTTGAAAGCAACAAAATATTAGCAAGATCAGCTAATAAAGGTATAAGCGCTTTTATTAACAATAATGGACAAGTAATAAAAAGATTAGAACCTAATGAAAAAGGTAATATTGAATTAGATATACCTTTATTTAACAACAGCTCAGGAAACAAAAATGATTTGATATTTTTTATGCTTTTATTTACATATACATCATTCTATTTAATTTTAAGAAAAAAAATATAATGAACAATAATTATCTATTCACGAGTGAGTCAGTTTCAGAGGGTCATCCAGATAAAGTTTGTGACAGAATATCAGATATGGTTGTTGACACTTATTTATCTAAAGAACCTTATGCACGAGTTGCATGTGAGACTTTAACAACTACTAATAAAGTAGTTTTGGCAGGTGAAACTAGAGGACCAAAAATTAATAATGACGAACTGATAGCAAAAGTAAGAGAGTGTATAAAAGATATTGGTTATGATCAAAAAGGTTTTAGTTGGAAAACAGCTAACATTGAAAGTCATTTACATGAACAATCAACAGATATAGCGATGGGTGTTGACTCAAAAGGAAACAAAGATGAAGGAGCTGGAGATCAAGGAATAATGTTTGGTTATGCATGTAAAGAGACAAAAAACTTAATGCCAGCACCAATAGATTTTTCACACAAGATTTTAAGACTTATGGCTCAAGATAGAAAAAGTGGAGACCTTCAAGGAATTGAACCTGATTCCAAAAGTCAAGTTTCAATGATGTATGAAAACGATAAACCAAAAAAAATTACTTCAATTGTAATATCTACTCAACACTCTAAAGACTTAAACCAAAAACAAGTTAAAGATTTAATTCTCCCATACATTAAAAAATCTATTCCAGAAAATTTTATAAAAGATTTAAAGGACAAAGACATTTATATTAATCCCACTGGTCAATTTATTATTGGAGGCCCAGATGGAGACACTGGACTCACAGGAAGAAAAATTATAGTTGATACTTATGGTGGTGCAGCGCCTCATGGTGGAGGAGCGTTTTCAGGAAAAGATCCAACAAAAGTAGATAGATCCGCAGCTTATGTTGCCAGGCATTTAGCTAAAAATGTTGTGGCAGCAGGAGTTTCAGAAAAATGTTTAATACAACTTGCTTATGCTATCGGTGTTTCAAAGCCTTTATCAATTTATGTTAAATTAGATGATAAAGATAATGCAAAAGTTGAAAATGTAAAAAAATTAATTGAAAATAATTTTGATTTATCTCCAAGAGGAATAAGAGAAATGTTAAAGTTGAATAAGCCTATTTATGAGGTTACATCAGCTTACGGCCATTTTGGAAGGGAGCCCACAAATAATGGGCAATTCTCTTGGGAAAAGACTGATAAAATTGATATTTTCAAAATGTAAACTTGAATAATCTCTAAATATTTATTAGATATAGTTTAAAATATGAATTGACAAAATGGGCTTTAGCCCATTTTTTTTTGGAAAAAAAAGAAGAATAAAATGTTGAATAGAGGATTAGATAAGCTTGAACTTTTAAGAATCGTAGAAGCTGTTGCGAACGAGAAATCTATAGATAAAGAACTAGTTATAGAATCTATGGAAAGTGCTATTCAAAAAGCCGCACTAACAAAGTTTGGAAATGATAATAATATTGAAGTTACCATTGATAGAGAAAGTGGAGACATAAAAATTAAAAAAGTTTTAGAAATAGTTGAGGAACCAGAAGACATAAATAGAGAAATATCGCTAAAAGACGCAAAAGATCAGAGTAAAAAAAATGAAAGTCTTAAAATTGGAGATAAAATTTTTGAAGAGTTGCCTCAAATTGATTTTGGAAGAATAGCAGCCCAAAGTGCTAAGCAAGTTATAAGTTCCAGGGTAAGAGAGGCTGAGAAAGATAGGCAGTATAACGACTTCATTGAAAAACAAGGACAGATTTTAAGCGGAATAATTAAAAGATTAGAGTATGGAAATGTAATTGTTGATCTTGGAAGAGCTGAGGGAGTCATAAAAAAAGATGAGCTTATACCAAGAGAAATTTTAAAAAACGGTGATCGAGTAAAAGCTTATTGTTATGAAGTTAAAAAAGAATTAAAAGGACATCAGATTTTTTTATCAAGAGCCCATCCTCAATTTCTAGCTAAATTATTTTTTCAAGAAGTTCCCGAAATTTATGAAGGTATTATAGAAATAAAATCAGTTGCAAGAGATCCAGGTAGCAGAGCAAAAATATGTGTAAGTTCTCAAGATAGTTCTATAGATCCAGTTGGGGCATGTGTAGGAATGAGAGGAAGTAGAGTGCAAACCATCGTTAATGAGTTGCATGGAGAAAAAATTGATATTATTAAGTGGACCGAAGATTTACCAACACTAATCTCAGAATCTTTATCACCTGCAGAAATTCAGAAAGTTTTAATTGATCAAGAAAATAAAAGAATAGATGTAATTTTAACTGAAGAAAACTTAAGCAAAGCAATCGGTAGAAGAGGACAAAATGTAAGATTGGCTTCAAAACTAACAAATTTTGAAATCGATATTTTAACAGACAAAGAAGATTCTGAAAGAAGACAGGCTGAGTTTAAAGATAAAACTGAAACACTAATAAAAAGTTTAGAAGTCGATGAAACTCTTGGTCAATTATTAGTTTCCGAAGGATTTCAAGGAATTGAAGATATAGCCCAATCTACTCCTGAAGATATTTCAAAAATTGAAGGCATAGATGATGTTACTGCAAAAGAGTTAATTGATAGGTCCAAAGAAAATTTGATTAAAGAAAAAGAAGAAGTATCTAAAAAACTTAAAGAACTTGGAGTTGAGGAGTCATTAATAAAATTAAAAGGAATAACCCAAGGGATGTTAGTGTTGTTAGGTCAAAGAAATATAAAAAAACTAAGTGATTTTGCTGACTTATCTTCAGATGAATTAATAGGTGGATCTGATGAAGTTAAAGGAAAAAAAATAAGAATTGAAGGTTATTTAGAGGAATTTTCTTTATCTCGAGAAGAGGCAGATCAACTAATAATGGCAGCAAGAGAGATAGTTTTTAAATAAAATTTATGGATGAAAAAAAATCTAAAAAAAAAACACTAACAATATCAAGTTCCGTAAGTAAAAAAATTGATATTTCATCTTTGAAAAAAAGTGGTAAAAAAGCATTTTCAATTGAAAAAAAGAAACCTTTTAGGCCAGCAAGAGATCATTTTAAAGGATCTTCAAATACAAGCTCATTCAATAAACCTGACCTTAACAAAAAAAACCCATCTCGAAAATTTATAGAACAGCAGGCAACAAAAGCTTTTATTAAAAAAGATGATAAAAAAACTCCGCCTAAAAATAAATTAAAAATTAAAGGTCCAATCGATAAAAGAGATTTTAAACTTACAGTTTCTAGAGCAATGAACGTTGAAGAAATCGAGATTAAACAAAGAAGTTTAGCATCTGTTAAAAGAGCAAGACTTAAAGAAAAAAAAAGCAACGTAGATAAAGAAGAAAAAAAAGAATTTAAAAAAGTTGTAAGAGATGTAAAGGTTCCTGAGCAAATATCAATTCAAGAACTATCAAACAGGATGGCTGAAAGATCTAACGATATAATTAAATTTTTATTTAATATGAAAGTTGTTGCTACTATAAATCATGTAATAGACAAAGATACAGCTGAATACATAGTTAAAGAATTTGGTCACAATCCTGTTGTTGAGGAGTCTCCGACTTTAGATATAAGTAAAAAAGTAAAGTTAGAAGGAAAAAATCTTGTTAAAAGGCCTCCAGTAGTTACAATAATGGGACATGTTGATCATGGAAAAACATCTTTGCTTGATGCTTTAAGAGACACCAGTGTTGTTGCTGGCGAGCATGGAGGAATCACGCAACATATAGGTGCTTATCAGGTTCAGAATAAAAAAAAACAAGTTATAACTTTTATTGATACTCCTGGTCATGCAGCTTTTACAGAAATGAGAGCCAGAGGATCAAAGATAACTGATATAGTTGTACTTGTTGTAGCAGCAGATGATGGCATTAAACCACAAACTATAGAAGCAATTCAACATTCAAAGGCAGCAAAAGTACCTATAATTGTTGCTATTAACAAATGTGATTTACCTGAAAAAAATATTAGCAAAATTAAGAATGAATTAATGCAATATGAGCTTGTTGCAGAAGATTTAAGCGGTGATACATTATTTGTTGAAGTATCAGCCACAAAAAAACAAAATTTAGAAAAACTAAATGAATGTATACTTTTACAATCAGAACTATTAGACTTAAAGGCTTCAAACACAGGTTATGCAACTGGAGTCGTGATAGAATCAAAAATAGATAAAGGCAAAGGGCCAGTATCCACAATTTTAATATCTAATGGTTTGCTTAAAAGAGGAGATTTCTTTGTTTGTGGAAACACATGGGGAAAAATTAGAGCTATGATTGATCATGAGGGAAAGATTGTTAATGAGGCCACTCCTTCAATGCCAGTAGAGATATTAGGAATGAACGACTCTGCTTTTGCAGGAGCAGAATTTTTAGTTACAGAAAATGAAGACAAAGCAAAAGAAATAGCTGAATTTAGAAAAGATAATTCTTTAGGAAATAATAAAGCTTTAAAAGCAAAAGATAAAACTACTTTATTTGAAAATAAAGATGAAAAAGAGGAACTTAATATAATTATTAAGTCCGACGTACAAGGTTCTAGTGAAGCATTGAAAACAGCAATTAATAAAATAGAACACGCTGAAGTTAAGTCTAATATTATCTTGTCCGACATTGGAATGATTAATGAAACAGACGTATCTTTAGCTAAGGCCTCAAACGCTTTGTTGATAGGTTTTAATGTAAAACCTAATAGAGAGGCAAAAAAATTAGCTGAGGATCAACATGTAGAAATAAAATATTTTAATATAATTTACGAAGCACTTGATTTTGTAGAAAAAGGTCTTTCTGGATTACTAACACCTGACATTGAAGAAAAAATAAGTGGCTCAGCTGAAATTCTAAAAATCTTCAAAGTTTCAAACACTGGTAAAGTTGCAGGCTCAAAAGTTGTTGATGGGGAAATTAAAAATAAATCTAAAGCAAGGCTTATAAGAGACGGAGTTGTAGTTTATGATGGTGAAATAGTGAGTATTTTTAGAGAAAAAAATCAAGTTAAAGAAGTAAAGTCTGGATTAGAGTGTGGAATTGGTCTTAAAGATTTTATGGATTTTAAAGAGAAAGATATAATTGAGGCTTATGAAGCAATTAAAATAGAGAGAACGTTGTAATGATCAAACCTAATCGATTTCCAGTATATTCTCAAAGACAACTTAGAGTAGGAGAGTTAGTTAAGCAAAATTTAGGCGAAATCTTTATCAGAAATGAGGCTAAAATTCCTTTAATTAATACAAAAATTATAACTGTTACAGAAGTCAGAATGACACCAGATCTAAAAACAGCTAGAGCATACGTTATTCCATTGGGAGGACACGATTTAAGAGAAACAGTTAGTGTCTTGACTGAATACTCTCATCTTGTTAGAAGAGCACTGTCAAAAAAACTTGATATAAAGTTTCTTCCTAAAATAAAATTTGTAGAAGATAACTCTTTTGAATACGCAGAAAAAATTGAAAAGTTAATTAAAAAAAATAAAAAAAATGAAACAGAAAAAAAAAGATACAATTAGCAAGTTAGCTATACATAAAAAAGATGTAGGATCTACAGAGGTTCAAATAGGTTTATTAACGGACAAAATAACAACTTTAGCTGAACATTTTAAAAAATCAAAAAAAGATAAGCACTCTACTGTAGGACTTACGAAATCAGTAAATAGAAGAAAAAAACTTTTAAGTTACTTAAAAAGAAAAAAACCTGAATCATATGTAGAGATATTAAAAAAACTAAATTTAAGGAAATAATGTTTAAAATTCACAAAGAAGAAATAGAAATTAATGGAAAAAAAATAACACTAGAAACTGGGAAAATAGCAAGGCAAGCAGATGGTGCAATAATAGCTACATGTGGAGAAACAGTTGTTATAGCAACAGTTGTTGGTGCAAAAAAACTTAAGGATGGACAAGATTTTTTTCCGCTTTCAGTTAATTATCAAGAAAAATATTATGCAGCAGGTAAGATTCCAGGTGGATATTTTAAAAGAGAAGCAAGGCCAACAGAGTCAGAACAATTAATTTCAAGATTAATAGATAGGCCAATACGCCCTTTATTTCCATCAAATTTCTTAAATGAAGTTCAACTACTTCCCACAGTTTTATCTTACGATGGAGAAAACGAAGCAGACGTACTTTCAATTATAGCTTGCTCTGCCTCACTTGCAATTTCAGGCTTACCTTTTGGAGGACCAATTGCTGCAAGTAGGGTTGGTTACAAAGATGGTAAATATTTATTGAATCCATCACAAAAGGAATTAGAGGACTCAGAATTAGATTTAGTTGTTGCAGGTACAAAAGATGCAGTTTTAATGGTGGAGTCAGAGACTTCAGGATTAACTGAAAAAGTGATGTTAGATGCAGTTAAATTTGGTCATGAAAATTTTATCCCAATTATTAAATCAATAGAGAGTCTTGCTAAAAAAGCAGGTAAAACAAAATGGGAAGTAGAGGCAGTAGATCATTCAGAAGTAAAAGATAAAATTGCCAAAGCTTTAGAGACAGATCTTAGAAAAGCATTCAAAGAAACAGATAAAAAGAAAAGATCAACAGCAATACAAGAAGCCGAAGCAAAATGTAAGGAAATGTTTGTTGAAGATGAAAATATTACAGAAAATCAAGCTATGGCCCAACTTAAGTCACTTGAAAAAGACATTGTAAGAACGGCAATTTTAAAAGATAAAAAAAGAATTGACGGAAGAGGTTTAGCAGATGTTAGACAAATTAAATGTGAAGTTGGTGTGCTTCCAAGAACTCATGGTTCAGCTTTATTTACAAGAGGCGAAACTCAAGCATTAGTAGTCACTACCCTTGGTATGACAGATGATGAACAAAGAGTAGAAAGCTTAAATGGAATGCAAAGAAATAGGTTTATGTTACACTATAATTTTCCTCCTTTTTCAGTTGGGGAATGTGGAAGAATAGGAACAGGTAGGAGAGAAGTAGGACATGGAAAATTAGCATGGAGAGCTATTAATTCTTCATTACCAAAAGCTGAAAATTTTCCCTATACTTTAAGAGTAGTCTCTGAAATTACAGAGTCAAATGGTTCATCTTCAATGGCAACTGTTTGTGGAACATCTTTAGCACTTATGGATGCCGGAGTTCCTATAAAAGAACCAGTTGCTGGAATAGCCATGGGTTTAATTAAAGAGGGAGAAGATTTTTCTGTTCTATCGGACATTTTGGGAGACGAAGATCATTTGGGAGATATGGATTTTAAAGTAGCTGGAACTAAGAACGGCATAACTTCTCTTCAAATGGATATTAAAATTACAGGTATAACCTTTGAAATTATGGAAAAAGCTTTAGATCAAGCTAAAGACGGCAGAGAACATATTTTAGGAGAAATGAATAAAGCTTTAAAAGATTCGAGAAAAGAGTTTTCAAAACACACTCCAAAAATGGAAATAGTAAAAGTTGATAAAAAAGATATCGCTACAGTGATTGGAAAAGGTGGAGCAACAATTAGAGAAATAGTTGAGACATCAGGAGCAAAAGTAGATGTTAAAGATACAGGCGAGGTAACCGTAGCTGCACCTGATGAAGAATCTAGGAATAAGGCAATTGAATTTATCAAAAGTTTAGTTGCAAAACCTGAAATGGGAAAAATTTATAAGGGCAAAGTAGTTAAAATTATGGAATTTGGTGCTTTCGTAAATTTTCTAGGCAAACAAGATGGTTTAGTCCATATTTCAGAATTGGCTGTAAAAAGAGTAGAAAAAGTTGGTGATGTTGTAAAAGAAGGTGATGAAGTTTCAGTTAAAGTTGTTGGATTTGACAGAGGTAAAGTTAAATTATCGATGAAACAAGCTACAGCTTAAGAAATATTTTTAGGATCAGGCATTCCCACCTTATTATAACCAGCATCTACATAGTGAATTTCACCAGTAACGCCAGCTGCTAAGTCACTTAATAAATATAAAGCTGAATTTCCAACGTCATGAATATCAACATTTCTTTTTAGGAATGAATGATCTTCATTCCATTTGTAAAGAAATTTTGCATCACCAATAGCAGAGGCCGCAAGTGTTTTAATGGGACCAGCACTTATTGCATTAACTCTTATGCCTCTAGTACCCAAATCTCTAGCAAGATATTTTACACTAGCTTCAAGAGCTGATTTGCAGACGCCCATAACATTGTAGTTAGGAATAGCTTTTGTAGATTCATAAGTCAAAGTTATCATACTGCCACCTTCTTTCATTAATTTAGAAGCTTCTTTAGATATCTCTGTAAATGAAAAGCATGAAATTAACATGCTTCTTAAAAAGTTTTCTCTAGATGTATTTAGATATTCTCCTGTCAATTCTGACTTATCTGAAAATGCAACAGCATGTACGACAAAATCAATGTGGTCCCACTCAGATTTAATATCTTTAAAAAGTTTTACAACTTCATCTTTTTTTTCGACATTGCAACTAAAAGTATTTTTTGAATTTAATTTTTCTGCCAAAGGAATAACTCTTTTTTTTAAAGCATCACCAAGATAAGTAAATGCTAATTCAGCTCCGGCTTCAGCTAGTTTTTGAGAAATACCCCATGCAATGGATCTCTCATTGGCAACGCCCATTATTAACCCCTTTTTTCCTTTCATTAATCCCATATATTAAACTTTCTCAAAAATTAAAGTCGCATTAGTTCCACCAAAGCCAAAACTATTAGACATTACAGAGTTTAGATTTATGTTTTTTTCAGTCTTAGTGACTATTGGAAATTTTTTTGCTTCCTCATCCATCTCATTAATGTTAGCTGAACCAGTTATAAAATTATTTTTCATCATGATTAAACAGTATATTGCTTCATGAACTGAAGCTGCACCTAATGGATGCCCAGATAAAGACTTTGTAGAGCTTATTTTTGGAATTTTATCCTTAAAGGTTTTACCTACTGCTTTTAGTTCAGTTATATCCCCAACTGGAGTGGATGTTCCATGGGTATTTATATAATCTATCTTATTTTTAGATGTTTTGAGCGCCAATTGCATACATCTAACTGCGCCTTCGCCTGAAGGTGCAACCATATCATAACCATCAGAAGTTGCTCCATAGCCGGTAATTTCTGCGTAGATTTTTGCTCCCCTTGCTTTTGCGTGTTCATAATCTTCAAGCACAAGCACTCCTCCACCTCCTGCAATTACAAACCCATCTCTTGTTTTATCGTATGCTCTAGATGCTTTTTCTGGTGTATCATTATACTTTGAAGATAATGCAGTCATGGCATCAAACATAGCAGTCATTGCCCAATGTATTTCCTCACTTCCACCTGCAAACATTATTTTTTGCTTACCTGACTGAATCAATTCTACAGAGTTTCCAATACAATGCCCACTAGTTGCACATGCTGAACTCATAGTATAATTTACTCCTTTAATTTTAAAAGGAACAGCTAAAGTTGCCGATGCTGTGCTTGCCATCGTTCTTGGAACTATAAATGGTCCCATTAATTTTGGAGTTTTTGCTCTAGTTTTATCAGCAGCAAGAATAACATTTTCTATTGATGGTCCTCCTGATCCCATAACAATTCCTGTAGTTTCATTGCTCACATTTTTTTCTTCCAAACCAGAGTCTTTTACTGCTTCCTTCATGGCAATATAGTTATAGGCTGAACCAGATCCCATAAACCTAATTGTTTTTCTATCTACATGATCTTGAAGCTTAATACTTGGCTTACCATGGACATGACTTCTTAAATTATGTTCTTTATATTCTTCACAATATGATATTCCTGATTTTGAATTAAGAAGGGATTGATAAACCTCATCTTGATTATTGCCAAGACATGATACTATTCCTAACCCAGTTATTACTACTCTTTTCATGATTTAAATAATCCAACTTTTAAATTTTCTGCTGTGTAAATTATTTTTCCATCTGCACTTAACGTGCCGTTTGCTAATCCAACTGAGGTACCTTCTTTTTTTAATACTCTTTTCATATTTATTTCATAAGTTGCCATTTTAACTTTTTTTAAAACTTCTCCAGTAAACTTAACTGAATTAACTCCAAGTGCTCTACCTTTGCCGGGCTCTCCAGTCCAGCCCAGGTAAAAACCAACTAGTTGCCACATAGCGTCCAGTCCTAAGCATCCCGGCATAACTGGATCATCTTGAAAATGACAATTGAAAAACCAAAGATCATTTTTTATGTCCAATTCTGCTTTAATAAATCCTTTTTTAAATTCACCTTTATTCTCATTTATTTCAGTAATTCTATCAAACATCAGCATTGGCGGAAGAGGTAATTTTGCATTTCCTTTACCAAAAAGCTTACCTTTTCCACAATCTATTAATTCATCAAAGTTATAGCAATTTTTTTGCATGGTTTTTAAAGTAAACTTTTACTTGATTTAAAACATTTATCAAATATAAATAATCAATAATGATTGTATGTTATGCGTAGCTATATATAAATATTATGAACAATAACATTAAAATAGCAAACAAATTAAGATCTTCTGGTCTAAGGCCAACAAAACAAAGAGTTCTTATTGCTGAATTTTTGTTTGAAAGAGAAAAAACTTTTCATTTTACCGTGGAGGACCTTGAGAATACGATTAATTCAAAGCGTCATAATAAAAAAATTTCTATAGCCACTTTTTATAATACAGTTCATGCCTTGAAAAATGCTGGATATTTAAAAGAAATCTTGACTAAAAATAATAAGTGTTATTTTGATACTAACATTGGTTCTCATCATCATTTTTTTGATTTAAAAAATAAAAAATTGACAGATATTGATTCTTCAAAAATAAAATTAAAAAATATTCCTAATGCACCCAAGGGCAAATCAATAAAAGATATTGATATTGTTATCAATATTGAGAACGATTATCAGTAGTTTATAACAATTCTAAACTGCTTGACACTGGCTTTAGAATTATTATAAAATAAGTTAATCAAAAAAATTATGAGCGAACAAAGCAAATGTCCAATTACAGGCGCAGGTACTCCGCCTAAGTTTCCTACTGGAAGAGGTACATCAAATAGAGATTGGTGGCCAAATGGATTAAATTTAAAAATATTAAGTCAACATTCCAGTTTGGTAAATCCTTTAGAAAAAAAATTTAATTACGCTAAAGAATTTAAAAAATTAAATCTTAAAAATCTAAAAAAAGATTTACTTAAATTAATGACCACATCACAAGAGTGGTGGCCTGCTGATTATGGTCATTACGGTCCTTTATTCATAAGACTATCTTGGCACGCTGCAGGCACTTATAGAACTGCAGACGGTCGAGGAGGTGCAGGAACAGGAAATCAGAGATTTGCTCCATTAAACAGTTGGCCAGATAATGTAAATTTAGATAAAGCAAGACTTTTACTTTGGCCAATTAAGAAAAAATATGGAAACAAAATATCATGGGCAGATCTTTTTATATTAGTTGGTAATGTAGCTCTTGAATCTATGAATTTTAAAACTTTTGGTTTTGGCGGTGGCAGAGAAGATATCTGGGAGCCAGAAGATGATATTTATTGGGGTTCTGAAAAAGAATGGTTAGGTGTTAATAGATATAGTGGTAAAAGAGATCTTGAACAACCTTTAGGGGCGTCACATATGGGATTAATTTACGTTAATCCTCAAGGACCAGACGCTAACCCTGATCCACTTTTAGCCGCTCACGATATTCGTGAAACATTCGGCCGTATGGCAATGAATGATTATGAGACTGTTGCCTTAGTAGCAGGAGGTCATACCTTTGGAAAATCTCATGGAGCAGCACCTGAGTCACATAAAGGTCCAGAGCCAGAAGGTTCTAAAATTCAAGACCAGGCTACTGGGTGGAATAGTAATTTTAAAAGTGGTAAAGGAGTTGATACTATTAGTAGTGGAATAGAGGGAGCTTGGACACAGAATCCTACAAATTGGGATATGGGCTATTACGACTGTTTATATGGCCATGAGTGGGAGTTAACAAAAAGCCCAGCAGGAGCTCATCAGTGGACACCAAAACAAAACGGTAAAGAAATTAAAATGGTTCCGGATGCTCATGACTCTTCAAAAAAGCATCCTCCAATGATGCAAACAACCGATCTTTCTTTGCGTATGGATCCGCAATATGGTCCTATATCTAAAAATTTTCATAAAAATCCCGATGAGTTTGCCGACGCTTTTGCTAGAGCATGGTTTAAACTGACCCACAGAGATATGGGCCCTAAAGCCTGTTATTTAGGCGATGACGTTCCAAAAGAAGTTTTGATTTGGCAAGATCCAGTTAATAAACCTAAATATAAATTAAAAAAAAGTGATATTAAATTACTTAAGACTAAAATATTAAAATCAAGTTTATCTATTTCTCAACTAGTGACAACCGCTTGGGCATCAGCTTCAACATTTCGTGGGTCAGATAAAAGAGGTGGAGCTAATGGTTCTAGAATAAGACTATCTCCTCAAAAAGACTGGGAAGTAAACAATCCAATCGAACTATCAAAAATTATTAAAGTTTTTGAAAAAATACAAAAAAATTTTAAAACTAAAACAAAATCAGTTTCTATAGCCGATTTAATTGTTCTTGGAGGTTGTGTTGGCCTTGAAAGGGCTGCAAAGAATGCAGGAAAAAATATAATAGTTCCTTTTACATCTGGTCGTGGTGACGCGACACAAGATCAGACAGATATTCATTCTTTTGGTTTGCTAGAACCCATTGCTGATGGATTTAGAAATTATTTAAGAGGAAAGTATTCAGTTTCGTCAGAAGAAATGTTGATTGATAAAGCTAATTTATTAAAATTGACTGCTCCAGAAATGGTTGTTCTTTTAGGAGGAATGAGGGCCCTAAATACAAATTTCGACGGATCAAAAAATGGAATTTTTACCAAAAAAGTTGGTGTTTTAAATAATGATTTCTTTATCAATTTACTAGACATGAATACAACTTGGAAAGAAACTTCTCCAGAAGAAGAATTATTTGAGGGAAGAGATCGAAAAACAAATAAATTAAAATGGGTTGGAACTCGAGCAGATCTTATTTTGGGGTCAAATTCTCAACTAAGAGCAATAGCAGAAGTTTATGCCAGTGATGACTCAAAAGATAAATTTTTAAATGATTTTATTTCAGCCTGGAACAAAGTAATGAATGCTGACCGTTTCGATTTAAAATAAAATTTTTTATTCATTATAATCGTCCCCATAAATTTTTTTTCATTACCCAACCTTTATAATTGGCTACCTTAATTCTACACCATTCATTTTTACACTTTAAAATAATACATAACTTGCCCTTAGAAAGTCTAACCAAAGGTTTAGAGTAAATAGTAGGTTTTTTGAAAACTACTAATTTATCTTGAATTACTAAACCTGCTTTTTTTTTTGATAGCTGTGAAACATGTATCCATCCAGAATTATTTTCATGATCTTTTATCTTTCTAAAGTTATTATATTTATCTTTTACTAAAACTGGTAAATACTTCTTGCTATAAAATATTTTAATAGGATATTCAAAAGATGGACCTTGTCTAAGATTTGTCTTATCATTTCTTAGAGTTAAAAAATATTCATCAGCTAATATTGAATTTGAATTTAAAAAAAAAATTATAAAAAAAATTATTTTCGTGTACATTCTTTAATACATTTAGAGTTTTTACTTATTTTAATTGTTCTAAATTCTGTATTTAATCCATTAAAAATAAGAACTTTACCAATCAAATTATTTTTTTTATTTAAAATTGTTTTTATAACTTCGTTGGCCTGTAAAGTTCCTGCTATGCCAGCTACAGTAGACATAATACCATCTGTTTGACAGTTATTTTCTTCTTCAGGAATTTCTGGCATAAAACATCTAAAGCATGGAATTTTTTTTTTAAAGTTAAAATTAAAAATTTGTCCATCAAATTTGCTAATTGCAGCAGATATCAGCACTTTTTTATTTTTTAAACAATAATCATTAATTAAATATCGAGTCTCAAAGTTATCTGTCCCATCGCAGATAATATCAAAATTTTTAAATATTTTATTAATATTTTTTTTTATTAATCTCTCTTTGTAAATATTAATTTTTATTTTTTTGTTGATTTTTTCAAGCAATTTTTTTGCTTGAATTACTTTGAATTTTCCAAGGTCTTTTGTTGTAAATAGTATTTGTCTGTTTAAATTAGTAATATCAATTTTGTCATCATCTACCAATCCAATATTGCCAATACCTGCATTAGCAAGGTACATAATTAGTGGACAACCTAAACCACCAACACCTACTACTAACACTTTGGATAAGAAAATTTTTTCTTGTCCTAAAATATTTACATCTTTTAGAATTATTTGTTTTGAAAATCTTTTTAAATCTGTCTCAGGAATTTTCATTAAATTATTTTATTCCAGTTGATCCAAAACCTCCCGCTCCTCTGGTAGTTGTAGGTAATTCATCTACTTCTTCCAGTTCAGCTTGGACTATTGGACATAAAACCATTTGAGCAATTCTTGCATTTTTTTCTACAGTAAATTTCTCGTTACTTAAATTTATTAAAATAACCTTTATTTCACCCCTGTAATCTGAATCAATAGTTCCCGGAGTATTTAATACGCTAATACCACTCTTTGCAGCAAGACCCGATCTGGGTCTTATTTGAATTTCAAAGGCCTTTGGAATTGATAAAAACAATCCTGTAGGTATAATTTTTTTTTCTCCAGGTAAAATATTTAAATTAACCTCTATATTAGCACAAATATCCATGCCGGAAGAACCAGGAGTTTCATATTTAGGTATTAAAACTTTTTTAGAAAGACGTTTAATTAATATTTTTGTCATTAATCAAATTATTTATAATCTTTTCTGCTATTTTAGAAGCTATATAACTTTTTCTATTTTTTTTAATTTTTTCAATTTTACCGCTCTTATCTATTAAAGATACTTGATTATAATCAACATTAAATCCTGTGTTTTTTTTGGAGACATCATTAGCAATTATTAAATCACAGTATTTTTTCTTCATTTTCAAAATTGAATTATTAATTAAATCATTAGTTTCAGCTGAAAACCCAACTACAAATTTTGGTCTATTTTGGTTATTTTTTCCTAAATAATCTAAGATATCAAAATTTTTTTCAAGGCCCAAATACTTAAAATTATTTTTTTCTTTTTTTATTTTTTCTTTACTAATTTTTTTTGGTTTAAAATCAGAAACAGCAGCTGCACATACGGCAATATCTACAGGCAATGTTTCTTTAACTGCTTGCATCATTTGATCTGCACTTATTACTTTTTTTACTTTTAAATTTTTTGAATAATTAATGTTTGTTGGACCTGAAATTAAGGTAGTCCTGACTCCAAGCTTTTTTAAAGCTAAGGCTATTTCATAACCTTGTTTTCCACTAGACTCGTTTGAAATATAACGAACTGGATCAATATGTTCTTTTGTAGGACCTGTAGTAACTAATGCGCTAATCTTTTTTTTATAAACTAAATTTTTATTTTTAAAATAGTTTGTTAAATAATCTAATACTTGTTGAGGGCTAGACATTTTTCCCTCTCCATACTCACCACAAGCCATACCTCCCTTTAGAGGCCCTAAGAATAAATAATTATAGTCTAATAAAGTTTTAACGTTTTTTTGAGTTGCTTTGTGCAACCACATTCTTACATTCATAGCTGGCACTAAAAGTATATCTTTATTAGATGCTAACATTACTGTAGTTGCCAAGTCTTCTGCTTTACCTAAAACTAATTTTGCCATTAGATTAGCTGTAGTAGGAATAACTATTATTATGTCAGCCCATCTGGATAACGCTATATGGTCTATTTCTGTCTCATTATTTACATCGAAAATATTTTCATAAACTTTATTATTAGATAAAGAAGCCACTGATAGCGGTGTTACAAATTCTTTACCACTTTTTGTTAATATTGTTTTTACCTCAACATTATTTTTTTTTAGTAATCTAATTAAATCTAAGGATTTGTATGCAGAAATACCCCCTCCAATAATCAATAAAGCTTTTTTATTTTTTATAGACATAATGGATATTAAAATACTAATAAAATAATAATTACAACACTTAAAACACTCACAAGAATATTATTTTTAATACCTTTTAACTTCATTTTTTCAATTTCTAAACTTTGTTTATTCGAAATGCCTAAATTCAGTTTGCCCTCAGCAATTAATTGGAGAGCATAATTAGCTTTGTCCATAAAATTCGGTAAGTCAGGAATTCTTTTTAAAATTTCTGCAGAAGTATTAATTGCATTATCTATATTAGCTTTAGGGCCTTTTAAGCTTTTAATCCAATCTTCTAAAACAGGTCTTGCAACTTCCCAAATATTAGTTTCCGGATAGAGTTTTCTGGCCACACCCTCAACTACGACCATAGTTTTTTGAAGCAATAAAAGAGGTGTTTGTGTTGCCATATTAAATTTTTCTGTTATTCCAAATAATTGAGCTAAAAGGTTTCCTCCAGATATATCTTTAATAGATTGTCCAAATATTGGCTCACCCACAGATCTTAAAGCCTGTGCAAACTCTTCTTTTGAAGCTTCTTTAGGAACTAAACCAGCCTGAAAATGTACTTCAGCAACTTTAGGATAATCTCTTTGAATAAATCCGTAAAGTATTTCAGCTAAATATTTTCTATTATTTTTATCTAACCTACCCATAATACCAAAATCTACAGGAATTATGTTTCCTTTGCTGTCTACAAATAAATTTCCTTGATGCATATCACCGTGAAAAAAGCCGTCTCTAACTGCTTGCTTTAAAAAATGTTGAATTAAGTTTTCTGCTAATTTTTTTAAGTCTACACCTTTTTCCATTAGATTTTTTTGTTCTCTTATAGAAATACCATCTACCTTATCTAATGTTAAAATTCTTCTTGAAGTATAATTCCAATAAATTTTTGGAACATTAAACCCAACGTCATTTTTAGTGTTTTCATAAAGTTCATTAGCGGCTGCAGCCTCAAATCGTAGATCCATTTCTATATTTGTAATCTCTCTTAACAAATGAACAACTTCTACAAGTTTAAGTCGTTTAGCTTTTGAAACCGTATTTTCTACAATGTATGCAAATAACATCAGAGCATCTAACTCATCATTGAATAATTTTTCTATATCTGGTCTTAAAATTTTTATTGCAACCTCTTTATCTTCATCTCCTATTTCTATTTTAGCTATATGAACCTGTGCTATGGATGCCGCTGCAATCGGATTACTTAAATTTTTAATATTATTAAAATTTTTTTCTCCTAATTCTTTCATTAAAATTTCTTTAGCTTTTAGCAGTCCAAATGCTGGAAGTTTATCTTGTAGCTTTTCCAAGTCATTACACAGTTCTTCTCCGATAATATCTGGCCTTGTAGCTAGAAATTGACCTAACTTTATAAACGTAGTTCCCATACCTTCTAAGGCAATACAAAGTTTTACGCCTGGAGTTTTTATGTTATTGATTTTTTTTCTTTCTGAACCAAAAGATAAAAAATTGAATAATATTTTTACTGATAAAGGCAGATTATATATTTCATTAATAGTTTCTAATGCTCCAGAAGACGCAAGTTTTCGAGCGATTTTGAATAATAAGTAAACTCGTTTTAACATGTTAGATTTTCCAACCCGAGTGTATAGCAGAAATCCCATTTGATAAATTTCTAAATTCTACGTTAGAAAATCTGTTTTTTTCTATTAATTGTTTTAGTTCATTTTGACTATAAAATTGGTCTATACTTTTAAGCAAGTAATCGTAAGGCATAGAATTCCCAACTATATATTTACCAATAACTGGTATTGCTTTTGAATATTGCTTATATATTTTATTTAGTATTTGATTCTCTATTTTAGAAAATTCCAAACACATAAATCTGCCCCCTGGTTTCAAAACTCTAAAAGCCTCTTTTAAACAAGAATTAATATTTGTGACATTTCTAATTCCATAACTTATAGAATAAAAATCGAAAGATTCGTCATCGAAAGGTAGTTTCTCAGCAGAAGCTACGTGCCAATTGATATTATTATATTTTTTTAATTTTTGTTTACCCGTATTTAACATATCTTGATTAGGTTCAACGCAAAAAACTTTTGCTTTTCCCTCTAATCTGTCTGAAAAAATTTTAGCTATATCTCCAGTCCCTGAAGCAACATCTATTAATACATTATCTTTTTGAGGTTTCATCCAATCAATCATATTTTTTTTCCAGAGTCGATGTATGCCAATAGACATTATATCATTCATAAAATCATATTTTTTATAAACTTTATTAAAAACTTTATTGACTAGTTTATTTTTTTCTAGATTATGTATATTCATAAACAAATTATATGCCAGAATTACCAGAAGTAGAAGTTGTTAAAAGGTCACTTGAAAAATATATCAAAAATTTAACAATAAAAAGCATTAGAATTAAGGCTAAAAAACTTAGATACATAATAGATAGAAAAAAATTAAAAAAAACAGCAGGAAAAAAAATAAATTCTATAAAAAGAAGATCTAAATATTTATTATTAAACTTAAATAACAATCAAACAATATTAGTCCATTTAGGAATGACAGGAAAGTTTTTTATAATAGATAAAAAAAAGGAAACAAAAAAAACTAGTTTTTACTACAAGTTAAGTTTTAAAGATAAAAAGCATAATCATTTGATTTTTTATTTAAATAAAAATATTCGATTAATTTACAATGATGTTAGAAAGTTTGGTTTTATTAAGGTAATTCTATCGGAAAACTTAAAAAGTAATTCTCACTTAAAAACTTTAGGACCAGAACCACTTTCTAATAAATTTAATATTAGTTATATAAAAAAATATATTATTAATAAAAAGAAATCTTTGAAAGATCTACTGATGGATCAAAAATTTGTTTCTGGTTTAGGTAATATATATGTAAATGAAATCTTGTTTTTAAGTGGATTAAACCCATATCAAAATATTCAAAATACTAGAATAGTTGAATTTAAAAAAATAATAAAATCTACAAGAAAAATATTAAAAAAATCCATTAAAGAGGGCGGATCATCAATCAAAAATTTTAATGACAGCAAAGGAAAAAATGGAAGTTATCAGCAATTATTTAATGTATACGGTAGAGAAGGTGTAAAATGTGTTAAAAATAAATGCAGGGTAATTATAACAAAAACAAATATGTCTAATCGGGCTACTTTTTTTTGTAAAAGTTGCCAAAAATAACAAGTTGACCCTTATATTTTACCGATATATACAATTGTAAAACTATGCCTAACACAAAATCAGCCATTAGAAGGGTCAGAAGAGTAAAAAAGCAAACAGCTATAAATCGTCTTAGAAAAAGCAAATATAGATCAGCAGTAAAAAAAATGGAAACTCTTATCAAATCAGGAGAAAAAGAAAAAATTAAAAAATATTTGCCAAAATTTCAATCAACACTAATGCAAGTTGCAAAATCAGGCGTAATAGATAAGAAAACCGCATCTCGAAAAATATCAAGAATATTTAAAAGGTTAAAGAGTAATTAAAAAAAACAATTTAAAGTTGTTAATTTTTTTTTATTTAACAATATATAGTTCTTAAAAACTAAATATAGATATTTAGATTTTTAAGTTGAATATAAAAAATTTTTAATTAATTAAAACAAATTCACTCAAAACGATAATTGTACAACCAAAGTTGAATTATTTTTTTAAATTTTAATATTTGTCTTGATAAAAATATTTTTAATAAATAAGTATAAGTTTCTAAATATTTAATTACATGGAAAAAAAATCTACACAATCAAAAGATATATTTGTTTCTGAGGAAGAACAAACTTTAAATTGGTCTGAAATTCAAATTTCCTTTGAAAAGACTTTCGGCGCAGAAATTTATTCTAGTTGGTTAAAAAATATAACGCTTATAAAAGAGTATAATGATTATTTAATTTTAGGAGTCCCGACTAGGTTTTTTAGAGATTGGATAGTTTCAAGGTACTTAGATAAAATTTTAGAACAAATAAAAACTTTTAAACTTAGTTTAAATAGAATTGAATTTAAAATATCAGAGGAAAACAGAAAAACACCTAGTGAAAACTTTAATGGCGAAGAACATAATAAGATTACAGAAATTAAAGATTCGATACTAAATTATAATAGATTAAACCCAAATTTAAATTTTGATAATTTTATAAAAGGGTCTAGCAATGAGATTGCTCTTTCTTCTTCAAAAAAAGTATGTGAGCAAGTATCTAGATATAACCCACTCTATATTTATGGAGGTGTTGGTTTAGGAAAAACCCATTTACTTAATGCGATCGGAATAGAGTTACAGTCACAAAATAATGTAATGTTTATATCTGCAGAAAGATTTATGTATCATTTTATTAAATCAATTAAAAAAAACGATATGGTTAATTTTAAAGATTTTTTTAGAAAATCTTCAGTTTTTATAATCGATGATATTCAGTTTATCAGGGGAAAAGAAGGATTACAGGAGGAATTTTTTCATACATTTAATAGTTTGATAGAAAAAAGTTCTCAAATAATAATTTCTGCAGATAGGCCACCAATGAAGTTAGATAGAGTCCAAGAGAGAATTAAGTCAAGGTTATCGGGCGGATTAATCGTAGATATAGATACACCAGATTTCGAGTTAAAAATAAAAATTATAAAAAAGAGAATAGAAGACACTCAACATCAATTTAATGAAAATTGCAATATAAGTGATGAGGTAATAAACTTTATCGCTAAAGAATGTAAGACAAATATTAGAGAGTTGATTGGGGTGCTTAATAGAATAATTACCTTCAGCAGAATTCACAAAAAGGTTTTAAATATAAATGACTGTAAAAATATATTGAAAGATGTATTTAATCAGGCAAAAATCGTCACAATAGACAAAATTCAAAATACTGTATCTAATTTTTTCAATATTTCATTAAGTGAAATGCTTTCTCAAAGAAGGTCTAGACCTTTAGCGAGACCAAGGCAAATAGCTATGTACATTTCAAAAAAAATGACCACAAGATCTTTACCAGAAATTGGTAGAAGATTTGCAAATAGGGATCATACCACAGTCATTCATGCAGTTAAGACCATAACAAAATTGTCAGAAAAAGATGAGGAAATGAAAAAAAGTATAGATCAAATAAAAAGTATTTTATTAGAAGAGTAAAATGAAATTTTCAGTTAAAAGAGATATTTTGTTAAAATCATTAAATCTTGTTCAAGGCGTTATAGAAAAAAAAAACACTCTTCCAATCTTATCAAATGTTTTACTAGACGTAAAAAAAGACAAGATTATTATAGTAGCTACTGATTTAGATTTAATTTTTTATGAAGAAATCAATGATGTAACAATTGAACAAGAAGGAAGTACAACAACTTCTGCAGCAATTTTGTATGATATTCTTAGAAAAGTATCAGCTAATTCTGAATTAGTTTTTGATTTAAAAAGTGAAAATAAATTAAGTGTAAAGGTTGAAAACTCAAATTTTAATTTACTTTGTCTGCCTACAGACAATTTTCCAAATTTTTCGGACGATTTTGAGTCTCAAGAAATAATTATTAATAAATCAAAATTACTTTCTCTTTTGAATAAAACAAAAATATCAATCTCAAATGATGATACAAGACATTATTTAAATGGAATTTATTTACATGCTACTGAGACAAAAGGAAAATCTTACCTTACAGCTGTAGCAACGGATAGTCACAGATTATCTTCTAGTAGTATCGAGTTAGATAACTTGGGTAATTTAAATTCTCTCATACTACCTAAAAAAACTGTATTTCAACTTTGTAATTTATTGCAAGAAACTAATGGAGAAGTAAAAATAAAAACAAGTGATACAAAAATTATGTTTAGCATAAATAAAATTAATTTAAGCTCCAAAGTGATTGATGGAAAATTTCCTGATTACACTAAAGTTGTTCCAAGCAGTAACTCTAAAGTTTTGCATGTACCTTCTAAAGATTTTATCAATTCTATTGAAAGAGTTACTACTGTGTCAATTGATAGAAAAGAAGGAGTTAAACTTGTTATAAATAAAGATAATATAAAACTTTCCGTAAATAGTACTAACTCTGGAGAAGGTATAGAGGTAATTAAAGCAAACTTTAACTCCAACGAACTTATTATAAGCTTTAATTCGAAATATCTTCTAGATATAGCTTCTGAAGTAGAGGATAATAAACTTAAAATTAATTTAAAAGACTCTATCTCACCAGTCTTAATAGAAGATATGGCTGATAAAAACAGTTATTACGTAATAATGCCAATGAAAATCTAAGAAAAAAAATTTAACGTTTTTTTTTTTCAATTTGGATTAAAAACGTTGATATATATGGCTAATTTTAGCTTAATATTTTTCTAAATTTCATATAAGTGGAAAAAAATGCTATAAGATCATCTCTTTATTCATTTAAAATGTCAAAAAATTCTGAAAATAAAAATCAATCGTACGGAGCTGACTCAATTAAAGTTCTAAAAGGATTAGACGCTGTAAGAAAACGACCTGGAATGTATATTGGAGATACTGACGATGGCTCTGGATTACATCATATGGTTTTTGAAGTTGTAGATAACGCTATAGATGAAGCATTAGCTGGACATTGTAAAAATATTACAATAATTATGAATAAAGATAATAGTATTACCGTTGAAGATGATGGTAGAGGTATTCCAGTTGACATGCACAAAACTGAAAAAATGTCTGCTGCAGAAGTTATTATGACACAACTCCATGCAGGTGGTAAATTTGACCATGATTCTTACAAAGTTTCGGGTGGACTTCATGGTGTAGGAGTATCAGTAGTAAACGCTTTGTCAGAAAAATTAGAGTTAAATATTTTTAGAGAAGGAAGAGAGTACTTAATAAATTTTAAAAATGGTAATTCAGTTAAGCCATTAAAATCTATAGGAAACACTAAAAAAAAAGGTACCAAGATAACTTTTTTACCCTCAAAAGAAATTTTTTCATCATTAAAATTTAGTTCAAACATACTTCAAAAAAGAATAAGAGAATTAGCTTTTTTGAATAAAGGAATTAATATTATTTTAAAAGATAATACGAGTTCTAAAAGTAAAGAATTTATTAATAAATATGATGGAGGAATTGCAGAGTTTGTTAAATTTATAGATCAAAAAAAACCAATTTTAATAAATAAAAATGAAAAAGAAATATTTAAAAAACCAATATTTATTTTTGCACAAAAAAATAATATCTCAGTTGAATGTTCTTTTGAATGGAATGCTAGCTACACAGAAGAAGTGTTACCTTTTACAAATAATATTCCACAGAAAGATGGTGGCACACATTTACTTGGTTTCAGGAGTGCATTAACTCGAATTATAAATAAATATTTCTCAGAAAAAAATAATAAGAAAAATAAAATTACTTTGTCTGGAGAGGACATAAAAGAGGGATTAACAGCTGTTTTATCAATAAAAATGCCTGATCCTAAATTTTCGTCCCAGACAAAAGATAAATTAGTTTCATCAGAGGTTAGACTTATAGTTGAAAGTATTATTAATGATAAAGTTTCAACATGGTTTGATCAAAATCCCGGTGTAATTAAAAACGTGTTAGAGAAAATCACCCAGGCAGCAATGGCTAGAGATGTAGCTAGAAAAGCTAGAGATAGTGTAAGACGAAAAGGAACTTTTGAATTATCTGGCTTACCAGGAAAGCTTGCTGATTGTCAGATACAAAAAAGAGAGGGAACCGAACTATTCATAGTAGAGGGTGATTCGGCTGGAGGATCTGCTAAGCAGGGTAGAGTTAGAGAATTTCAAGCAGTCTTACCCCTTAGAGGCAAGATTCTAAATACTTATGTAAATGCAAATGGCAAAACTAATGGACATGACGATCATGCAACAAAAGCCTTAGCCAAAATGATGTCATCAAATGAAATTGTAACTTTAATTAATGCTTTAGGAACAGGTTCTAAAGATTTTAAAATTGAGAATTTAAGATATGATAAAATAGTTATTATGACGGACGCTGATGTTGATGGTTCTCATATAAGAACTCTTTTGTTAACTTTTTTTAATAATTATCCTTTTAATCAATTAATTGAAAATGGTCATTTATATTTAGCCCAACCTCCTTTATTTAAGGTAACAAAAGCAAATAAAAGTGTTTACATAAAAGACGAAAAAAACTTAGAGGATTATATTTTTAAATTATCTGATAAATCAGGAAAAAAAATGAAAAAAAATTCAGCAGAATTCGAAAAATTTATGGAAGAACAAAAACGAAAGTTCTCAATACAAAGATTTAAGGGATTAGGAGAAATGAACCCCGAGGAATTATGGCAAACTACTTTAAACCCAGAAAATAGAACTATGCTTAGAGTGGAATATTCAAAAGGCACAAAAGAAAAGTCAAAAGATGATCAAAAAATTATCCAAATCTTAATGGGAGATGATGTTGCTCCAAGAAAAGATTTCATAACAACCAACGCATTAGAAGTATCTAACCTGGATATATAGTTTTTAAAATGAAATTTTCTACTCTTTTTAGGTTAGAAGAAAATCTTCACTTAGATAAAAAAACATTAGTAATTTTAAGATGGATAGCAATAGTAGGCCAACTTATTGCGATAAATTTAGTTTATAGTTATCTTAATCTTAGTTTTCCAATAATAGAAAGTCATATTATTATCTTTATAGGATTAATTACTAATTTATATTTACAATTTAAAATTAAAACAAATCAGCTAAAAGATGTTTATTCTTCATTATTTCTTTCATATGATTTAATTCAGTTAAGCATCTTATTATATCTCACTGGAGGAATTTCTAATCCATTCTCACTATTGTTAATTGTGCCTGCAATTGTTTCATCAACTTTTTTAAGTATGGGTACCACGATAATATTAGGTATAACAACTATTTTTTCATTATCGATATTAACAAAATTTTATTTACCTTTACCTGGCATGAATGAGTTTGGTTTTAATTTTCCAGCTTTTTATCTTTTGGGAATGCTTATTTCTATAATTGTAGGTTTAGTTTTCTTAAGTTATTTTGGAATAAGATTTGCTGGTGAGACAAAAAAAAGATCTGAGGCATTAAATAAATTACAACAAGTTATAGCTAAAGAGTACGAATTAGAGTCATTGGGCGGTCAAGCTGCAGCAGCAGCTCATTCATTAGGAACTCCATTAGCAACAATTACGGTAGTCGCTAAGGAATTAAGAAAAGAAATTGACATAGACTCAAAATATTCAAAAGATTTAGATTTATTAATTAGTCAAACAAAAAGATGTGGAGATATATTAAAAAAAATATCTCAAAAACAAATAATAGAAGATAAGTTTATAAGTGCAGTAAAATTAGAGGATTTACTTAATGAAATTTTAAGATCTTTTATTGAAACTTCAGAAAAAGAAATTATTCTAAACACCAACAATGATAACAACAAAATAGATATTAAAAGATCTCCAGAAATTATTTATGGCCTAAGAAATTTCATTGGCAATGCGGTAAAATTTTCATTAAAAAAAGTTGAAGTAGAGATAAAGAGCGATAAAAATAGTGTTCAAATAAGTATAAATGATGATGGACCAGGGTTTCCAGATGATTTGATAGGTTTGTTGGGAGAACCATACATAAAATCAAAGTCAAAAGAAACTAATGGTAAATCTGGTTTAGGTTTAGGTACTTTTTTAGGAAAAACTCTTTTAGAAAGACAAGCTGCAAAATTAAATTTTTTTAATAATAATAAATTTAAAGGAGCATCTGTTGTTATTTTATGGGATATTAAAAATATAATTTCTAATTCTTAAATTCAAAAGCATAAGATAATATCTTATAGGCTAATTTAGCTACTAAAAAATTGTAAGAGTTAAAACCTTTAATGGGAGCTAACTCATTAATGTCAGCACCTATAATATTTGAATTTTTACAAACAGTTTTAATAATAGGCAAAATTTCTTCCCATAAAAATCCTCCTGGCTCTGGAGTTCCAGTTGCTGGCATAATACTTGAATCAAATCCATCTACATCAAAAGTTATATAAACATTTTTATTTAAAAATATTTCTGCAATTTTATCTGCATTCCAATCCTTTTTATCCTTAGCCCAAAAAATTTTAATCCTACTTCGATTATTATTGTAAAATTTCATTTCTAAAGCGGATAGATTTCTTATGCCAAATGAAACGATATTTACATTCTTAAAATCAAGACATCTTTTAATTGCACAAGCATGAGAAAATTTTTCTCCATTGTATTCTTCTCTTAAATCTGCATGTGCATCAAAATGTAATATAGTTATTTTATCATATTTTTCTGCCAAAGGTTTTATTGATCCAGGTGTTAAAGTATGTTCTCCTCCTAAAACCAAAGGAAATTTATTTTCCGATATAATTTTTTTGTTAATGTTAGCTAATTGATTAATAGCTGCTTTAATATTTTTCTTGATTGGAAATGGTTTTAAAGTTTTAATTCCAATAAATTTATAAGGTTCTTTATTTAATTCTTCATCAAATAACTCAACTTGATGAGAGGCTTTAATAATTTCTTTTGGTCCATTTTTAGTTCCAGCACCATAACTTACAGATTTTTCTAGGCCAAAAGGAACTATAATAACTTTATTATTTGTTTTTGTATCAGCTTCATAGCCAAGAAATCCTTCTTTTTGTTTTAAAAAATTCATTTAACTTTCAAAAATTTTTGAAAATTCTTTTTTGGGTCTGTCTTTCCAATTATTCCTATGATATGCATCGCTAGCAATTAAAGGGAGTACACTTGTTGCTTCAGCAAAAACCATTTGCTCCTTAGTTATATTTACCTTTCCCCATGAACTAGCTTCTTTTAAGGTAGAGCTACTGCAAGCACCATCTCTTACATCAGCCACTGTGATTTGAATTGCGTACTTATGCATTTCAACTTTTTTACCCAATAATTCTGCACAAACAACTGTATCTTGAACAAAGTTTTTAGGCACACCTCCGCCCACCATTAAAAGTCCTGACTGTTTTGATTGTAATTTAATTTCTGTAAGTTCTCTGAATTCTTTAATAGAATCTATAGTAATATGACTTTTTGGATTTTTTTCTTGGTGCATGACTAAACCAAATCCAGCAGAACTATCCGTAAAAGCTGGACAGAATATGGGTACGTTGTTATCGTATGCTGTCTCAATTAAAGAATTTTTCTTTTTGGCATTTGCTTTTAAATATTTGCCAATTTCCTTAATGAATTCCCTAGATGTATATGATTTAGGATTTAATGAATTTGCAATTTCACAAATAGTTTGATCACAAGCCTGTAATTCCTCTTCATCAATATAAGTATCATATATTCTATCTATATAGTTATTTCGTAGCTCTGTATCGTCTTCAAATTGAGATCCTTGATAATGTTTAAAACCTAAAGCCTCAAAAAAATCCATATCAATTATAGAAGCTCCTGTAGCTACTATTGCATCCACCATATTATATTTTACTAAATCTTTATAAAGATCCATACAACCTGCAGCTGAAGTAGATCCAGCTAAAGTAAGAAAAATTGTACAATTTTTATCTGCAATCATCTCATTGAAAATTTTAGCTGCGTTAGCTGTATCTCTTGATGTGAATGACATTTTACCCATTGAGTCAATAATTTTACGAGCATCAAATGATGTTATATCTATGTGTTCAACTGGTTTGTTTAAAAGAGGTTTTTTATTGTGTCCAATGTATGAGCTATTTTTTTTACTCATTAAGCAACCAAATAACTAACTTTCCCCGCATCATCATAAATTGACATTATTGGTTTGTCTTCCAATTCATAAATTTGATCAGAGTAAAATCCATTAAATTTTGTTCTAAAAGTTAATCCGTAAGCTCCTAACTGACCCAATTCAATATAATCACCTTCTTTAATATTATTTGGCAATAAAAAAGGACCTTTCATATAATCTAAACTATCACAAGTAGGCCCAAAAAAACTAAAGGCTGTTAATTTTTTAGATTGAATTCTTCCATTAGAAAACATTTTACTTGGAAAAACAAAATTAGGAACTCCTGCATCAAATAAAGTTCCATATGTTCCATCATTTATATAGAGTTTTTGTTTTTTCCTCGACACAATCTTGACAATTGTGGAACCACTTTCAGCAACTATTGCTCTCCCGGGCTCACAAATTAATTCTGGCATAGTAGACAATTTTAATTTTTCTAATGCTAATTTAATTTCAGCCATATAATTATTTAATGGCTCAGGATTTAAATCTGGATAAATTGAGGGAAAACCACCACCAATATTTATAATATTTGGAATAATTTTTGTCTTTTTAATAATATTGCCAATTTCAGCAATAGCTTTCGAAAAAGATATTTTGTGCATACATTGCGATCCAACATGAAAACTAATTCCTATTTTTTTTGCATGTTCTTTGCAAAGTCGTACTAATCCTAAAGCCTCACTTGGAGATGCTCCAAACTTTCTTGATAAATCTATTTCAGCATGCTCATTTGAAATAGCAATTCTTACGTATAAATTTAAATCTTTTGCTTGCTTAGTTGCTTCTAATATTTTTTGTAGTTCATCTTTAGTATCCAGCGCAAAGTCTTTTACACCTAAACTAAAATAAGCTTCAGCTATATCTTTTCTACTTTTTATGGTGTGCATAAAATATAATTTAGCGTCTGATTTGAGTTTTTTAATTAATTTAATTTCATTAATTGAAGCAACATCAAAATCACTTATTTGATTGTCAATTATACTCTTTAAAACTTTTTCATTTGGATTAGTTTTAACAGCGTATAGAATTTTTCCAGGAAAATTTTTTTTAAAAAAATTTATAGATGTTTTTATAGATTCAGGCCGTATACAATATACGGGGCAATCTGGCTTTAATGTGTTAACTAATTCGTTAACGTCTTTAAATTTTCGCATCTCATGTGTCCCTCTTTTATTTACACAGAAAGGTTTCTAAAAAATTTTTATAAAAAAACCTTATTTGCTCGAATTAAAGTTTTTTTGACTTTATGTAAAGAAAAAAATCACAGAGAGACCTTGAAAATCGTAAAAACATATCCATATATCCACTATATGAAAAGTCTAAATACAACCGCTTCACAGCTCAAAATTTCCGATTTTGAGGATAAATCTCTTCTAATTTTAGATGATGATGATCCTTTAAGAGGAAGACTCTCCAGAGCAATGGAAAAAAAGGGATTTTCTGTAAAAGAGGCAAAAAGCGTTGAAGAAGGGCTAAAAATAGTAAAAAACTCACCTCCAAATTTTGCGGTTGTGGACCTAAGGTTAGAAGATGGAAATGGTCTGGATGTTATTAGAGAGCTAACAAAAAACAAAAAAGACAGTAGAATTGTTATGCTTACTGGTTATGGCAATTTACCTACAGCAGTCGCAGCAGTTAAAGCCGGAGCAATAGATTATATAGCAAAACCAGCTGATGCTGATGATGTAGAATCAGCTTTACTTGCATCTCCTGAGTCAAAAGCAAAACCACCTGAAAATCCAATGTCAGCAGATAGGGTAAAATGGGAACATATTCACCGTGTCTTTGAATTATGTAATAGGAATGTTTCTGAAACTGCTAGAAGATTAAAAATGCACAGAAGAACTTTACAAAGAATTTTATCTAAAAGATCACCAAGATAATTTATAAGTTTATTTTTTGAATTTTTTGAAATTTAGAAATAATAATAGTCAATATAAGAATTTTAAATAACTCTGCTAATAAAAAAGGATACACACCAAGTTCAAGGATAGGTTTTTCCCAACCTATTAAGGTACCAAGCCATAAAATTCCACAAATATAAATAAAACTTGTAGCAAAAGTTAATTTAGCAAAGTTTTTTAATATATTTTTGTCATAATTAAATATACCTGCAAAAAAAACACAAATTAAAAATCCAATAAGGTATCCCATTGTTGGACCAGTAAAATAAATCAGACCAATGCCTTTTTCTGGAGTCCCAGCAAATACTGGTAGCCCTATTATTCCTTCAAATAAATATAAACCAATTGTAGATAATCCAAGTTTCCAACCAAATAAAATTCCTATTAACAAAACTATAAAAGTTTGCATAGTCATTGGCACAGGATAAAAAGGTATTTTTATTTTAGATGATATTGCTAAGATTATAGTTCCTGTTAAAACTATAAATAAGCTTTTAGTTATTTTTGACTGTTTTAAATTTTTAACTAACTCCATATTTAATATATTTACTGTGTTTTTTAAATTAAATCTAGTTATTTGTTAATTGAACAAATACGTCCTCTAAATCACTATCTTCTGTAACGATATCTTGTATTTCTAGATCGTTTTTCTTTAAAAAGTTTAAAATATCCTCAAAATTATGAGAATTTTTTTCATAAATAGCTGTTATACTATTTTTTGAATTAACCTTAAAATCTATTCCATCTAGTTTTAATTCTTTATTAATTTCTAAATTTTTAATTTTAAAATTAACTTTTTTAGTTTGTATTCTATCTAAGAGTTTTTGAGTGGTGTCTAAGGCAACCAGATTTCCTTTATCAATAATAGCTATTCTGTCACACATCTCTTGTGCTTCAAATAAATAATGAGTCGTTAAAATTATTGTTACCCCTTCCTTGTTTAATTCTTTAACATTTTTCCATAAATTTTTTCTTAATTCAACGTCAACGCCTGCAGTTGGTTCATCTAATATTAAAATAGGAGGTTGATGTACCATAGCTTTTGCAATCAACAATCTTCTTTTCATTCCTCCAGATAAGTTTCTTGAATAAGCATCAGCTTTTTCTTCTAATGCAACCATCTTAAGGATTATATTTGTAATCCTCTCACTTGAAGGAACACCATACAGACCAGCTTGAAGTTCAAGAAGTTTTTTTGGAGAAAAAAAAGCATCAAGATTAACCTCTTGCGGCACAATTCCAATTGATGCTTTAACTTGTCTTGGATTTTTATCTAGATCAAAACCCCATACGTTTATTTTTCCTTGAGTTTTAATAACAGTTCCTCCTAGAATACTTAAAAATGTTGTTTTGCCCGCTCCATTAGGACCAAGTAAACCAAAAACTTCTCCTTGTTTAACTTGAAAACTTAAATTATTTAAAGCTTTATCTAAATTTTTCTTTTTATTTCCAGAGTATATCTTGCTTAAATTTTCAACAGTTAAGGCAATTTTATTCATAGATAATTTAATTTTCACAAAAAAATTAAGGTAATATACATTATGAGTTCAATAAAAAAAACAGACCATTTTTATTTAATAGATGGTTCTGGTTATATTTTCAGAGCCTATTATGCTTTACCGCCACTATCTAGAAAAAGTGATGGTTTGCCTACAGGAGCAGTCAGCGGTTTTTGTTCTATGTTGTTTAAACTATTAGAGGATTCTAGGTCAGATGACTCAATTCATAAACCTTCTCATTTCGCAGTTATATTTGATTCTGCAAGAAAAAATTTTAGAAATGATATTTATAGTGAATACAAAGCAAACAGAGCAGAAGCTCCAGATGATCTTGCACCACAGTTTGAATATATTAGAAAATCAGTTAAGGCGTTTAATTTACCATCAATTGAATTAATTAATTATGAAGCTGACGATCTAATAGCAACTTACGCCAAACAAATAGTTAGAGCAGGGGCAAAAGTCACTATAATATCTTCTGACAAAGATTTAATGCAATTAGTTTCAGACAAAATAAGATTATATGATCCAATGAAAAATAAAGTTTTAGGTGAAAAAGAAGTAATTGATAAATTTGGAGTAAAACCAAATCAAGTTATTGATGTTCAGTCACTAGCTGGTGATTCTTCTGACAACGTACCGGGTGTACCTGGAATAGGAATTAAAACAGCATCTGAATTAATTAATAAATATAAAAATTTAGATAATTTGTTAAAAAATGCTGGAGAGATTAAACAAAATAAAAGAAGAGAAACTTTATTGGCAAATAAAGAAAAAGCCATTTTAAGTAGAAAATTAGTTACACTTAAAAACGATGTTCCTGTAAAAGAGAGCCTAGATAGTTTTTCAATGAAAGCTGTTGATAAAGAAAAGCTTTTTAACTTTCTAAGAGAGATGGAATTTAACAGACTTTTAAGTCAAGCTATAGGTTTTTATGGAGACGAGGATACAAAAAATATTTTTAATCAAAATTTAAATAAAAATATAAAAAAAATAAATACAAAAAAATATGAAAGTATTATAGATGAAAAAAACTTAAATAAATGGATTGAAATTTTAAATGAACAATCAGTAATTTCTGTTGATACAGAGACATCATCTTTAAATTGCTTAAATACAAATCTAGTGGGAATTTCATTTAGCTACGGACCTGATAAGGCTTGCTACATTCCACTATCTCATAAGAAAATTAAGTGCCTTAAAAAAGATTTAGTTTTAAAAAAAATTAAAAAAGTTTTAGAAGATAAAAGTATTAAAAAGGTTGGCCAAAATATAAAATTTGACTATATGATTTTTCGTCAAAATGGAATAGAAATAGAGCCAATAGAAGATACAATGTTAATCTCCTATACTCTTGATGCTGGAGTAAATAGACATAATCTAAATACTCTCTCTGAAATTCATTTAGGTCATAAAGCAATTACTTATAAAGATGTAGTTGGAACTGGAAAAAATCAATTAAATTTTTCAGAAATCGAGTTGGATAAAGCAACAGAATATGCCGCTGAGGATGCAGATATTACCCTAAGACTTTATAATCATTTAAATTCAAGACTAAACAAAGAAAATTTAAATAGAATTTACGAAATATTTGAAAAACCAATGGTTAAGCTCTTATCTGAATTAGAGTATAACGGAATCAAAGTAGATAGTTCTTATTTACAAAAGTTGTCTAAAAAATTTAATAATAAATTAAAAGATATCGAAAAAAAAATTTATATAATAGCTAAAAAAAATTTCAATATAGCATCGCCAAAACAATTAGGAGAAATAATTTATAATGATTTAAAAATTGCAAAATTAAAAAAAACAAAAAAAGGGAGTTTAGCCACAAGTGCGAGTGTACTTGAAGATTTAGCTTTAACAGGACACGAATTTCCTAATTTAATATTAGAATGGAGACAATTAACTAAATTAAAAAATACTTACACTGATGCATTACAAGATCATATTAACGAAAAAACAAAAAGAGTGCACACATCTTTTTTATTAGCAGCGACCAACACTGGCCGATTGGCCTCAAGTGATCCTAATTTACAAAACATTCCAATAAAAAGTGAAGATGGCAGAGAAATAAGAAAAGCTTTTGTGGCAGATAAAAAAAATATCTTAATCTCAGCTGATTATAATCAAATTGAAATGAGAATTTTAGCCGATATAGCAGATGTCAAAGAGTTAAAAAAAGCATTTAAAAACAAAGAGGATATTCACAATCTTACAGCCAGTGAAGTCTTTAATGTAAAAATAGATAAAGTAAATGAAGATTTAAGAAGAAAAGCTAAAGCAATAAATTTTGGAATAATTTACGGAATTACACAGTATGGCTTAGCGAAACAAATTTCTGTTTCGAATCAAGAAGCACTTGAATTTATTAATTCTTATTTTAAAAAATTTCCTGAAATAAAAGAATATATGAATTCAACAATCAAAGCATGTCGCAAACAAGGATATGTTAATAATATTTTTGGTAGAAGAATTCATTTAAAAAATATTAATGATAAAAATTTTAGTGTTAGAAGTTTTCAGGAAAGAGCAGCTATTAATGCACCTATTCAAGGCTCTGCTGCAGACATCATAAGGCTAGCAATGATTAAAGTTGATAATACTTTGAAAACTAATAAGAATTTTAAAGCAAAAATATTATTGCAAATTCATGATGAACTTATATTAGAATGTTTAGAAAAAGATAATACAAAAATTCAACATATGGTAAAAAATGTTATGCAATCAATTTCTAAGTCTGAATATCATATGTTTACAACACCTCTCGAGGTAAATGTAAATTCAGGATATAATTGGGGTGAAGCACATTAATTTGATCAATTGGCGCCTAAATTTTGACAATTTAATTAAGATTAATAGTATAATATATGTCACAAACAATAGCATTAGTAGATGACGATAGAAATCTTTTAACAAGCATAAGTATTGCTTTGGAAAGAGAGGGATACAAAGTGCAAAGCTATATTGATGGAGAAGCAGCTTTGATTGGCTTAAGTAGAAATCCACCTGATCTAGCTGTTATAGATATAAAAATGCCAAGAATGGATGGAGAGGAATTATTAAAAAGATTAAGAAAAAAAATGTCAATACCAATTATATTTCTAACGTCAAAAGATGAAGAAGTAGATGAACTTCTTGGATTAAAATTAGGTGCAGATGATTTTGTAAAAAAATCAGGAGGTTTTTCAATGAAAATATTAATTGAAAGAATAAGAGTCCAGCTAAGAAAAAAAAATGAAACTGGAGATGAAACAAAAAATTTAATTACACATGGAAAACTTAAATTAGATCCATCACAATTAGAGTGTGAATGGGGAGGAAAACCGTTACCAGAAAAACTTACGACAACAGAATTTTTAATAGTCAAAGAATTAGCAAAAAGACCAGGCGTTATAAAAGAAAGAGCACATTTAATGGATATTGCTTATAAAGAAAATACTGAAATTGAGGACAGAACTATTGATAGTCATGTAAAAAGAATAAGGAAAAAATTTAAAAAAGTTGATGAAAAATTTTCTGCAATTGAAACTAGGTACGGAAGTGGGTATAGATGGAATGTTAGTTAATGAAGCAAAAAAGAACAGCATCTATTTTAAAAAAATTCCTATTATTTAACCTTTCGGTTTTTTCTATTTTAGGGATTTTTACACTATTATATTTAAAAGCAATTCAGCCAAGTTTAGTCAAGCAAAGAACTGATAAGCATATTATAATAATAAATAACACATCAGATCATTTAAAACGATTAAATATAAAATTTGAAAGAAATAGTATTAGAACTTTTTTATTGTCTACACGTTTTTTATTTCAAGGGTTAGATAGAGTTCAATTTTATAACGAAGAAGGAATTATAATTGGTGACACAATAACTTTAGATCTTGATCAAAATGTTTTTGTAAAAACAGAGTCAATTCTTCAAGAAAATATAGATGGCACACCCTCAAAAACGAAAAAAAAATTAAATGAAATTTCAAATGATTATGACACTGAAAATCAAAAAATTATCAAAGAAACTATTCTCAACAAATTTGAGGACAAACCAATAGTATTAGAAAAAAAATTAAATAATAACTTTTTTGTAAGTACTTTAAACAGAGTTGTAAGCAATGATAAATCTTCTGGATATATTATAGTTTCAGAACAAGCTAATGATATTTTAATTGCAGTAGATGAAAGAAAAAATTTTATAATAAGAACAGTTTTAGCAGTTGCTTTAGTAATATTAATTTTCTCTCTTTTTTTAAACAAATATATTTTGAAACCAATTAGATTTTTAGTTTTATTTACTGAAGCAATTAAATCAAAAGCAGACAAACCTACTAATCTAAATAAATTTTTTATGAGAGAAGATGAAATCGGAAAATTAACAAAATCAATAGATGAAATGACAACAGAACTTCAGAAAAGAACAAATCGTGCTGAAACCTTTTCTACTGATTTAGCTCATGAGATAAGAAATCCATTGGCTTCTTTAAAAGGAGCTTCTGAACTTTTAGATAAAACTTCAAAGGATTTAGAGAGAGAAAAATTATTGAAAATAATAAACCATGATGCTGAAAGAATTGAAAGACTAATAACTGATTACTCCCAAATGTTAAAAGACGAAGCATCTTTGACAAGGGAAAAAATGAAAAAAATTGATTTAAATTTAATAATAAATAACGTTGTAGAAGACTTTAAACATGACCTTTTAAATAATAACAAAAAAATTTCAATTTCTTTTGTAAAAAAAAATGCAGAATTAAAAACAAGTTTTGTTCTTGGTATTGAAAATAGGCTTGAACAAGTAATTGCAAATTTATTAGATAATGCAATATCTTTTAGTGATAATAATGGAAAAATTCAAATTGAAATGACCGAAGTTAAATCTAATTTTGTTTTATTAATTAAAGATGAAGGCCCAGGATTTGATGAGCCCTCAACACAAAAAGTATTTAAAAGATTTTATAGTAATAGACCTACAAGATTTGGTGAGCATTCAGGATTAGGTTTAAATATCGTTAAAAATATTGTAGAGCTTCACAATGGTAAAATCTCTGCATCTAATAGAATCGACAAGAAAGGTGCTCAAATTCAAGTACTTTTGCCTAAGGCAAGTTAACATTGTTCCTTGATAACATTAAATTATCTTGTTAAAAGACATTCAAAGTATGTCAGATGATTTCAAAGTAAAAAATATTGACCTAGCTGATTTTGGTAGAAAAGAAATTTCTCTAGCAGAGACTGAAATGCCTGGATTAATGGCGTTACGGGATGAATATAAAAACAACAAACCTCTTAAAGGAGCTAAAATATTGGGATGTCTTCATATGACTATACAGACAGCTGTTTTAATTGAGACACTTGTTTTTTTAGGAGCAGAAGTACGTTGGTCCTCTTGTAATATTTTTTCTACTCAAGATCACGCCGCAGCAGCAATTGCAAAAACAGGTATTCCAGTTTTTGCATGGAAGGGTGAAACAGAAGAAGAATATTGGTGGTGCGTTAAACAAACTATAGAGGGAAAAAAAGACTGGAAACCAAATATGATTTTAGATGATGGTGGAGATTTAACAGCTCTCATGCACAAAGATTATAAAGATCTTTTAAAATCTATTAAAGGGGTATCTGAAGAAACAACAACAGGTGTATTAGCTTTAAAAAAAATGGAGACTCAAAATGAATTATTAATACCCGCAATTAATGTAAATGACTCAGTCACAAAATCAAAATTTGATAATTTATATGGATGCAGAGAAAGTTTAGTTGACGGAATTAAAAGAGCTACAGATGTAATGATGTCTGGTAAAGTTGCAATAGTGGCAGGCTTTGGAGACGTAGGAAAAGGTAGTGCTGCTTCGCTTAGACAAAGTGGAGCAAGAGTTATGGTTACAGAGACAGATCCAATTTGTGCACTTCAAGCTGCTATGGAAGGTTATGAAGTTGTATTAATGGATGAAGCAATTAAAGATGCTGACATTGTTGTGACCGCAACAGGAAATAAAGATATAGTCACAGCTGATCATATGAGAGATATGAAAGACAGGGCAATCCTCTGTAATATTGGACATTTTGATAACGAAATTCAAGTAGAAGCATTAAAAAATTATAAATGGGATGAAATTAAACCTCAAGTTCATGAGATAGAGCTTCCAAGTAAAAAAAGAATTATACTACTAGCTGAGGGAAGATTGGTTAATTTAGGGTGCGCAACAGGTCATCCAAGCTTTGTTATGAGCGCATCGTTTACTAATCAAGTAATAGCACAAATTGAATTATGGAATAACTTTAAAAAATATGAAAATAAAGTTTATGTACTTCCAAAACATCTGGATGAAAAGGTTGCTACTTTGCATTTAGAAAAAGTAGGTGCTAAATTAACAAAAATGTCGAAAGAACAAGCAGATTATATTAGCGTTAAACCATCAGGGCCATTTAAACCAGATACTTATCGCTACTAAATTAGTAGCTAATGATAATCAAATCTTTAGATCATCTTCAATTAATATCAAAAAAAATCGCAGACAATATTTCTGTTAACGACTGTATTTTTCTTATAGGTGAAATTGGCACAGGTAAAACTACATTTACAAGATACTTAATTAATTATTTTCAGAAAAGAGAAGGAGTTGAACAAACTCAAGTTTTAAGTCCTACTTTCAATCTATTATATGAGTACAGTATAAAAAAAATTACAATTATGCATTACGACCTTTATCGAATTAAAAGTAAAAAAGAAGTAGATCAACTTGGAATTTTAAGTGAAAATAAAGACTCAATTAAAATAATTGAATGGCCAAAATTAATGGAAATGAATGTCACTGATAGATTGGAATTACATATAAATTATTCTAATAATGAAAACGAAAGAGATTTAATATTAAAGGGAAAAGGCAAGTGGATGGGCTATAAATTAAATGAATTATAAATTTAAAAAAATTTCTGGAGACGCTTCATTTAGAAATTTTTATAGAGTAAAAAAAAATAAAAAAACTTCAATTATAGTATTTGCTAAAAAAGAAAAATTTAAGAATTTAATTGTTTATTCTGTTGTAAATAAGATTTTTAAAAAACATAAAATTTTATCACCAGAACTAATTAAAAATTTTTACAAAGACAATATGATTGAAATTACCGACTTGGGAGATAAAACATTTTATGATCATATTAAAAATAAAAAAAATAAACTTGAAGATTATAAAAAATTAATTGATCTTTTGCTAAAAATACAAAAAATTAAACTTAAAAAAAATTATTATTTTAATACTAAAAAAGTAAGATTTAAAACTTATTCAATAAGTAATCTACAAAAGGAATCAGATTTATTTTTTGATTGGTATCTAAAATTTTTTTTTAAAAATAAAAATCTTAATAAAATTAAAAAAATAATAAAACAAGAATTAAAAAAAATTTATAAAAAACTATATTTAAAAAATAATTTTTTTACACATAGAGACTTTCATGCTTCAAACATAATGCTTAATAATAAAAAGTTAAGTGTTATAGATAGTCAAGATGCAATTATTGGAAATCCTTTATATGATGTTGCTTCATTAATAGACGACGTCAGAATTAAATTACCAAGAAGTTTACAAGAAAATTTATTTAAATATTATATTTTAAAAGCAAAATTTAAAATAAAAGATAAAATATATTTAAAAAATGATTTTGATATATTATCCGTCCAAAGAAATTTAAAAATATTAGGAATATTTGTACGTTTATGTAAAAGAGATAATAAATTAAATTATTTAAAATATTTGCCTTATACATGGATACTTATTGAAAGAAGAATGAAAAATCCTATTTTTAACAAACTAAACATATTATTTAAAAAATATTTACCCCTTAAAAGATTTAAAAAGATGAAACAAATATGAAAATTAAACATGGAATGATTCTAGCTGCTGGATTAGGAAAAAGAATGCAGCCGGTTACCTTAAAGACTCCTAAACCATTAATCCAAATAGGAAAAAAAAATTTACTAGAGAGAGCAATAGAATTGTTATTAGCTCATGGTGTGGAAGAAATAGCTATTAACGTTCATTACCTGGCTGATCAAATAAAAGATTTTATTAAAAAAAAAAAATATAAAGCAAAAATTATAATTTCTGATGAGCAACACACATTGTTAGACACTGGAGGCGGAATACTCAAAGCTACTAGATCTTTCAAAAAACCTTTCATAGTCATAAATCCTGATACTTTATGGAGTGATATTTATACAGATGAACTAAGAAGATTAGAAAGTTTATATTTTAAACAAAAAAAGTCTTGTTTGTTGTTAGTTAATAAAAAATTAAGTTTTGATAATTCTTTTAAGGGAGATTTTAATCTTAATAATGGTTTAATCTCAAGAGATAATATCAATGAATTTATTTTTACCGGTCTTCAAATTTTAGATCAAAATATTTTTACCTTCACTAAAGATGAAATATTTTCTATGAACATAATTTGGAATCAGTTAATTAAAGACAGTTCCTTAATAGGCAATGAAAGTAATAAAAAGTTCTATCACTTAAACACAAAAGAAAACTACGATAAAATATTAAGTTTAAATTTTACTGATTAAAAATAATATTCTTTGATCTGCTTTCGTCAAGATAATAATATTTTTTTACAACAGAACTTTTATCAAATTCTACGATTAAAGGATTGCCTGTAGGAATTTCTAAATCGCTTATTTTTTGATCAGATATTTTAAACAAATATTTGCAAAGTGCTCTTAATGAATTTCCATGAGCTGATATTAAAACATTTTTGTTTTCTTTAATTTTTTCTTTTATTTCTTTTTTATAATAAGGAATTACTCTGTCATAAGTATCTTTTAAAGATTCCGTAAAAGGTATCATACCCAAAGGAATACTTGCATTCAGAGGACTAAATAAAGATTGAATATTATTATTTTCAGCCATTGGTGGTGGAGATATATCCCAAGATCTTCTATATTTTTTAAATAGTTCTGCACCAATTTTCTTTTTTGTTTCTTCTTTATTTAATCCTGTCAAAGACCCATAATGTCTCTCATTCATTTGCCATGACGTATTAAATTTAAGTTCTAAATTATTTTCTTTAAGAATTGTTGTGAGTGTCTTAATTGCTCTTTTTAAAAAAGACGTATACGAGATATCTATATTTATACTCAATCCTTTTATTAGTTTACCTGATTTTTGAGCTTCCAAAACTCCTTTTTCTGATAAATCAATATCCACCCAACCTGTAAATCTGTTTTCAGCGTTCCATACGCTTTGTCCATGTCTTGTAAGTATTAATTTACTCATAATAGATAAATATAAGATATTATGTACTATATTAAATTCATAATGAAAAATAATTTTTTTAAATTAACAGAATATCTTTATTATTTCTCTTTAACAACATTGTTGGTTCTTTATTTATTTCCTGGTAGCCTCATAGGATATTTTTTGTATGGAGATTTAGGACAACAACCTAATTTAGTTAATAATCCAATTGGAACCTCTATCAACCATTTTATTTTTTTTATATATTTATCAGTATTGGCTTCAATATGTAATAAAAAAAAAATTATATTTTTAACAAGTTTTTATTTTATTTTAACAATGTCAATTATTCTAGAAATTTCCCATTTTATCATTCCAAATAGAGCATTTGAAATTTATGATTTGTTAGCAAATATGGCTGGAGTAATAATAATTTTTTTAATAGGAAAAATAATTAAATGATAAAGATATTGATAATTATATTTATAATTTTTTCTCAAAAACTCCACGCGCATGAATTGAAAGGAATTCCAAAAATAGTTGATGGAGATACTATCTATATAAATTCTCATAAGATACGACTTGAAGGTATTGATGCTCCTGAAATAAGGCAAAAATGTAAAAAAAATTTTTTAAAAATATCTTCTATGATAAATATAAATTTTCAAAAAGAATACTATTGTGGAAAACATTCAAAGGAAAAACTTAAAAAAAAAATTGCTAATAAATTAGTAATTTGTAAATCGTCAGGAAAAGATAGGTATAAAAGATATTTGGCAACATGTTTTGAGGAAAAAATTAATTTAAATAAATGGATGGTAAAAAGCGGTTATGCTGTTGCTTATAGAAGATATTCCAAGATTTATATGGCAGATGAGAAATTCGCAAAAGAGAATAAAATGGGTATTTGGGCAGGTTCTTTTACAAGACCAGAAAAATGGAGAAAGCTTAATTAATTTCTTATATAAATTGAGAAGTGATTCATTTTAAAAAATATTTTTATCTATTAATATTAATTATAATTTCAGCTTGTTCTTCAATTCCTAAAAATACTCAAAATAGCTGTGCAATATTTGAGGAAAGATATTTGTGGTATAAACATTCAAAATCAGCTTATGAGAAGTGGGGAGTTCCAATACATATACAATTAGCTTTTGTTAAAAAAGAAAGTAGCTTTAATTGGCTGGCAAAACCACCTAGAGTAAAATTGTTTAAAATAATTCCATTTAAAAGACCTTCTAGTTCATTTGGTTATTCTCAGGCAGTAAAAGGGACTTGGGAACAATATAAAAAAGAAACAGGTAATAAACTTGCCACAAGAATGAGATTTAAAGACTCTGTAGATTTTATTGGCTGGTATGTAAATAAGTCTTCAAAGATTTTAAAAATTTCTAAAAAAGATGCTTATCGACAATATCTTGCTTATTATAAAGGATGGGGTGATTATAAAAACTATAAAAGTGATAAGAAAGCAGTTATTTACGCAAAGTCAGTAAGAGAATTTTCTAAAAAATATAAGAAACAACTTACATTATGTAAGAAAAATTTAGATAAAAATAAATATATTATTTTTTAAGCTGTTTATTCAACTCAATTTCTACGGCATCAATTCTTTGAGTATTTTTTCCTATAATTGAATATACTGTTGGAATTACATATAAAGTAAAAAAAGTTGAAAATAACATTCCTCCGAAAATAGTGATTCCTACTGTAAGCCTACTCGCAGCTCCTGGACCAGAGCCAATTATAAGAGGTAAAACTCCAAAAATTGTTGAGAGACTTGTCATAAGGATTGGCCTTAGTCTTATTGTAGAAGCTTCTACTATAGCGATCTCAATTTTTTTCCCCTCTTTACGAAGTTGATTTGCAAACTCTACTATTAAAATGCCGTTTTTTGCAGAAAGGCCTATTAAAATAACTAAGGCAATTTGACTGTATACGTTTATTGATGATCCAACCACCAAAATGCCTAAAATTCCTCCCAAGATAGCTAAAGGAACAGTCAACATAATCGTTAGCGGATGTCGCCAACTTTCAAATTGAGCACACATTGCAAGATAGGCCGTTACCAATGCTAATATAAAGATAACATATAACTCATTGTTTGTTTTCTTGTATTCTTCACTTTCTCCTTTGTAGGCAATTTTTGCTTGTGGTGTATTTTTTTCTACTACATTTACTAAAAATTTTAATGCTTCATCTAAAGAATAATCACCCACTAATCTTGCAGATATGGTTACAGCTTTTTGCCTATTATATCTTGCTAAAAAAGGTGATTGTCCCTCTTCACTGTAAGAAACTAAATTTGAAACAGATACAAGCTTTCCATTATTTTTTGATCTAACAAATACTTTACTTATACTATCTGGTTCTTGCCTGTCTTTAATATCTCCTTGAAGAATTATTGAGTATTCTTTTCCGTCTTGTGTAAATTGAGTAACACTTTTTGATCCAAATATTGTTTCAATTGTTTGACCTATATCTTCAGTTGATACACCTAAGTCAGCAGCTTTTTTTTGATCAATCTTCACGTTAATTTGAGGTTTATTTAAATCAAAATCATCTTGTATTGTAGATAGTCCAGGATTTTTTCTAGCTTCTTTTTTGATTAATTCTTTCCACTTAACAAGTTGATCGTATGTATTTCCTAAAATTACAAACTGAACTGGACTTTCAATTCCTCCAGTTCGTATTCCTTGTGGCATTACAGGAAATGCAAGGACTCCTGGCACTCGAGATATTTCTTTAAAAGATTCTCGCATAATTTTTACCCCATGACGATCTCTTTTTGACCAAGGTTCTAAAAGTACAATTATAAAACCACTATTTACTTGTTTTGAAGATTTACCAAATCCTGGAACTCTCATAATGAGTTTTCTGTATTCGCCTCCTCCAACTTTCGGAAGCAATAATTTTTCAATATCTTCGGCCTTTGATTTTGTAAAATTAAAACCTGATCCTTGTGGCGCTTTTACTATAATAAAGAAAGCACCTCTATCTTCAGGTGCAATTAATTCTTTTGGAGAAAAAATAAATAAAAAAACAGTTAAACTTAAAATAATTGTTAAAAAAGATAAGATTATTTTTTTTTTATTTATCCAGACCATTAGTGATTTTTTGTAAGAAAAAGTAATCTCTTTTAAAAATTTTTCAAATTTAATTACAATTCTTGATTTTTTCATATTTTTTTTTAAAAATTTGCTTCCTAACATCGGACTTAAGGAAAGTGCTACAAAGCTAGATATTATTACTGCTGAGGCGAGTGTAATAGCAGTTTGTGTAAATAGAACTCCTGTAATACCTTTAATAAAAATGAGCGGGACAAATACTGCAACCAGAACAACGGTGGTAGCTATTATTGCAAAAGAAACTTGTTTAGCTCCCTTATATGCCGCAACTAAAGGACTATCACCAAGTTCTATTCTTCTTACAATATTTTCAAGCATAACAATTGCATCATCAACAACTATTCCAATAGCTAAAACTAATGCCATCAAAGTAAAAAGATTGATTGAAAAATCAAAAATATATATAGCTAAAAAAGTAGAAATTAATGAAACTGGTAAAGCTATAATCGGCACAATGAGTGCTCTTATATTTCCTAAAAACAAATAGATTATTATAGTTACTAAAATTAATGCAATTATTAGAGTTTTATAAACTTCTTTAATTGCAGATTTAATATAATTACTTCTATCAAAAGAAACTTCAAGAGTTGTGCCTTGTGGTAAAGAAGGGTTTATTTCTTTAATCTTATTTTTAATTCCATCAGCAACAGAAATTGTATTAGCGTCAGATTGTTGGTATATTCCTATACCAACGACTTGTTTTCCATTTCCTTTGAATAAAGTTCTAGTAGATTCTGCTCCTATCTCAACTTTAGCAACATCATCTAATATAATAATAGAACCATCTCTTGCCCTTTTTAATGGAAGCTTCTTGTAACTTTCCAAATTTTGATATGCTTTATCTAGCTTAATAGTAAGATCAATGTCTTTTGACTCAATTCTACCAGCTGGAAACTCAATATTTTCTTTTTTCAATGCTTGAATTACTTCTTGAGTAGTTAAATCTCGAGCTGCTAAGGCAATAGGATCAATCCACACTCTTAATGATAACTCTCTTTGTCCGCCAAGTCTTACTCTACCAACCCCAGGAACTGTAGAAAAAGTATCAGTTAAAAATCTATCAGCATAGTCAGTTAATTCAAGATCAGACATATCATTCGAACTGAAAGATAGCCACATGGTAGTTCTCATACCTGCACTTTGTTTGAATATTTCAGGTTGTTTAGCTCCATCAGGCAAATTATCAACAACTCTTGCGACCGAACTTCTTACGTCATTCGTTACATCATCTAGATTAAGACTAGTTTCAAACGTAAGAGTTATTCTTGAACTTTCATCTTCACTAAAAGAATCAATTGTTTCTAAACCAGGAGTACCACCTACAAAATCTTCAATTTTTTGAGTAATTTGTGTATCTATAATTTCAGCTGAAGCTCCTTTGTAATCAGTTTGTATTGTAACTATAGGTGGTTGAACATCAGGCAATTCATCAGTTGGTATCTCCTGAAAAGTCACAAGTCCAAAAATAACTAAGACAAGACTCATTACTGAGGCTACCACTGGTCTTTTTATTGATAAATCTGTTAAGAACATATTTATTTTTTTAGTTAATAGATTTTAAAATCTTTACTTTTGCTTTATCTCTTACTTTAGAAACTCCTTCACTAATCACTTTATCTCCTTCAGATATACCTTTAATAACAGAAACTTTTCCAAAATTTCTCTTACCTATCTCTATATTTCTTTTTTCTGCAATATCTTTGTTTATCAAATAAACAAATGCTGTTTTACCTTGAATAGTAATTGCACTTTCTGGAACTCCAATTTTATTTTCTTCGTCATATATGACTTTTACTGTCATTAACTGACCAGGAATTATCTCAAAATTTGAATTATCAACAATTATTCTTGCTAAAATTGAACGAGTTGAAGGATCTATTCTGGAGCTTACCGAACCCACTTTGCCACTGAAAGTTTTATTAAAAGCAGAACTTGAAATTCTTGCTTTAAGATTTTTCTTTAAAACTCCTACGTAATTTTCAGGCACTTTAATATCTATCATTATATTTTTAAGATCATCTAAGGTTATGATTAAACTGTCCGAACCAAGTACACCTTGTGCAATTTCTCTTTTTCCAAGTCTGCCTGCAAAATCAGCCACAATATTTTCACTATCTTTCAAAGCAACAATTATATCTCCTTTTTTTACAAACCTATTCTCTATGTCAAGATTGCCAACTATATTTTCTTTTTTTACCCTATAAGTTTTTGAGCTTTGAGCTATGGCTGTCCCAAATGTTTCTATACTTTTATAAAATAAAGATTTTTCTACTTTTGTTATTATTACGCCTGGTGCTGGCCTTACACTAAATTTTTTTTTAAAATGCAAACCTATGAAATATCTAGCAGCAATAACAGCAAATATACTTATAAAAAAAATTATTAAAAAGGTTTTTATTTTAGTTGAAGTTTTCATTTTTATTTAAGTCCATACTCTGCCCAAGAACCATCATAGATAATAGGTTTTTTACCACTTATAATAGAATTAGCTAGACCTAAAATACACGCAGTAATACCAGAACCGCATGTAAATACCATCTCTTTATTTAAATCAATTTTACTTTCTTTAAATATTGAAACCAATTCCTCTTTTTTTTTAAACGTCCGATTTTCTTCATTAATCATTAGTGTAAATGGAATATTTTTTGATCCTTTAATGTTTCCACTTTTGAGTTCTTTTCTTGGTTCTGGTTGCAAACCTAGAAATCTTTCTTTACTTCTAGCATCAATTAATTCAAATAATTCATCCTTAATATTAGAAATAATTTGCTCCTTATTTACAACTATACTTGAGTTCTCTTTAGCTTTGTAAGAACTTTTTTCAAATTTTTTAACAGTTGTTGTTGTTTCTTTTTTTTCGTTTAACCATTTTTTTAATCCTCCATCTAAAACAGAAATTAAATTTGGATTATGATTAAAATATAAAAAATTATACCAAACTCGGCATGAGCTAATTACGTCGGAATTATCGTATACAACAATATGATCAGAATTTTTAATTCCTAAATTAGACATTTTTATTTCCCATTCATTTTGACTTGGCAACATGTGTGGAAGACTAGATTGCTTATTAGAATTTTCATCAATATCAAAAAAATTTGCATTTTTTATATGAGTAATATTAAATTCATCAAATCCATTTCGTTTTGAATTTGGAAGATGCCAACTTGCATCAAATATTCTTACATCGCTTAAATTTTTCTCAAGCCATTCTGTAGTTACTAAATTATTCATTTCTTTTCTTTTCTATATATCTTTGATGATATTCTTCTGCTTTACAATAATTTTTTATTTTTGAAATCTTTGTTTCAATTTTATTATCGAAAATTGTATTTATTTTATTCAAAACTTCTTCAGCCTCTTCTTTTTGCTTATTATTTTCATAAAATATTTCACTTCTGTATTGAGTTCCTACATCAGGAAACTGCATATCTTTTTGGGTTGGATCGTGCATTTTAAAAAAAAGATCTAATATTTTTTTAAAAGAGATTATATTTTCATCAAAAGTCAATTTTACAACTTCTGCATGTCCAGTAGTTCCTGTACATACTTCTTCATATGTTACATTAGACTTAGCGCCTCCAGCATAGCCTACTTCAGATTTTATAATACCAGGTTTATTTTTGAAGTTTTCCTCAGGTTTCCAAAAACAACCAAGTGCAAGTGTACATTTCTGCATAAGTTATTTAATATATTAAGATTATATGAGGATATTAAATTGTTAACACAAAATCAAATAGGCGTATTGTATATGGTAGCAAGCGTTATTTGTTTCTCTATTATGGATATCTGCGTCAAATGGCTAGATTATTATCCAGTTGGCCAAGTATTGTTTTTTAGATTCTTTATTGGATTTATTCCAATTTTTTTTATTATACCAAGAAATAAAATCTTAAGTTTTTATAAAACTTCACGACCTGGATTACATGCTTTTAGAGCGATAACTGGTGCATTAGCTATCATAGCACTTTTATATGGGTTAAGAGAGTTACCTTTGGCTGATGTAATTTCACTTACTTTTGGAGGACCTATATTTGTAACAATAGCATCAATTTTCTTTTTATCTGAAAAGGTTGGAATTAAAAGATGGTTTGCAGTTTTTTTAGGGTTTATTGGAATGCTATTAATTGTCCAACCTGCTTTTATAGATTTAAATTATTTTTATATTGCTCCAATTATTTTTTGCATATTTTTTGCCTGTGTAGCGATAAGCGTAAGGTCTCTCTCCAAGACAGAAGAAAATTACACAATAGCTTTCTATTTTACTTTTTTATGCACATTCTTAGGATTATGTTCAATTTTTTTTGTAGACTGGATTATGCCAACAAAAATTGATTTTTTAATCTTTTTTATTTTGGGACTTTGTGGGAGTATTGCCAACTTATTATTAACTCAAAGTTATAGACTTGCTGAAGCGTCACTAGTGACACCCATAAAGTACTTAAGCTTAGTTTTTGCAATTTTTTTTGGTTTTTTCATTTGGAGTGAAGTACCTAAAGTTCTTACATTGGTTGGTGCAACTCTTGTTATTCTAAGTTCTCTAATTATTTTTACAAGAGAGTCTCAACTTAAAAAACAAATTATAACTCCACGATCATGAGCAATAAACCTCATTATTGGAATAAAGCTAAAAAAATTTTATCAAAAAAAGATAAGGTTATGAAAAAGCTAATTTCTAATTATAAAGATGGTTCATTAATTACAAGAAATGATGTTTTTTTTTCACTTTGTAAAAGTATTATCGGACAACAAATTAGTGTAGTAGCTGCAAATTCTGTTTTTTTTAAATTTAAAAAAAAATGCAGAAATAAAATTTCAGCTAAAGTAGTTAATAAACTTTCTAGCCAGAGCCTTAAAAGTTGTGGATTAAGCAGACAGAAAGTTAAAGGCATAAAAGAATTAGCAAAAAAAATTATTAACAAAACTTTTAAACCAAGTTTAATCAAAAAGATGAGTGACGAGGAAGCTATAGAATACTTATCTAATTTAAGACAGATTGGCAAATGGTCAGCAGAAATGATTCTCTTGTTTACTTATAACAGGTCAAATATTTGGCCACTTCAAGATATAGGTTTATTAAGAGCGATATCTAATAATTATAATAAAAGATACTTTCCGCCAAATCGATTCTTAAATCAACTATATAAGAAATTTTCTCCTTACTGCTCTGTAGCTACTTGGTACTTGTGGAGATCAATCGATGACGAACCAATCCAATATTAATATCCCTCTATAACTATAGCATTAAAATCAGCTTTGCCATTTCTATAAGATTTGGCTTCCTGATATTCTTTTGAATTAAAACATTCTCGGGCTTTTTTAACACTATCAAACTCTACAATCACGTTTCTTTCAAAATCATGTTTGCCCTCTAGTAAGGAAAAATTTCCACCTCTAACGATGTACTTACCCCCATGTTTTTCAATAGCTAATTTTGCTCTACTAGCGTATTCTTTAAATGCATCACTATCACTTATATTCACTTTAGCTATCCAATATCCTTTGCTCATTTACAATTCCTCCAAAAAGAATTAATAATTTATATGGCTGATAAACTTATCATAGATTGGAAAGAGTATAATTTAATAGTTGAAAAACTCGCAATACAAATTTTTGAAAGCGGTTATAAACCCACTATGCTAATAGGCATAATGAGAGGAGGATCTCCAATTATAGATGTTTTAAGCAGAGTATTTAAACTTAAGTGTGCATATCTTGCCGTGGAGTCATACTCAGGTGAAGGCACTGAAGATCAACAGGGTGAATTAGTTTTTTCTAGAGAAATGAGTTCAACTGTACAAGATATGGGCGGAAGACTTCTTCTTTGTGATGATTTATCAGATACAGGAGTAACTTTAAAAAAAAGTATTAATTGGCTTTATAGCTACCCAAAAATTAAAGAAATTGAGAGCATTAAGACCGCTGTTTTGTGGAAAAAAAAAGATTCAACTTTTGAACCAGATTACTGCGCACAGAGACTTGATGGTAATCCATGGATTGTACAACCTTTCGAGCACTATGAAGAGGTTAGAATTGAGGATCTAATTAAGAAACATAAGAAGAGTAAATAAGGGCTAACTTTTAGCCAGCCCTTAAATTAATTTTTAAGCAACAGCAAAACTTATAACACTTAAAATTGCAATAACCCATATTGCAGGTGAAGTGGAACTAAATTTGCCAGTTAAAATTTTTATTAATGCATAAGAAATAAATGCTAATGCGATACCATTACTAATACTATAAGTAAGAGGCATACAAATCATAGCCAGTACAGCCGGACCTGATTCTGCGATATCGTCCCATTCTATATCTGTTATATTTCTTACAAAAAGTATTGCTACATAAAGTAATGCAGCTCCATCAATTTCTTTTGGTAAGCTTGTTGCTAATGGAGAAAAAAATAAACAAGATAAGAATAAAACTCCTATTACAAGAGAGGTCATTCCAGTTCTGCCTCCAGCTTTTACACCTGCTCCTGACTCTACATAACTTGTAACTGTAGTTGTTCCCATCAAAGCACCAGCTACGGTTCCAACACTATCAGACATCATAGCCTTATTTATATCTTTTACTTTTCCGTTTTTATCAACCTTGCCGGCAACATTAGCTACCGAAGTTAAAGTACCTGCTGTATCAAAAAAATCGATAAATAATAAAGTAAATATTACTGTTGACATTCCTGCAGTAAAAGCTGCGTTTAGATCAAATTCAAAGAGGTAAGTCATTGGTGGTGGCGCACTAACTAACCCGTTAAACTTTGCTAGGCCAGTTACCCAAGCGATAACACTAAAAACAAGTATACCTATTATAATGTTTCCTCTAATTTTCATTTTTTCTAATACAATCATAACTACAAAAGCAAGACATCCCAGAAGCACTAAGGGATTTTTAATATCTCCAAGTGTAACTAGTGTTACAGGATGATCTCCTACTACTCCCATTATTTCTAATCCTATAATTGCAAGAAAAAGACCTATTCCTCCTCCAATACCTAGTTTTAGACTTTTTGGAATAGAATTTACTATCCAAGCTCTTAACGGTGTTAAAGATATAATTAAAAATAATACACCTGCAACTAGACAAGCTCCTAGAGCTGCTTGAGGTGTGTAACCCATCCCAGCAACGACACCAAATGCTACGAAGGCATTGATACCCATACCTGGAGCTAAACCTATCGGCCAAGTTTTTCCATAAAATGCCATTATGAAACAAGCTATAGCTGTAGCAACAATTGTGGCTGTAAATACTGCACCAAAATCAAAAAAACCTTTTTCTGCTCCAGCAAATTCACCGGAAAGAATAAAGGGATTTAAGAACATTATATAAGCCATAGTCAAAAATGTTGTGACGCCAGCAATTACTTCAGTTTTAAAATTAGTTTTGTGTTTTTTATACTCAAAATATTTTTCCATCATAGATAGACCTCCTGTTAAAACTTAATTACCTGATTCTTTAGAAAAATACTGATAAAATGATGTGAATTGTTCATTTTACAACCTAGAGGTAATATTTCTGTTTATAACTTTTAGGTGTATCTTAAAATTGTCATATGAGAAAAAAATTTATTTATTTTTCTATAATTATTTACGCAATAGTTTTGACTTCATGTCAATCAGTAACAGACAAAATAGATGCCAAAACTGAAAAAGAAGAAGTCGAACTAAGCAAATGGTTGAATCAGCCAGAGTCAGAATTAAAAATTGTATTTGGCAAACCAGATAAAATTGAGTTTAAAGAATCTGGAAATAGACATTATGTTTATATTACAAAAAAATTTAAAATATTGTGTGAAAGAAAATTTGAGATTAACAGAAGTAATATGATAGTAGGTTTTAGTAGCAAAAACTGTTTTTAAACATAATTATAATTTAAATTTCAATTTTTAGTTGTAGGCAAAATGCATACCTGTAATTTAATTTTAGCAATGCTATTTTTTAATAATTTTAATTAAAGTCTGAATAAATTATGAAAAAAATTTTGATAATATTATTTTTTGCATTTCTAATCCCAGCTTTTGCTGATGGACATCTAAACTCTAAGGACAAGAAAGCTACACTTGAATGTGCTGGGCTTTATTATGCTAATAGCATGATACCGCAAGGTACTCTAAAATTAGATAAAATTGTCCATTCTATTGCTGCAAAAAAGTTTTTAACATCTTATTTAATTAAAGAAGGACTTAAAGAAAATTTAATCAATCAAGAACTGAACAAGTTAGTAGACGAACTTTATGGTAAACCTTATGATGAAAATAAGACCACCGAATGTGACAAATTTATTTATAAATTAATACCAGAGTCCAAAAAAGAAATTGATAAATTGGTAAAATCTGGAATTTACTAAAATAAATTAAATAAATTAAAGGGAGAAAAATGAGCAAATATGTAAATGTAGTTAAAGTTAAAGTAAAACCATCTTTAAGAAGCAAGTATATCAAACTAGTAAAAAAGAGGCCTAAATTTAAAGGTCAGACCTCTGCATTGTTTGTTGAAACTGCAAAATCTCAATTTCATATGATTGGTGTGTGGAAATCTAAAAATGATATGATTAAAGCAAGGCCGAAAATGATAGAATTTTTAAATACACTACGATATACTTTAAAAAAATTATCACCTAAGCTAG
>JBJLCZ010000012.1:0-98058 GCA_045567335.1 Candidatus Pelagibacteraceae bacterium
TACACGCTTTCCAAGCGTGCGCCTTCAACCACTCGGCCACCTCTCCTTTTAGTTCGAATTTGAAATTCTAATTTCAAACTCTTTGATAAAATTTTTGTAAGTGGGTAATTTGTTTTGATCCATCTGTTTACTAATTTTTGTATAATTCATTTTAATGTGATTGATAGTTTCAATCAGGTTTTCAGAATTTCTTTTTGAAACAAAGACTCCTTCTTTATCACCTATAACATGTTTAATTTCTTCAAAAATAATTACAGGTCTTTTTCTTGCTAATGCTTCTAAAAGAACCATTGGATGACCCTCTGTTAATGAAGGTAATATAAAAATATTACTACTATCGTAAAAATTAATTAATCTTTGTTTATTATTTTCTATTTCATGAACACTTACATTATCTTGTTTGATGTTGTGCAGTTGTTTTTTTTCAGCTCCGACTATTGATAATTCTATTTCATTGTTATTTTTTATAATATCTAGTAGTGAATAAATTCCTTTTTCTATCTTTATTCTACCAATATAGAGTAGTTTAATTTTGTCAAAATTAGGATTTATTATATTTTTAAACCAACTCTCATCGAGTTGAGATGGTGAAACTAAATTTCCTTTTTTATTTCTTAAAATATATTCTCTGCAGCTAATTAAGTCAGAAATCATTGATGTAACAGTAAACATACAATGATAAATAGAGGGTCCAATAAAACCGAGAATTGATCTGTATTCTCCATAACCATCGCTTCTTAAATAAACTATAGGTTTTTTTCTAAATAGTCGTAGCAATAAACATGCAAGAAAAGTAAAAGGTGAAATTGAAATTATTAAATATTTTGAATTTTTTTCGTAAATATTTTTTAAAACACCAGCTAAAAATGAAAATATATTTCGAAAAATTTTTATGTTTTTTATATTAATTTGATGAGATCTATTTTTTTTTGATTTTCTTGCTAGAATATTAATTTCAAATTCTTTGCTTAATCCCTCAGGTAAAGACTTCATATCAATATTGTCACAAAAAAATTTATCCTCATAATTAAAAACGCTTTCGTTTGAAATTATAAATAGTTTGTTCATTAAGTTTCTTTATTAATTTTTAATACACCAATAAAAGCTTCTTGAGGTATTTCAACTCTACCGAATTGTTTTGATCTAGCTTTTCCTCTTTTTTGCTTTTTAAGTAATTTTTTTTTTCTATCTCCTGCTCCGCCACCATGTATTTTTGTAAGAACATCCTTAGAAAACCCTTTAATAGATTCTCTAGCAACTATTTTACCTCCTATTGCAGCTTGAATAGGTATCATAAAATTATGTCTAGGAATTAAATCTTTTAATTTCTCACAAACTTGCCTACCAGTCGTTTGAGCAAAGTCTTTATGAATAATCATTGCTAAAGCATCAACTGTCTCAGCGTTAACCAATATACTTAGTTTGACAAGGTCACCTTCTTTATGGCCTGTAATTTCATAATCAAAACTTGCATACCCGCTTGAAACTGATTTTAACCTATCATTGAAATCAAAAACGACTTCATTTAACGGAAGGTCATAAGATAAAACTGCTCTGTTTCCTGAATAGCTCAGATTAGTTTGAACACCTCTTTTATCTTGGCAAATTTTTATTATTGATCCTAAATATTCATCTGGAGTGATAATTGTAGCTTTTATCCATGGTTCTTCAATTTTTACAATTTGAGTTGGATCTGGCATGCTTGAAGGATTCTGAAGATCTATAATTTCACCTTTTATTTTATGTACTTTATAAATTACGCCTGGAGTTGTTGTGATTAAGTTTACATCAAATTCTCTTTCTAATCTTTCTGTTATAATTTCTAAATGAAGTAAACCTAAAAAACCACATCTGAATCCTAAACCTAGCGCGCTAGAAGACTCTGCTTCGTAAGAAAAACTTGCATCGTTAAGTTTAAGTTTACCAAGACCGTCTTTTAATTTTTGATATTCAGAACTATCAACTGGAAACAAGCCACAAAAAACTACTGGTTTACTTGGTTTAAATCCTGGCAATGGATCAGTTATTGAGTTTATTGCATCACAAATAGTATCTCCTACTTTTGTTTCAGATAAGGTCTTAATTCCAGTAATTATAAAACCAATTTCTCCTGAGTTTAACTCTTCAATATCTAATGGCTTAGGAGTAAAAACTCCTACTTTTTCCACAACATATTCTTGATTATTGGACATCAATTTAATTCTCATATTTTTTTTTATCTTTCCATTAATGACTCTCACTAAAATAACAACGCCTAAATACGTGTCATACCAACTATCTACTAATAAAGATTTTAATTTTTCAGACTGAAAACCGGTTGGTGGTGGTAAAATTTTAATAATTGACTCAAGAATTTCATCGATACCTTCACCAGTTTTTCCAGAACATCCTATTGCCCCTGAGGTGTCTATACCTATTACATCCTCTATCTCTTTTTTAGTTTTTTCTAAATCGGATGCAGGTAAATCTATCTTATTTAAAATTGGAATTACTTCATGATTAATCTCGAGAGCTTGGTATACATTAGCTAAAGTTTGAGCTTCAACTCCTTGAGTGCTATCAACAATTAATAAAGAACCTTCGCAAGCAGATAAGGATCTGCTTACCTCATAGCCGAAATCTACATGTCCAGGTGTATCAATTATATTTAAAATATAATCCTTACCGTCTTTTGCTTTATACTTTAATTTAACTGTCTGAGCCTTTATAGTAATTCCTCTTTCTCTCTCAATGTCCATTGAGTCGAGAACTTGTGTCTTCATTTCTCTGTCAGTTAATCCACCACACTTATGTATTATTCTATCAGCTATAGTAGATTTTCCATGATCAATGTGCGCAATTATTGAAAAATTACGTATTCTTTCTATATCTGACATTAGGACCTAATTGTTGCGCCAGTTTTTTCTTTAACCGTTTCTATTATTTTTTGACTTACATTATCTAAATCTTTTTCACTTAAAGTTTTATTTGGGGCTTGAAGTATTACATTAATAGCGACTGATTTTTTATCTTTTGGAATATTATCACCTTCATAAATATCAAATGTACTTACTTTTTGTATAATATTTTCATCTACTAACTTAATTAATTTTTCCAGTAAACCAATTTTAAATGATTTATCTATTACAAAAGCAAAATCTCTTTCAGATTTTTGAAAATCTGACACTTTATAATTTAATTTTGATTCTCTTATTTTTTTGTTTGGCTCAGGAATATTTTTCAAAAAGATTTCAAATCCAAATATATTTTGATCTTTAAAATCTAATTTTTTTAGTATTCCAGGATGTAATTCACCAAAATAAGCTAGCAGAGGTCCTTTTTCAGATTTTAATGTAATAGATCCTGAACGTCCTGGATGATAACTATCTTTAGTCAAATCGCTTACGAAAAGATTTTTCTCTTCTAAACCTAATTCAATGAGTGTTCTTATCGCATCACTTTTCACATCAAAAATATCTATATTTCTTGTTTTTTCATTCCAACTTTTTTTATTAACTTGACCTGACTTTATACCTCCAACAACTATTTCTTGCTCTCCCGGCCTTTGACCAAAAAAAACAGGTCCTATTTCAAATAATGATAAATCTTCGTATCCTCTATCTTGATTTTTTTTTAAATAAATAGAAAGATTGGAAAATATTGATCTCCTTAAAACATTTAAATCAGAAGAAATAGGATTAAAAATCTTTATTTCATTTTCTCCCTTAGAAAATTGTTTGTCTATGTTTGAATTTGTAAATGACCAAGTTATAGTTTCAATGTAACCTTTTGATGCCAAGGATCTTTGTGAAAGATGAAAAAGTTTTTGTTTATAATCAAGTGTTTCTTTTCCTCTTTTTCTTTCAGGTTCAATTAATTTAATTTTATCGAAACCTTTAATTCTTATTAATTCCTCAATTAAATCAACATCTTGGGATATATCTTGCCTCCAAGAAGGAATTTCTACTTTTAAATTTTTTTTACTCTTTTTACATTTAAAACCTAATGATGATAAAATTTTACTAGACTCAGATATAGAAATTGGTATGCCAATTAAGTTTTGGAATTTTTCAACTTCAAATTCTAAAGTTTTATTTTTCTGAGTTTTCTGACCGGAGATGGAAAACTTGCTTGCTTCTCCACCACAAATCTTGATTATTAATTCTGCAGCAACTTCTAAACCCTCTTGAACAGAATTTGGGTCTATTCCTCGTTCAAATCTATATTTCGCGTCTGTGTTTATATTTAATTGACGAGATGTTTTTCTAATCGAAGACGGTAAAAAATAAGCTGATTCTAATAATATATTTTTTGTATCTAACTCTGTTGAGGTTTTTGTTCCTCCAACTATTCCTCCTAATCCTAGGATGTCACTCTTATCAGCTATAACACACATGCCTTTTTTTAATTTATATTTTTTGTTGTCTAATGCCTTAAACTCTTCACCATTCTTTGAGTTTCTAACAAATATTTCTTTATCTATTTTTTCAGCGTCATAGGCATGAAGAGGCCTGTTCAAATCAAACATTACATAGTTTGTAATGTCTACTACTGCAGAAATTGGTTTCAAACCTAAAGCTATAATTTTATTTTTCAACCACTCTGGACTTTCTTTATTAGTTATATTTTTTATATAACAACTGCCGAATGATAAACATCCTTGTTCTTTTTCCTTTGAAATCGAAACTTTTACTGACTGTTTCATTTTTTGTTTAAATGGCTTTTTTTTAAATTTTAAAAGACTTCCAATCCCAGATGATGCTAAGTCTCTGGCTATTCCTCTTACTCCTAGACAATCAGCTCTATTAGGTGTGATAGAAATTTCTATAGATTTTTCTGTTTTATTCTTAAAATAACTTTTACCAACTTCTTTTTCCTTATCTATTAATTCTATAATGCCATCACTGTCTTCGGACAAATTTAACTCACTTCCTGAACAAAGCATTCCTTTAGATTCTATTCCCCTAATTTTAGCTACTTTCAATTCAAATTTAGTTTTAGGTATTATTGCTCCGGGAGGAGCGTAAATTGTTATCAATCCTTGTCTAGCATTTTGAGCGCCGCAAACTACTTTAATTATTTTATTATTCCCTAAAGTTACGTCACAAACTTTTAATTTATCTGCATTTGGATGCTTTTCCACTTTCAATATTTTTGCTACTTTAAAATCTCTTAATTCGCCTGAATTATCTGTAACATTTTCTACTTCGAGACCGATATTTGTTAATTGATTAATTATTTTTTCTTCATTTGCTTTAGTTTTTAAATGTTCTTTTAACCAAGGAATTGTAATAATCATTTGCTTAAACCCCTATAACTTGTTGGAACGTCCAAAGGATCAAAACCAAAATGATTTAACCATCGATAATCAGTTTCAAAAAAAGCTCTTAAATCATTAATTCCATATTTTAACATTGCTAACCGATCAATCCCTATACCAAATGCATAACCTTGATATTTTTTTATGTCTACATTTACATTTTTTAAAACATTCGGGTGTACCATCCCACAACCTAAAATTTCTAACCAGCTGTCACCTTCTCCAATAATTATTTTACCATTCTCTATTCTATATCCAATGTCTACTTCGGCTGATGGTTCCGTGAATGGAAAATGACTGGGTCTAAATCTCATTTTAACACTTTTAACTTCAAAAAATTCTTTAATGAAATAATCTAAACAACCTTTTAAATGACTCATGGTAATTTTTTTATCAATATGAAGTCCTTCAAGCTGGTGAAACATTGGAGCGTGAGTTTGATCGCTATCACAACGATAAGTTCTGCCAGGAGCAATTATTTTAAAAGGTGGCTTTTCATTTATCATGGTTCTTATCTGCACTGGTGAAGTGTGGGTTCGTAAAAGAATTTTTTTATTTTCTTCTAAATAAAAAGTATCATGCATGTCTCTTGCTGGATGATTTTCAGGAGTATTTAACGCTGTAAAATTATTGAACTCTGTTTCTACATCAGGTCCTTCGGCAACAGAAAAGCCAATTTCTGAAAAAATTGAAGAAATTTCATCTATTACTTGTGACACCGGATGAATTTTTCCTTGCCTGTAAGGTCTTATAGGCAAAGTTACATCAATTTTTTCGTCTTTTAATTTGTCGTTTATTTCTTTTGTTTCAATTTCTAAATTCTTATTGTCTATTTGATTGATTAAACTATCTTTTAATTTGTTTAATTCAGAAGCAAACTCTTTTTTTTTGTTAGGTGAGAGCGATCCTAAATTTTTAAACTGATTAGTAATTTGACCATTTTTACCAAAAAATTCTGTTTTAAGATTTTGTAATTCATCTTTTGATTTTATTATTTCAATCTTAGTTTTAAAAGTAGAGTTTATTTTATCTAAATCACTCATTAGGTTTTTTGATTCTTTTTTAATCTTTAGAATAAATCAAAGACCCCAATTAGTTAAGGGAGGATTGTACTTTTTTTACTATTGATTTAAAGGCTTCTGGATTGCTATACGCCAATTCTGCTAGAACTTTTCTATCTAATTTGATTTTTGTCTTATTCAATCCATTGATAAATCTCGCATAAGTTAATCCTTCTGCTCTGACCCCAGCATTAATTCTTTGTATCCATAAAGATCTAAATTCTCTTTTTTTTGCTTTCCTATCTCTGTAAGCATATTGCATAGCTTTTTCCATCGCTTGTCGAGCTATACGAATTGTATTTTTTCTTCTTCCGTATTGGCCTTTAACAGCTTTTAAAACTTTTTTATGTTTTGATCTACTAATTACTCCACGTTTTGTTCTTGCCATTTTAGCCTTCTAATTATTATAAGGCATGTACGATTTTACAATTCGTGTGTCTTGTTTTGACATAATCGTAGTGCCTCTTTGTTTTCTAATTTGTGAATTTGTTCTTTTTATCATACCATGTCTTTTTCCAGCTTGAGGCATTTTTATTTTTCCAGAAGCAGTGAATCTAAACCTTTTCTTTGCTGAACTTTTTGTTTTTAGTTTAGGCATAATATTAACGGCTTTATACAGATATTAAATTAAGTTTACAAGACGATAATATCTTAATTAAACAGGCTGAATTATCATTATCATCTGTCTTCCTTCAAATTTTGGGTTAGTCTCAACTTTTCCCACATCTTTTGTATCTTCTATAATTCTATTCATTAAATCTTTTCCAAGTTGTATGTGCTGCATTTCTCTTCCTTTAAATTTAACAGTAAACTTAACTTTATCTTTTTTAGTTAAAAATTTTTTAGCATTCTTAATTTTAAAATTGTAGTCATGAACATCAGTTCCTGGTCTTAGTTTAATTTCTTTTAAAGCTACAATCTTTTGTTTTTTTTTTGCAAGATTAGCTTTTTTTTGAAGATCATATTTATATTTGCCCATATCCATAATTTTACAAACCGGAGGATTTGCATTAGGAGAAATTTCTATTAAATCCAAACCTTCTTCTTTAGCAATTTCAATCGCTTTATTTAAAGGCAATGTTCCTAAATTGTTTCCGTTGCTACCTATTACTTGAACATCTATTGCTCGAATTCTTTCGTTAGCTTTAGGTCCTTTCGGCTTACTTCTTCTTTGAAAATAGTTTGGTTTAAAATTAGACACTTAATTTAAAGGAAGCTTATTTGCATCGATAATATTTTTTATTAATTCTTTTTTACTTATGGTCTCTTGTTTATCAGATCCTAGTCTTCTAACTGTTACTGTATTTTCTGCAACTTCTTTTTTTCCACAAACTAATATCATGGGAACTTTTGCGAGAGAGTGTTCTCTAATTTTATAGTTTATTTTTTGGTTTCTTAAATCCACTTCGCATTTTATACCTTCTTTAAACAAATCTTCAAATAATTTTTTTACATAATCGTTGTTTTCTTCTGCAATAGGACACACTACAGCTTGTATGGGAGATAACCAGAACGGCAATTTACCTGCATAATTTTCAATTAATATTCCTATAAATCTTTCTAATGATCCAAATAAGGCTCTATGTAGCATTACTGGAACTTTTTTTGTTCCATCTTTTTCAACATAAGTTGCCCCTAGTCTTCCTGGAAGATTTAAGTCTACTTGTAAAGTTCCACATTGCCAATCTCTTCCTATTGCATCTCTTAAAACAAACTCGATTTTTGGACCATAAAAAGCACCTTCTCCTTTATTTATCGTATACTCAAGTTTTGACTTTTTGATAGCAGATAAAAGTGCAGACTCTGACTTATCCCAAGTGTTATCATCGCCTACTCTTTTTTCAGGTCTGTCAGAATATTTTAGAATGATATTTTCAAAGCCTAGGTCTTTGTAAATATCTAAAATTAAATTTGTTACCGTCAGCGACTCTTGGGTTATTTGATCTTCAGTACAAAAAATATGGGCATCATCTTGCGTAAAAGCTCTGACTCTCAATAAACCATGTAAAGCGCCGGAAGGTTCGTATCTATGTACCTTTCCAAATTCTGATAATTTTAAGGGTAAATCTCTATAACTTTTTAAACCTTGATTAAAAACTTGAACACAACCTGGACAGTTCATTGGTTTTACAGCAAAAACTTTCTCGTCCGGCGTTTCCGAAGTGAACATATGTTCACCAAATTTTTCCCAATGTCCCGAAGTTTCCCACAATGATTTATCCAAAAGTTCTGGAGTATTTATTTCTTTATAACCTGCAAGTCTCTGCTTCATTCTCATATATTCTATTAATCGTTGAAATAATATCCAACCTTTTTCATGCCAAAAAACGGCTCCAGGGCTTTCTTCTCTGAAATGAAATAAATCCATTTCTTTTCCAAGTTTCCTGTGATCTCTTTTTTCAGCCTCTTCCAATCTGTGAAGGTATTCATCTAAATCTTTTTTATTGTTCCAGCAAGTTCCATAAATTCTTTGAAGCATCTCATTTTTTGAATTTCCTCTCCAATATGCGCCTGAAACTTTTGTTAATTTAAAAGCTTTTCCAATTTTTCCTGATGAAGCTAAATGAGGTCCTCTACAAAGATCGTGCCAAGTATCACCGTGATGATAAACTGAAAGTTCTTCTTTGATGGGAATGCTTTTAATTATTTCTGCTTTATATTTTTCACCAATTTTTTCGAAATGTGATATTGCTTTTTTTCTATCCCAAACTTCTCTTCGAGTTTTTACATCACGATCAATAATTTCGCTCATTTTCTTTTCAATTTTCTTAAGATCTTCTTCTTGAAAAGGTTTTTTTCTGGAAAAATCATAAAAAAAACCATTTTCAATAACTGGTCCAATAGTTACTTGTGTTTCTGGAAATAGTTCTTGAACTGCCATTGCCATAATATGAGCTGCATCGTGTCTAATTACATCTATTCCCTCTTTATCTTTTGCTGTAATAATCTTTACTTTACAGTCTTTTTTAATTTTAAAGCTTAAGTCTTTTAGTTCTCCATCAACTTCCATAATTAAAGCAATCTTTTCTAAAGATTTACTAATTTTTTTTGTTAACTCAAATCCATCTATAGAATTTTTGAAATTTATTTTTTTACCGTCTAATAATTGAATATTTGGCATTAAGATCTAATTAGTTTTTGATATTCTGTAAAAGTTGTATTGCACATTTTTTCAACATCAAATTTTTTAGTTACGTTTTTTCTACCCTCGATTCCCATCGAATTCAATGTTTCTTTATCCATTTCAAGAACTTTATTAATTGATTTTGCTAATTCTCTAGGATCATCAAATTTATACAATATACCAGATTTTCCATTTAATATTGTTTCTTTAGATCCGCCAATATCGCTAGCAATTATAATTTTTTCCATCGCTTGAGCCTCAACTGCAACTCTACCAAAGGCTTCAGGTTCAATTGAACTAGATATTACTACGTTTGAAATATCATAAGCTATAGGCATGTTTTTACAGCTGTTTATGAACTTAATATTTTTGTTTAATTGATATCTCTCAGATAGTCCATAAAGTTTTTTTTTAAAAACATTTCTTCCCTGATCTGATCCCAATATAATTGCCTCAAAATTAAATTGATTAAAATCTTCCTTTAAAATATTTATTGCCTCAATAAAATTTTCTTGACCTTTCCATTGTGTTAATCTTCCTGGTAATAAAATTATAAATTTATTTGGGTCTATTTTCCATTCTTTCATAGTAATATTTTTTTTGTTTTCAGAAATATTTTTTTTATTGTAATAGTCTAAATTTATACCTCTAAAAATTACCATCAACTTATTTTTATAATTTAAATAATTTTTATAATTTTCATTTATATGTTTAAAAATAAAATTTGATCCTGCAATTATAAGATTAGATTTGATCATAATGCTATTGTAAAATTTTTTTAAGGAATTTGAAAAATTATATGTTCCATGGAAAGTTGTAACTAACTTTCTTCTAGTAAAAAAACAAGAAATGTAACAAGACCATGCGGGTGCGCGACTCCGTACATGAACGATATTAATATTTAGAAATAAAACTAGAATAGTAATAGCAATCATATTAAAAAAGATTAAAATCGGATTTTTTGAGTGCACAGGTAGTTTTATTATTTTAACTTTATCTTTTCTAACAAATTTAATTAGTTCTCCCCCGCTAGTAACTATATAAGATTTACAATTCTGTTCTGATAAAAAATGAGCAACATCGTAACAACCTGTCTCGGCCCCTCCGTAACCCAATTTTGGAATAACTTGTAGAACTTTTATTTTAGACGACATGTGGTAAATTATATATTATCTAATTAGTTGTATAAACTTTATATGAAAAAAATTAAATATTTGACAATATCAAAAACTAAAAAACTGAGATATTTAGACAATAAAACTAAAAAAAATCTGTATATAGTTTTTTTACCAGGTTTTATGTCAGATCTTAATGGAGCCAAACCTAAGACTTTTAAAAAATATGCAAAAAAAAATAAAATTGGTTTTTTAGCTTTAGAATATTCTGGACATGGAAAGTCTTCTGGAAAATTTACAGAGGGAAACATTAGCATTTGGACTAAAGATGCTAAAAATTGTATTAAGAAAATAGTTAAAAAAAATAAATTTATCTTAATCGGTTCAAGTATGGGCGCTTGGATATCATTAAACTTATTTAAATATTATAAAAAACAAATTAAAGGTTTTTTAGGAATAGGATCGGCGCCAGAATTTTTGGATCGACTAATGTGGAAACAATTTACCAAAAAAATGAAAAATGAAATTCTAAAAAAAGGTAAAATTATAATTATGCATGGTCGTTCAAAGTCTAAAACGAAACAATATGAATATCCTATAACTTATCAATTAATTAAAGATGGAAGAAAAAATAAAGTTTTATCAAAAAAAATTAATTCTGAAATCAACATAACAATGGTTCATGGACAAAAAGATGAATTAGTTCCAGTATCATTTTCTAGAAAAATTCTTTCAAAATTTCCTAATGCAAAGAAAAAATTAGTAGTAGTTAAAAATGGAGACCACAGCTTATCAAATAAAATTCCTCTAAAAAAAATAGTTAAAGAATTAAATTTACTTGTTAAAAATATTATTTAATCCTTCAATGTATGTTGGGTATTTTAAATTATATTTAAAATAGTTTTTCATTTTTTTATTACTTACTTTTTTTGAGTCTTTGTAGAAATTTTTAAGCATTTCATTTTCTATAGAGTTGACACTTACTGTTTCTGGCTTTTCTATTCCTAATATTTGAGATCCATATAATATTAACTCCTTAGATGAAGCTGGTTTATCATCAGAAATATTATAGATTTCTTCGGTTTTAAACTTTTTAAGAGAATTAAATAAAATATTTGCAATATCATCAATATGAATTCTAGAAAAAAAATGATTCTTTTTGTCAATTATTTTTTCTTGGCCTAATTTTAATCTAGATAATATATTTCTTTGATCGGAGTAAATGCCTGAAAGTCTAAATATTTGTAAAGGCAAATTTTTACTTTTTGCTAAATTCAGCCAAGATTTTTCTATTGCAAGCCTATCAATTCCATTTTTTGAAGTAGGATTGGTATCGCTCTCTTCGTTGACCCAATTTCCTTTGTGATCACCGTAAACACTTGTAGCTGATAAATAAGTAATCCATTTTAAATTTTTATTATCTAAAAATTTTTCAAAATTTCTTATAACAACATCTTCTCCCTCTAATGGAGGAATTGAGATTAGAATATATTTTGAATTTTCAAGTTTATCTAACAATGATTGATCAAAAAAATTTTTATCCAATTGAAAATTATTATAGGTTAAACCCTCGAACTTTTCTTGTTTTGAAATTTTTCTCGATGTTACTGATAGATTTACTTTTAGATTTTCTAGCCTTAATTTTTTTATAAAATTTTTTGCTACTTGACCAAAGCCAAAACAAAAAATATCTATTTGTTTCATTTAACTTACTTTCTTGACTATTGACTTTAGAGTAATTGGATTATCTAATTTATCAAGCATTTCGATTGGGCAAACTTGTTTGAAGTGTTTAAGTTCTTTTTCAAAATTTTCTAAAATTTGTTTAGCTATGTTTGAATCTGTTTCTTTATAAAAATTTTGTAAATTTTGTTTTAAATATTTTTTCCAATAATCTGTTTCTACTTCTTGCCAAACTATTGAAACGGGATTGACAAAATCTTCAAAATTATTTTTAATATCATAGACAAAAGCCATGCCACCAGTCATACCTGCTCCAAAATTATCTCCAATTTGACCAATAATAATTGCTGCCCCGCCTGTCATATACTCACAACCGTGTGCGCCACAACCCTCAACAACAGCTAAACATCCTGAATTTCTAACTGCAAACCTCTCTCCAGCTTGGCCAGAGGCGAAAAGTTTTCCAGTAGTGCCTCCATAAAGAACAGTATTTCCGATAATTACATTTTCTTTGGAAACTAATTTACTTTTAGGTGATTGCCTTACAACAATTGTGCCTCCTGAAAGGCCTTTACCTACGTAATCATTAGAGTCACCTTCTACTACTAATTTTACTCCTTGTGCTAAAAAAGCCCCTAAAGACTGTCCGGCAGACCCACTTAATTTAATAGTTATCAAATCTTCTTTTAACTTATTGTTTCCAAATTTTTTATAAACATAATGAGATAATCTAGTTCCCACTGATCTACATGTGTTTTCAATTTCATACTCAAAATGGGATTTTTTATCTTCTTTAATCTTATCTTTTATTTCAAGCCAGATTTTTTCATCTAGGGTATCTGGAACTTTATTTATTTTTTTTTCTTTACAGTATCTAGAATTTTCACCTGGATCGGCTTGGACTAGGAGGGGATTTAGATCTAAATCATCTAAATTTGAAGATCCTTTATTAATTTGTGAGAGTAGATCACTTCTGCCAATTATTTCATTCATGGATTTAAATCCAAGGGAAGCCAGAATTTCCCTTACTTCTTTAGCTACAAAGGTAAAAAGATTAACCACTTTTTCAGGCGTGCCATTAAATTTTTCTCTCAATTTAGTATCTTGACTGCAAACACCAACTGGACAAGTGTTGGAATGACATTGTCGAACCATGATACAGCCCATTGCAACTAAAGAAGAAGTACCCATTCCATATTCTTCTGCACCCATCATTGCTGCTGTAACAATATCTCTTCCAGTTTTTAAACCACCGTCTGTTCTCAAAGTAACTCCGTGCCTTAAATTATTTAATGTTAAAACTTGATTCGCTTCAGTAAGTCCCATCTCCCATGGTATTCCAGCATATTTAATACTTGTTTGGGGGCTTGCCCCAGTTCCACCAGAGTGGCCAGAAATTAAAATAATGTCAGCCTTAGCTTTTGCTACTCCGGCAGCAATCGTTCCAATTCCTGTAGATGCTACAAGTTTTACACCAACTCTCGCTTTGGGGTTAACTTGCTTCAAATCATAAATAAGTTGAGCTAAATCTTCAATAGAATAAATATCATGATGCGGAGGTGGTGAAATTAAAGTTACTCCAGGAGTAGAATGTCTAAGTTTTGCTATTTCATTTGTAACTTTAAAGCCTGGAAGTTGTCCGCCTTCTCCTGGTTTTGCTCCTTGAGCCATTTTTATTTCTATTTCATTTGCGTTATTAAGATAATCTATTGTTACTCCAAATCTTGCTGAGGCTATTTGTTTTACTCTTGAATTAGCTGAGTCTCCATTTGGTAATTTAAAAAATCGTTTAGCATCTTCTCCACCCTCCCCACTACAAGAAGCTCCTTTAATTCTATTCATACCAGTTGCTAGGGTTTCATGAGCTTCAGATGATAAAGCCCCATGAGACATACTTCCGCTTCCAAATCTTTTGAGTATTTCTTCAAGAGGTTCAACTTCTTCAATATTTATAGGTTTTCTTTTATTTTTGAATTCTAATAGATCTCTCAAGTTAATAGGTGGTAAATTATGAATGCCCTTAGAATATTTTTTATATTGTTCATACGAACCTGTTCCTACGGCATTCTGAAGTATATGAATAAGACTGCCTTGATGTTGATGATTTTCTCCACTTTTTCTGTATCTGTAAAGACCTCCAATAGGTAGTGTAAATATATTTTTTTCATTTATTTTTTTGTGTAAATTACTTATTTTTGTCTCAATTCCAGTGACTCCAATTCCTGATATTCTTGAAACCATTCCAGGAAAATAATCAGCAACTATAGCTCTACTCAAGCCTACCGCTTCGAAATTACAGCCTCCTCTATAAGAGCTAATTACAGATATTCCCATCTTTGACATAATCTTTAATAAGCCGGAGTCTATTGACTTTTTAAATTTTTTTACGCAACTTTCAAAAGCTGATTTTCCAAAAAGTTTTTTTTCAAACCTTTGATGGATACTATCTATTGCTAAATATGGATTTATAGTTGTTGCCCCAACTCCAATAAGAACAGCAAAAGCATGGGTGTCTAAAGCATCAGAACTTTCAACATTAATAGAGCAGTACCCTCTTAATCCTAATTTTATTAAATGAGAATGAACAGCACCTACAGATAAAATAGAAGGTATACTTGCTTTTGCAGATGTAATTTTTTTATCTGATAAAATTAAGGTGCTACTTCCCTCTCTTACAGCTGTTTCACATTCTTCTCTTATTTTTTCTATTCTATCTTTTAAAGAAGAATTAATATCAAAAGTACAATCTATAATTTTAATTTTCTTTAAAAATTTTTTTTTAAATTTTTTTAATTGAGAGTTAGTTAATATAGGACTATCTAAGACATAAATATTTTCTTGTGTTAAATTATCAAAATCTAAAATATTCCCAAGATTTCCAAATCTTGTTTTAAGACTCATAACTTTATTCTCTCGCAAAGAATCAATTGGAGGATTAGTTACTTGGCTAAAATTTTGTCTAAAATAATGTGCAATTGGTCTAAAATGACTAGATAAAACTGCAACAGGCGTATCATCTCCCATTGACCCTGAGGCTTCTTTACCCTCTTCAGCCATAGGATGAAGAATTAATTCTAAGTCTTCTATGCTAAGTCCTGAGAGATATTGTCTTTTTTTTAAATCTTCTCCCTCAAATTCTGCATATTCTTTTTCTGAAGATATTGTTTTTTCTAAATCAATTATTTGTTTGCTGTATTTTTTATAATCTTTTGCAATATAATCTTTTATTTCTTTGTCTTTAAATAATCTACCCTCTTTCAAATCTATAGCAATTATTTGGCCTGGTCCTAATTTACCTTTAGAAACAATTTTATCCTCAGGTATTTTAATCATTCCAGACTCGGATCCAGCAAAAAATAAATTATCTGATGTAGTTGTGTATCTCAATGGTCGTAGGCCATTTCTATCTGATGCTGCCAAAACCCATTTAGCATCAGTTGCACAAATTGCTGCTGGTCCGTCCCATGGTTCAATAGTACTATTTAAAAAATTAAACAAATCTTGATGGTTCTTTGGTACAGTTTTACTTCTTTTGGACCAAGCATCAGGAATCATCATTAATTTAATAAGTGGCGCTAGTTTTCCAGAATGTGTCAAGAGTTCAAAAACATTATCTAAAGCTCCAGAGTCTGAAGTGCTTCTGATTACAGGTTTTAAATCTTCAACATTTTTAAATAATTGACTGGACATGTCTTGTTCATGTATTTTCATCCAGTTAATATTTCCTTTTACAGTATTTATTTCTCCATTATGTGCCAATGCTCGAAATGGTTGAGCTAAGTCCCAACTTGGAAAAGTATTAGTGGAGTATCTTTGGTGAAAAATTGCAAATCTAGAAGTTAATTTTTGATTTAATAAATCTGGATAAAAATCTGCCAAAGATTCTGCTAAAAACATGCCTTTATAAACAATTGATCTAGAGCTAAAAGAACAAATATAAAGTTCTTTTAATTGTGATTCTCTCGATAATTTTTCTATTTTTTTTCTTGTTACAAACAATTCTCTTTCTAAATCGTTTGTTTTCATCTCTATATTCTTTTTAAAAAGTACTTGGGCTATCTCTGGTCTATTTTGATCAGCTGTTTTTCCCAACACTTTAGGATTAACAGGAACTTGTCTCCATCCATAAATATAGTAATTTTCTTCAAGTAAAACTGATTCAATTATTTCTCTGCACTTTTCTTGATCTGAATAATTTGTTCTTGGTAGAAAAACCATACCTACGCATATTCTCTTTGAAGAGTCCGTAGTGTGACCAGTCGCCATAATTTTTTCCTTGAAAAAATCAGGAGCAATTTCAAGTTGTATACCTGCTCCATCACCTGATTTACCATCTGCATCGACTGCACCTCTATGCCAAATAGCCTTTAAAGCCTCAATTCCATAATCAACAATTTTTCTAGATTTTTTTCCATTTGTTGAAGCTATCATTCCTACTCCACAAGCATCATGTTCCATTGATGACCTGTAAATATTATTTTTTTCTAAAAGTTTTTTGTTTTTTTTATAATTATTCATGCTGCTTTAATATTTTTATTTTTATTCAATTTTTTTTTTAAAAATTTATCTATTTGAATAGCAGCATCTCTACCGTCCTTAATTGCCCACACCACTAAAGAGGCACCTCTGACGATATCTCCAGCTGCAAAAACTCCTTCCAAATTACTTTGCATTGTTTGTAAGTTTATTTTAATCGTTCCCCATTTTGAAATTGAAAGCTCTTGAGCATTAAACAGTTTTGGAATATTTTCTGGATCAAAACCCAAAGATTTTATTACCATATCTGCATCAATTTTAAATTCCGAATTCTCTTTTATTATTGGTTTTCTTCTACCTGAAGAATCTGGTTCTCCTAATAACATTTTATCAACTTCTACAGCTGAAACAAATTTATTACCAATAAATTTTTTTGGGCTAGTAAGCCATATAAAATCTACACCTTCTTCCTCAGCATTTCCAACTTCTCTTGCAGAACCTGGCATATTTTCTTTATCTCTTCTATACAAGCATTTAACAGATTTTGCTTTCTGTCTCACAGCTGTTCTAACGCAATCCATTGCTGTGTCTCCACCGCCTATTACAACAATATTTTTTCCTTCAGCATTTAAAGTACCATTATCAAATAATTCAACTTTATCTCCAAGCCCTTTTTTATTTGATGCGGTTAAGAATTCCATTGCAGGAAAAATATTATCTAAATGATTTCCAGGAATTTCAATTTCTCTAGATTTGTAAACTCCAGTAGCTATTAAAATTGCATCGTGTTTATCTTTTAAATTATATAAATTTTCATTTTTTCCAACTTCAAAATTTTGTATAAATTTAATTCCACTTTCTTTGAGATTTTTTGTTCGTCTTTCAACTACAAATTTTTCTAATTTAAAATTAGGTATACCATATATTAACAAACCTCCTGGTCTATCATATCTATCGTATACTGTTACTTGATATCCTGATTTTCTTAATTCTTCTGCACAGGCTAAACCTGCCGGTCCTGCACCTATAATACCTATAGATTGTTCGAGTTCTTTTTTTAATTTTAAAGGTTTAACCCATCCTTTTTCCCATGCAGTATCAGTAATATACTTCTCAATAGAGCCAATAGTAACAGTTCCATGTCCTGACTGTTCAATAACACAATTGCCTTCACATAGGCGATCTTGAGGACAAATCCTTCCACAAACTTCTGGCATATTGTTAGTGCTCTGTGAAATTTCATAGGCTTCTTTTAATCTTCCTTCCGCAGTTAACTTTAACCAATCTGGAATATTATTACTTAACGGACAATGAACTTGACAAAAAGGAACTCCACATTGAGAACATCGACTAGATTGCTCTTTTGCCTTTTCATTAATATACTCATTATATATTTCATGGAAATCTTCTTTCCTTTTTCCAGTATCTCTTTTAATAGGTGTTTGTTTATTGAGACTGGTAAACTTCAACATTTTTTTTGACATAATTTTTAAATTAATCTAAAAAAACATGTTTTTAAACTAAAAATAGGTAAATAATACTTACTATTAGTTATAAAAATCCCTAATTTACGTGAATGTTTTTTGCATAGCTGTTATGCATCTTTAGTTGTCATTAAAAAAACAAGCTTATTGATTAAAAAAAGATATGATTTTAGTATTTATTCTCTCATTAATACAAGGAATTACTGAATTTATTCCAATTAGTTCTTCCTCGCACTTAATATTAGTATCCAAATATTTGAATTTTAATAATCAAAATTTATCTTTAGATGTAAGTCTTCATATAGGTTCTTTTTTAGCTGTCGTACTTTTTTTTAAAAAAGATATATTTAGTTTTATTAAAAATAAAGTTTTATTTATTAAGATTTTATTCTCCTCTTTGCCGGTAATGGTAGTAGGATATTTTTTAATTAAATTTAATTTAATTGAACAATTAAGAAATATTAAAATCATTGGATGGACTACAATTATTTTTGGAATTGTACTTTATGTGAGTGATAGATTTAAAAATAATAAAAATATTAATGAAAATTTCAACTTTAAATCTGTAATTTTCATTGGTTTTTTCCAAATATTATCTTTGATACCTGGTGTAAGTAGATCTGGGATTACTATAACTGCTGCTAGATTTTTAAATTTTAAACGAACTGAGTCAGCCAAAATTTCTTTTTTATTATCTATTCCTACTTTAGCTGCGGTAAGCTTATTTGGTTTAAATAACATAATAAATGAAAAAAATTTAGAATTTTCATTTTTAAATATATTTGCAATTTTTTTATCTTTTATTTTTTCTTTAATAACAATTAAATATTTTTTAAAATATCTAAAAAATTTTAATTTGAATGTTTTTGTTTTTTATAGATTAATTTTAGGTGTTACAATTCTCTCAATTGTATACTTATAGTATAAATGTAAGCGCTATAAGAATTAAAAATATCATAACTAAAAAAACAATTACTCCTTTTTGCAGTGGTAAATGTGTTATAAATTTCATAGTTTAATTATATCTTAATTAATAAATAATTAATAGATGCTTGGCGCGCCTGCTAGGATTTGAACCCAGAACCTCCTGGTCCGTAGCCAAGCGCTCTATCCAGTTGAGCTACAGGCGCATAAATTACAAATATCAAATAAAACTATATAAATAAAGATTTATAATCTATCTTGTTATTTTAGCTTTAAAACTCTAAATTGAAATATATGACAGATAAAAATTCAGTTATTATTACATCTGCTACTAGAACAGGAGTGGGGTCTTTTGGAAAAACCTTAAAGAATATTCCCAGTCATGAGCTAGGTTCAGTAGTTATTTCTGAAGCAATTAGAAAAATAAAAATTAATAAGCAAGAAGTAGACGAAGTAATTATAGGTCAAGTACTTACAGGGGGGACTGGTCAAAATCCAGCGAGACAAGCTTTGATTAAATCTGGAATTCCAAAAGAAAAACCTGCATATTTAGTAAATCAGGTTTGTGGATCAGGAATAAGATCTATAGTCTCAGGATTTCAAAGTATTATCTCCGGTAATTCAAAAATAGTAATCGCAGGTGGACAGGAAAATATGTCATTAGCACCTCACGCAATATATTTAAGAGACGGAAAAAAACTCGGTGATGCAGAGATGGTAGATACTATGATCAATGATGGATTATGGGATGCATTCAATGGATATCATATGGGTAATACTGCAGAAAATGTTGCAAAAAAATTTCAGATTACAAGAGAAGAACAAGATAAATTTGCATTTTCTTCCCAACAAAAGGCTATAGACGCACAATCAGCAAACAAATTTAAAGACGAAATAGTAAATTTAAAAATTAAATCAAAAAATGCAGAGATTAATTTTTGTAAAGATGAACATCCCAGAGAAGGTATTAGCTTAGATACTTTATCAAGACTAAAACCTGTATTTCAAAAAGATGGGACAGTTACCGCAGGAAATGCTTCTGGTATTAACGATGGGGCTGCAGCTGTAAGTTTAATGTCTAATTTTGAGGCCGAAAAAAGAAATTTAGAAAAATTAGTTACAATTAAATCATGGGCAAGTTGTGGAGTTGATCCTTCTTTAATGGGCACTGGCCCTATACCTTCGTCTAAAAAAGCATTAGATCTTGCGGGATGGACAGTAAAAGACGTGGATCTTTTTGAGATTAACGAGGCATTCGCTGCGCAAAGTATCGCAGTCTTGAAAACTCTGGCTATACCTACAGAAAAAATAAACGTAAATGGAGGTGCAATCGCCATTGGTCATCCAATAGGAGCATCTGGGACAAGAATACTTGTGACTTTAATTCATGAAATGATAAGAAGAGATGTTCAGAAAGGACTAGCAACTTTGTGTATCGGCGGTGGTATGGGTATAGCAATGTGTGTTGAAAGATAAAATGGAAATTTCAAAACCTCTCAAAGGTAAAAAAAAACGAAAATTGAATAAGATGCCTTTTAGTATCAAAGGCTATTTATTTTATTATTCTTTCTTCTGGATTTTAATTTTATCAATTTATATTTATTATCTATTAAAAAACTAATTTTTTAATTGTGGTAAATTATTAAAAAAATCAAGACTTTTGGGATTTGCTATAGCCTCTTCATTGTTCAACTTTTCACCATTAATTACTTTTTTTACAGCTAATTCAACAATTTTTCCACTTTTAGTTCTTGGAATTTCAGGAACTTTTATAATTATAGTTGGAACATGTTTGGGAGAACAATTTTTTCTAATTATTGTTTTTATTGTCTTGATTTTTTTTTCATCTAAGTTTTTATTTTCTTTTGTTGTAACAAATAAAATTATTCTTTCATCATTTTTAAAATCCTGTCCGACAACTAAACCCTCAGTAATAAAATCAATATTTTCAACTTGTTGATAAATTTCTGAAGTTCCAATTCTTACCCCTCCTGGATTTAAAGTTGCATCGGATCTACCTCTCATAATAAATCCATTATTAGAAGTTCTTTCTATAAAATCTCCATGATGCCAAATATTTTTAAATCTATCAAAATACGCTTTATGATATTTAGCTCCATTATCATCTCCCCAAAACTTTACAGGCATTGAGGGAAATGGTTTTTTAACTACTAGTTCTCCCTTCTCACCGTCTTTTGTGCTTCTACCATCATCGGTAAATACATCTACATCGATTCCCAAACTCTGACCTTGAATTTCTCCTTTATAAACATTCGAATATAAGTTTCCTAAAACTAGGCAGCCTACCATATCAGTTCCACCAGCTATAGAAGCTAAATGAACATCTTTTTTAATATTATCATAAACATACTTAAAGCTTTCTTCAGCGAGAGGAGAGCCTGTTGAAGTAATTATTTTAATTGAACTTAAGTCCAAATGTTTGCTATTAAATTTTTCATTTTTAAGATGATCAATATATTTGGCACTTACTCCGAATAAGTTAATCTTTTTATTTTGACAATATTCTAAAAGAATATCTATTTTTGGATACGTAGGTGCACCATCAAACAAAAAAATTGATGATCCAGTAGCCAGTCCTCCGACTAACCAATTCCACATCATCCATCCTGTAGTTGTATAATAAAATAATTTTTCATTATTTCTAATATCACAGTGTAAAATAAATTCTTTATTATGTTCAATTAAAACATTTCCTGCGCCATGAGTAATGCATTTAGGCTTACCGGTTGTTCCACTTGAAAAAAGAATATAAATAGGATGATTAAATTTAAACCTTTCAAAAGTTTCATCCAATTTAGAGTACTTCAAAGCTTCATCAAAATTTACAAATTTTTTAATTTCAGTTTTTTCTTTTTTGTTATAAGTAAAAACTATTGTTTTTTTTATTGAAGGAATTTGTTCTAAAATACTATCAACCTTTTCTAAAATATTAATTTTTTTACCATTGTAGAAATAATAATCACTTGTAATTAATAATTTTGGTTCAATTTGTTTAAATCTATCTACCACACCTCGAACTCCAAAATCAGGAGAACAAGAAGACCATATGGCACCATTTTTTGCACAAGCTAAAAAGCTTACAATAGATTCTATTTTGTTAGGAACATAAGCAACAACTCTATCTCCTTTGTTTATATCTGCTGATTTTAAATAGGATGAAAACTTGCAAACTTTTTCGTACAAAAGACTCCAAGAAATACTTTCCTCTAAGCCTGTTTCAGATAAAAAATTAATAGCTATATTGTCATTTTTTTTTTTTAGAATGTTTTCTGAGTAGTTTAAAAATGAATCTGGAAAAAATTCAGTTTTGTTAAAAGAACTATCTTTTTTTATTATCTTTTTTCCTTTATCGCCGATAATTTTTGAATAATCCCAGAGTTTTGACCAGAAATCTTCCGGATTTAAAACACTCCATTTCCAAAATTCTTTAAATATTTTATTAGATTTAAAGTTAACAAATTTTGTAAAATCTTCTAAATTCGAATCCTGTATTTTTTTTTCGTTAGGATGCCAAAGATGTTTATTCATATAAACTAGTTTAGCTTTAATGAAATTATCTTAACAGGTATTTTTTAAGCAAAATTTTCTGAACTTTTATAGCTTGATTAGATTTAATTTCCTTTTTTCTAAACAATAATTTAATTAACCATTTCATGAATAATATAAACAATTATTAATGACATAAAATGGCATAAAATATGTCAAAAAATCGAATTTATAATACGATTTGCCACAATCTTTAAAGTTTATTGTTAATAAAATTTTTAATATGTTCCTTACAAGTTTATAATAAGAATTTATGGCCCAAAAGATTGCAGTTCCAGATATAGGAGATTTCAAAGACGTAGAAGTAATTGAAATTTTGGTAAAACCTGGAGATAAAGTAATTAAAAATGATCCTATCGTTACAATAGAAAGTGACAAATCAAGTGTTGAAATTCCCTCACCTTCAGATGGAGAAATTAAAGATCTAAAAGTAAAAATTGGAGACAAAGTTTCTGAAGGAAGTATTTTAGCTATAATTGAAAATGGATTAACTTCCGCTAAAAAAAAAGTAGTCGAAAAAAATCAATTAAAAAAAGAAGTCCCTAAAACTAATGGAAATATAAATAATAAACAATCAATTCAGAAAGTTAAAAAAATATTTGCTCAACCAGCATCTAAAGATGATATAGATCCTATTGAAACAAATGAGTGGATAGAGTCTCTTAACTCTGTTATTGAAACAGATGGATCTTCAAGAGCTAGCTATCTATTAAATAAAGTAATTAATCAAGCTTATAAGTCAGGTTTAGTTTTACCAGATACAAGAACAACTCCTTACATAAATACTATTCCGCCAGAAGCTGAAATAAAATCACCCGGTGATCAAAATGTTGAAAAAAAAATTCGGGCATATGTCAGGTGGAACGCGGCAGCGATGGTTGTTAAGGCTAATAAAATAAGTCCTGAACTAGGTGGTCATATTGGTACCTTTGCATCTGCAGCTACGCTTTACGATGTGGGCATGAATCATTTTTGGAGAGCAAAAAATAATAAGTTTGGTGGAGATTTAATTTATTTCCAAGGACACTCAGCACCTGGAATGTACGCGAGAGCTTACTTAGAGGGAAGACTTACCGCTAAACAACTAGATGGTTTTAGACAAGAGGTGAATAAGGGAGGTTTATCCTCGTACCCTCATCCTTGGTTGATGCCAAAGTTCTGGCAGTTTCCTACTGTCTCAATGGGTCTTGGACCTATCATGGCGATTTATCAAGCCAGGTTTTTAAAATACTTAATCAATAGAGGATTAGTAAAAGACGAAGGTAGAAAAATTTGGGTGTTTCTTGGCGATGGTGAAATGGACGAACCGGAGTCACTTGGAGCAATAGGTTTAGCTGCTCGTGAGAAATTAGATAATTTAGTTTTTGTCGTAAATTGTAATTTGCAAAGACTAGATGGTCCTGTTCGAGGAAATAGTAAAATTATTCAAGAACTGGAAGGAAGCTTTAGAGGTTCGGGTTGGAATGTAATAAAAGTTATTTGGGGGTCATACTGGGATCAACTATTGGCTAAAGATAAAACAGGTTTGTTAATTAAACGTATGAATGAATGTGTAGACGGAGAATATCAAGCATTTAAGGCTAAAGGCGGTTCTTACGTAAGAAAAAATTTTTTTGGAAAATATCCTGAACTTACTGAGCTAGTTTCCTCTTTAACAGACAAAGATATTTGGAGATTAAATAGAGGGGGTCATGATCCTCACAAAGTTTATGCGGCTTACTCGTCAGCAATGCAGCATACTGGATCACCTACAGTTATATTAGCAAAAACTATTAAAGGATATGGAATGGGTAAAACAGGTGAAAGTGTAAACACAACCCACCAACAAAAAAAATTAGATGAAGAAGATCTATTGTACTACAGAGATAGATTTAAAGTCCCGCTAACAGATAAACAAGTCAAGAATATAGAGTATTACAAACCAGACGAAAATTCTGAAGAGATTAAATATTTGAAAGATAAAAGATTAAAACTTGGAGGATTTATCCCTGAAAGATCGTCTTTTGCTAAACAAGTTAAAGCTCCACCAAAAGATATTTTCGATGCCTTTATGAAATCAACTGAAAAAAAGGAAATGTCTACAACAATGGCTTTGGTAAGAATGATGACTGCACTGCTTAGAGATAAAAACGTTGCTCCAAGATTAGTGCCAATCATTCCTGACGAAGCGAGAACTTTTGGAATGGAGGGTTTCTTTCAAAAAATTGGTATTTATGCACATGAAGGACAGAAATATGAGCCAGTGGACTCTGAACAGCTAAGTTCATATCGAGAGGATAAAAGTGGTCAAGTTTTAGAAGAAGGTATCAATGAATCCGGAGCAATGTCATCATGGATTGCAGCAGGAACCGCTTACACTAATCACGATATCGAAATGATACCTGTTTATATTTTCTACTCTATGTTTGGTTTTCAAAGAGTTGGAGATTTAGCATGGGCGGCTGGTGACTCTCAAGCTAGAGGATTTTTAATTGGAGCTACGGCAGGCAGAACCACTTTAGCTGGGGAAGGGCTACAACACCAAGATGGACATAGTCAGTTGTTAGCATCAAATATCCCTAACTGCATTAGTTATGACCCAACGTTTGCTTACGAGATGGCAACAATATTTAGAGAGGGCTTAAGAAGAATGCATGAAAAGAAAGAGAATATCTTTTATTACATCACTGCGATGAACGAAAACTACTCTCATCCAGAAAAACCTAAGGGTTGTGATGAGGGAATTCTAAAAGGCATATACTTATTTAAAGAGGGAAAAAATAAAGGTAAAACTAAGGTTCAATTATTAGGCTCAGGGACTATTTTAAGAGAAATTATAGCCGCTTCTGAGATCTTATCAAAAGAGTATAATATAGACTCGGACATTTGGAGTGTGACGAGTTTTAATGAGCTACGAAGAGATGGTATGGAAACAGAAAGATTAAATCTTTTAAATCCTAACAAAAAACCAAAAAAATCTTATGTTCAGGAATGCTTATCAAAAAGAGACGGGCCAGTCATAGCTGCTTCAGATTATACAAGAGCGTTCACTGATCAAATTAGACCTTACACAGACAAAAAGTTTTATTCATTTGGAACTGATGGGTATGGAAGAAGTGACACTAGAAAAAATCTTAGAAAATTTTTTGAAGTAGATAAAGAACATATTGTAGCCTTCACTCTTAGTGCATTAGCAAAGGAACAGCTAATTGGTTCTGAAGATGCAGAAAAAGCAATTAAAAAATATAAAATAGATAAAGGTAAAGAATTTCCAGCAAATTTATAAAATGACAGTTCAAAAAATTTTAGTTCCTGATATGGGTGACTTTAAAGATGTCGAAGTTATCGAAGTTCTTGTTAAAAAAGGTCAAGATATTAAAAAAAATGATTCTTTAATAACTTTGGAGAGTGACAAATCAAGTGTTGAGGTCCCATCAACTCATGAAGGCAAGATAGAAAAGATTAATGTTTCTGTTGGAGATAAAATTAATAAAGGGGATTTAATTCTTACTTTAGAGTCAAAACAAGAAATAAATAAACCTGTGAAAGACAAACCTAAGAAAGAAGTAAAACAAAATAAGGACATAATCCAAGTTCAGCAGCCCACACCTAGTGTTCCTGCTTCAAGAAAAAGTTCTGCAAGTCCAAATATTAGAAAATTTGCAAGAGAATTAGGAGCAGATATTTCAAAAGTAGCTGGCACTCAACGTGCTGGAAGAGTGTCTGCTGAGGATGTTAAAAATTTTGTAAGATCTCAAGTCACAGTTTCTCAAGGCAAGGTGCAAAAAAAAGCAGCAACAAAATTTGTAGAGGAGTATTCTCACGAAGAATTTGGAGATATAACAACTCAAGATCTTCCGCGGGTAAAGAAGTTATCGGGACCTCATTTAGTTAGATCGTGGACAGAAATTCCTCATGTTACTCAACATGATGAAATAGATGTTACTGATATGGAGCAATTTAGAAATTCCTTATATGATTATTATACCGGTGAAAAAATTAAAGTAACTCCTCTAGCATTTATTGCCAAAGCCTTAGTTGGCGCTCTAAAAGAATTTCCAGATTTTAACGCATCATTAAATTCTGAGTCTAATAAAATTATTTATAAAAAATATTTTCATATCGGTTTTGCCGTTGATACCCCACATGGTCTAATGGTTCCTAAATTAAGAAACGTTGATCAAATGAGTATAAAAAAAATAGGAGAAGAACTTAAAAATACAAGTCAACTTTGTAGAGAACTTAAGATTGATAAAAAAGAATTTTTTGGTGGATCGATGACTATCTCAAGTTTAGGAGGTATTGGTGGAACTCATTTTACACCTATCATTAATCCACCAGAGGTAGCAATTTTGGGAGTTGGAAAAACTTTCGATCGACTAGTTAAAGAAAAAAATCAAATAATTTCAAAAAAAATACTTCCAATATCACTATCATATGATCACAGATTAATAGATGGCGCGGAGGGTGCTAGGTTTTGCGTTTATCTTGGAAAATGTCTTGGGAAAGATTTTGCCTTTAAGCTTGCTGTTTAGATCTTCTTAAACTATTAACCCCTAATGGATAAAAAATTATTTTCACTAATCTGCGCTATTGTTACGTCTGTTCTTTGGGGCTCAGCTTTTGTAGCACAAGACATGGGTATGGATTTTATAGGGCCTCATACTTTTAATGTGGGAAGATTTTTAATCGGATTTTTAACTTTACTTCCTTTCTTTCTTATTTTTGAATTTAAAAAGATAAATTTTAAACGACTTGATAAGAAAAAAATAGCTTATTATTTATTTTACTTGGGATTTGTTTTGGCCATAGGCCAAGAACTACAGCAGATTTCTCTAATCTATACTGATGTAGCTAACACTGGTGTTTTTACAGTTTTTTATGTTTTAGTCGTACCGGTAATTTCTTATTTTATCTTTTCAAAAAAAATGCACTGGTCTATTTGGCCGTCAGTTTTTATCTGCATACTTGGCGGATTACTTCTAAGTGAACTTAATAATTATTCTGTAAGATTGGGTGATACTCTTGGAATTTTAAGTGCCTTTTGTTGGGGGATTCATATTTTACTAATAAGAAAAACAATTGAAATGTTTAGCTTCCCAGTAACTATAGCAACGTCTCAATGTTTTGTGGCATGCTTAGTTTTAATTGGTCCAATGTTTTACTTTGAAGACCCAACGTTTAATAATTTTTTAAAAGATTCATATGAAGTTTTTTATGTTGGTATTTTATCAAGTGGACTTGCTTTTTTATTACAAACATACAGTTTGCAAAATATATCTCCAGCCCCTGCTGCAATAGTTTTCTCGTTAGAAGGTGTTTTTGCAGCAATATTAGCATGGTTAATACTAGACCAATTTTTAAATGAAATAAAAATTTTAGGAATATTCTTGATATTGGCTGCCGTAATTTTCTCACAACTAATGCCAATATATGATAAAAAAAAATATGGATGAAACTAATAAAGGATTTATGAAACATTTGGGTGGTCTTGAATTAAAACAGATTAGTCAAACTCATTTCGAATTTATGGTTGAGGTGAAAGAAATGCATTTGAATACTGGAAAAATTGTTCACGGTGGATTCTTGTCAACAATTGCAGATACAGGAATGGGTACTGCAGCACATAGAGTCGCTGGTGATAGAAGATGTGTAACTATAAATTTAGATATGAAATTTATTTCAGCGGGTCAATTAGGTGACAAACTAAAAGGAAATGTAAAAATTTTAAAAAAAACAAAGACACTTGTTTTTATTAGTTGTGAAATTTCTAATGATAAAGAAATTGTCGTGTCTACCTCTGGAACTTGGAAAATTCTTTAAGTTTTCTTTCTGTAGTTTATTAAACCTACAATTAATAAAAAAATAAGAGCAAAAGGGTAAACAATAGCTTTATTCGGTCTTTCAGGGTTTTCAATTTTAAAATTACTTATAATGTCACCCATTTGAATGCCAGATTTTTTTGCCTCCCCTTTCCAATTTAATTTATCAACAATTAATTTTTCGTTCTGATTGGTTAATGTTGCTCCATATTCTTCTAGATTGTAATTATTTTCAAATTTTCCTTTATCAATGACAAATAGTTTATATCTTTCCCCGTATTCAGTAACTCGTGTGACTTTTATGTGAACTTCCTTTGAGGGGTCAAAAGTTAAATTTTGAATATTTTCTGCTGAAAGTTTTTGTTCATTAAATTTTGGATAGAATTTACCTAATACATAATCTGGAGCTAAAAAAGATAAAGATATGATTAAAAAAGCTATAGTCTCATACCACCTTAATTTATTTATGAACCATTGTTGTGTGGCAGCTGTAAAAACTAAAATTCCAATCAAAGAGGTAATTATAACCAATAAAGCCTGCCAGATACTATCAACTCCAATTAATAATAGCTCGTGGTTAAACAAAAAGACGATCGGTAAAATTCCTGTTCTTAAGCTATACCAGATGGCTTGAAGTCCTGTTCTTAAAGGATCGCCTCCAGAAATTGCAGCGGCTGCATAAGATGCTAAACCAACAGGAGGTGTTACATCAGCCATCAAACCAAAGTAAAATACAAATAAGTGAACAGCTATTAATGGGAAGATAAAGCCCGAGGCGTTTCCAACATCAACTAATACTGTAGCCATTAATGATGCTACTACTACATAGTTTGCAGTCGTAGGTAGACCCATGCCGAGTAATAAACAAAGCACAATAGTTAGTAAAATTAATATAATCACATTATCTCTAGCTATTGTCTCGATGACTATGATCAAATTAGTGCTAAGTCCTGTAGATCCTACTGCTCCTACTATTATACCTGCAGTGGCAATCGCTATTCCAACTCCCACCATGTTAATTGCACCTTTTTGAAGTCCTACAATAGTTTGGTTCCACCACTCAATAAAGCCAGTTTTATAATCTGAGTTTTTAATAATACGATTTATCAAATTCACTAAGATTAGAGAAATCGTTGCATAAAAAATTGAAAAACCTGCCGTATATCTCATGTAAACAAGTAGAAAAATTAAAACAAAAATTGGTATTAAAAAATGTAGTCCAGATAAAAAGGTTTTCTTCAGGTGAGGAACATCGGCATCGTCCATTCCTTTAAGCCCTAATTTGAGAGCCTCTAGATGAGATATATAAAATAAAGCAATGTATGAAATGATAGCAGGTAAAAAAGCATGTTTGACAACTTCAAAATAAGTAACGCCTATAAAACTTGCCATAACGAAAGCCGCAGCTCCCATGACTGGAGGCATGATTTGTCCGTTTACAGATGATGAAACTTCAATAGCCCCTGCTTTTTCTTGAGAGAATCCAGTCTTTTTCATTATTGGAATTGTAAAAGTTCCTGTTGTTACAGTGTTTGCAATTGAAGAGCCTGAAATCATGCCAGTCATTCCAGAACCTAAAATTGCAGCTTTAGCTGGCCCTCCACGCATCTTACCAACCATTGCAAATGCTAAATCTAAAAAATATTTTCCACCGCCTGCAGTTTCAAGCAATGCTCCAAAAAGAACAAATAAAAATATAAAATCTACTGAAACCCCAATAGGTATTCCAAAGATGGCTTCTTGGTCAAACCATTGAAATCCAACTAATCTTTTTATAGAAAGACCGCCATGAGAAATAATATCTGGAGCATATTTTCCAAAGTATGAGAATAATAAAAAACAAATCGCAATAATTACTAAAGGCATTCCAATTGCTCTTCTTGTCGCCTCTAAAAGTATTATAATACCAATCGCTCCTATAATTAATTCAACAGGAACCTTAAATCCAAATATCTCTTTAATTAAAAGAATGCCACCTCTGTTAACTAAATCATCATAGAAAAAGTAAATATAAAGGCAACAAAATGCTGCGACAATACTTATAAAAATATCAAAAGCTGATATTTTTTTGCCTCTGACCATAGGAAAAATTAGGAAAGTCAGTGTTAGTGCAAAACCTAGATGTATTGCCCTTGCAGGAAGTCCTTTAAACATTCCAAAGTTGAGCCAAAAAGGGAAAGGAGAAGCATACCAAAGTTGAAAAAAAGTCCAAAGAATAGCTATCCCAAAAACTATTTTTAAATGGATACCTGATAAATTTCGAGTTGGTGAAATATCTTCCTGAATTTTATCTTTTATCTTACTTTGAATAGTTTGATTCATTTAAGCTAGGATACCTTATTCTAAAAAAAAGGCCCAAGAAATATTGGGCCTTTTTTAATTAAACTAAAAAGTTGAATTACATTAATCCAGCTTCTTTGTAGTACTTAATTGCCCCTGGGTGTAATGGAGCCGATAAACCATCAGCTATCATATTTTTCTTTTCCAGAGGTCCAAAAGCAGGGTGTTGTTCTCTGAAAGAATCAAAGTTTTCCATCACCGCTTTAGTAACTAAGTATACAAGCTCTTCAGAAACATCTGCGCTAGTTACAACTGTAGCTTTTACACCAAACGTTGTCGCGTCTTTTTTCTGATTAGAGTAAGTTCCTTTTGGAATTACAGCTTTTGCGTAATAGTCAGCACCATCAATTAAACCTTGAACTGGCGCACCAGTTAAGTTGATTGGGCTAGCTTTCGCTTTACAAGTAGCTGCTTGCTCCATAGCACCATTAGGAAATCCAACTGAATATCCAAACGCATCTATTTTACCATCACAAAGAGCTTTTACTTGCTCAGATGAAGTAAGTTCAGTAGTTGCTTTAAACATACTCATATCTGCTCCCATAGCTTTCATTAATTCTTCCATAGTTCCTCTTTGACCAGAACCTGGGTTACCAATGTTAACTGTTTTTCCTTTAAGACTTTTGAAATCTTTGATTTTAGATTTCTTACTTGCCCAAATTTGGAAAGGTTCATTGTGAACAGAAAATACAGCTCTTAAATTACTAAACTGTTTTCCTTCCCATTTGCTTGAACCGTTGTAAGCGTGATATTGCCAGTCTGATTGGGCTACTCCAAATTGAAATTCACCGTCTTTGATTTGTCCAATATTGTAGTTAGAACCACCAGTTGATGGAGCTGTACATCTATATGCTTTAGCTGTTCCTTTTTTTCTTCCATGATCTGCACTTATCGCAGATTTATGCAACATTTTACAAATAGCGTTACCAGTTTGGAAATAAACTCCAGTAGGCCCACCAGTTCCTATTGTGAAAAATTCAGCTGATTTTGCTATAGAAGTAATTGAGCTTGAAAAAGCAAACATTACTAAAAAAGCAGAAACCATTGATATTATTTTTTTCATATGTCTCCTATTAGTTTGTTAATTACAAGAATTTAACTATTTATGGAGAGTAAGGTCAAAGAAAATCTTTAGAGATTTTTAGCCCAAATAGATAATTTATTCACCCCTTCAACTACATTTGGTGCATATTTTTCCACTAATTTTTCACTTATAACATTATTATTCGGAACATTGTTAAAAAATTCAGTTCCTTCAAAATCTGTGTAGCTAAGCCTTGTTAACATTTGTTTTGGTTTAAAGCCAAAATCAGATCCTGGCAACATTGCAACACCGGTTTCATGTAAAATAGCTTCGCAGAGCGAAGATGAATTATTATATTTTTTGTTTAAAAATTCTGGCATTAAATAAAATGCTCCTTGAGGTGGTCTTATTAAAATTTTGTTTGATTTTAGATTATTGTAAACATAGTTTCCTACTGAATTTAAAATTTTTATTACTTTCAACTTATAATCTGTATAATCGCCACTGTATGCTTCTACTGCAGCATATTGAGCTGGTGTATTTACTGTAGAATATGACTCGCTTGCTAAAGATTGTAGACTTTTTAAAAAACTGGATAATTTATTTGGCACAGCAAAGAAGCCTAGTCTCCAACCACCAGCTCCACACCATTTACTTAATCCACCACTCACAAAAGTAGCTTCAGGATAATATTTTGATATAGAATCATAATTATTATCAAATTTAAGATCTGTATAAATTTCATCGGATAAAACAATTATGTTATGTTTCCTTGCTAATTTAGCAATTTTTTCCAAGTCATTGCATATAGTTCCTGATGGATTATTTGGAGAATTTAAAATTAATATTATATTTTTTTTTTTGCCTAGTAATTTTATTTTTTTTTCAATCTCTTTTACTGTAGGAAACCAATTATTTTCTCTTGATGTTTGTATCCAATGTACTTTATTTTTTGCAATCTGAGCTTGAGGCTCATATGAAACCCAACTAGGAGCTGGTAAAATAATTTCTCCATTAAAGGCAACATGCATTAACAACATTGCTTCTTTAGAACCTGGAGTGATTAGTATATTTTCTTTTGGATATCTAATACCTATTCTTTTGTATAAATAATCTGATATTGCTAATCTTAATTCAGGCAAGCCTTGTATTGGAAGATAATTTTTTCTAAAAGCATTTTCTTTTAGAGCATTAACAATTTTTTGTGGAACAGGAAAAGGGGATTGGCCAAAACCAAAGTTGTAAACTTTTTTCCCGCTATTGGTTAACTCTTTAGTTTTTTCATTTATAACTAATGTAGAAGAAGGTTTTAATTTTATAATATTTTTTTTGACTAAATTCTTCATAATAACTTTTTAATAAAAAGTTATCTCTCTCTATACGGGGACTGAGGGTTTTAAGTCAATTTAAATATTGAAATTAGAACATTTGACAAATTGATTCGGTCATGTTTTACTCTTATTTTGTTCTCAATGAAGATCTATATATAGTATAAATAAAATTATCATACACAATTATGCAAAATACCGTAAAAAAAATAGTAGCTCTCTTAGGTCCTACTAATACTGGAAAAACACATTTAGCGATAGAAAAAATGTTTGAATACGATTCTGGTATTTTTGGACTTCCATTAAGACTTCTAGCTAGAGAAGTTTACGATAAATGTGTTAAAAAAATTGGCGTTAAAAAAGTAGCATTAATTACGGGAGAAGAAAAAATAATTCCAAGCACTGCTGATTTTTATATTTGTACAGTCGAATCAATGCCTAAAGACAAAATTGTAGATTTTATTGCTATTGATGAAATTCAAATGTGTGCTGATAAAGAAAGAGGTCATATTTTTACCGAAAGACTTCTCAACTCTCGCGGTAAAAAATTAACTATGTTTTTAGGTTCTCAAATTATGAAAAGTATTATTCAGAGTTTAGTTAAAAATGTTGATTTTATAAAAAAAGAAAGATTTTCAAAACTTACTTATTCTGGTTATAAAAAAATATCTAGATTGGACAATAAGACTGCAATAATAGCTTTTTCAATAGAAGAAGTTTATGCAATCGCTGAACTTGTTAGAAGGCAAAAAGGTGGAGCTGCAGTTATAATGGGCTCTCTAAGTCCTAAAACAAGAAACTCTCAGGTAAATCTTTATCAGTCAGGAGATGTAAGATATTTAATTGCTACAGATGCAATTGGAATGGGTTTAAATATGGATATAGACCAAATATACTTTTCTAATTTAAAAAAGTTTGATGGAAAAAAAACTAGAAGACTAAATTTAGTAGAAATTTCACAAATAGCTGGAAGAGCCGGAAGATTCAAAAATGATGGTAGTTTTGGAACAACTGGAGATTGTGAAACTTTAAATTCAGACGAAATTGAAAAAATTGAATCGCATAATTTACCTGAAACTAAGATCGTATATTGGAGAAATTCAAATTTAAATTTTGAAAATCCTGAAAAATTAATAGCCTCTCTCGAATTGAAACCAGAAAATAAGAATTTATTAAAAGTAAAAGATTCTTTAGATGAAAGTACCTTAAGATATCTTTTAAAAAAAGGCGCAGACAATATATTATACTCTAAAAATTTAGAACTCCTTTGGGAATGCTGTCAATTGCCTGACTTTGAAAAAAAGGCATACGGACAACATTTAAATGTTGTAAATACAGTATTTAAATTTTTATCCACTAGAAAAAAAAGAATACCTAATGACTATATGAAAGAACAACTAAAAGGCCTGGACAAAAATCATGGAAATATAGATGTATTAGCTAATAGAATTTCTAATGTTAGGACATGGGCATACGTAGCAAATAAAAAAAATTGGGTAGAAAATTCTGATTATTGGATTCAACTTACAAAGAATATCGAAGACAGCTTATCTGACAAACTGCATGAAGAATTAACTAGAAGTTTTATAGATAAAAAAATAAGTATTTTATCTCGTGGATTGAAACAAGACGTCATTCTTAAAACAGAAATAACAACAACAAATAAAGTTTTAATAGATGGTCAATTTATTGGCGAGCTTAAGGGTCTTAAATTTCTGATAGAATTTACATCAAATAATTTAGACTCTGATTTAAAATCCATAAAAAAAGCTGCTAGAAAGGGAATTGAAAAAGAATTAAACAAAAGAGTCGAAAAAATTATAGAAGATAAAAAAATTAATTTAGAGGAAGATTCTAAGATTTATTGGAATAAAAATCCAATAGCTAGAATTAAAAAAGGAATAAATTATTTGAGCCCTAGTATTGAAATAATAGCGGACGATTCCCTCTCAAAACAATCAAAAGAAGACTTAAATAATTTTTTGAAGGAATGGTTAAATAATCACATTAATAATGAACTTGGTGATCTAATTAATTTAACAAAATCACAAATTAGTAATAAATATTTAAGGGCCCTAGTCTTTCAAATATTTGAAAATAACGGAGTTATGAAGAGAGCGGAGGTAGATCATATTATTAAATTAATCAAAAAAGAAGATAGAAAAGAAATTTGGAAAATGGGAATTAAAATTGGTCGTTATCATATATATTTGCCCAGGATGCTGAAACCTAAAGCTGTTAAGCTTAGAATAAGTTTGTGGAAATTATTTTACGAAAATAATGCTAAAAATCAAATACCTACATTTGGTCTTAATTTTATAGTAAGTGAAAACTACAATAAAAAGTTTTTATTATTATGTGGGTTTGAAAATTTTAAAAACTACTTTATAAGAGTTGATATTTTAGAAAAATTATTTTTAAATATTCTTGAAAAGACATCAAATAACAGATTTAAGATTACTGCAGAAATGATGAATTTACTTGGATGTTCTAAGGAAAATTTTTATAACTTGATGACTTTAATGAATTATAAAAAAGATAAAGAGAAAGATACATATATATTTTATGGCAATCAGAAAAAAATAAGAAAATTTGAAAAAATAAAAAAAATTTCAAGCCCTTTTGACAAACTTGTGTCTTTAAATATTAAATAATAATGAACAAAAACTTATTAAAAAAAAAAGATTTGACTGGAATAGCTGCATTATTGATTAATATAGCCAAGATAGATGAACATTATACAGAGGTGGAAAAGAAAATAATTAACAATTTTATTAAAAAATTTACAAATAAAAGTGAAGAAGTAAATGAAATTTTTACAGATGCTGAAAAAATAGAAAAAAATTCGATTCAATTATTAGATTTTACAAATATTATAAAAAAAAATTCTATAGAATTTAAATCTTTGGTAATAAAAGAACTTTGGCAAATAATCCTTTCGGATAGTAATGCGGATGATTTCGAAGTGAGTATGATGAGAAAAATTTGTGGTTTAATTTATTTTCCAGATAAATTAAATGGAGAAATTAAATTACAGGTGTTAAAAGAATTAAAATTATAATGACATATATTGTAAAAGATGAATGTATAAAATGTAAGCTAACAGATTGTGTTGAGGTTTGTCCTGTTGACTGTTTTTATGAAGGAGAAAATTTCTTAGCAATTAATCCAGATGAATGTATTGATTGTGGAGTTTGTGAACCTGAATGTCCAATAGATGCCATAAAAGCAGATACTGATGAAAGCGTAAAAGATATGGATAAATGGTTGTTGATTAATAAAAAGTTTTCTGCAATATGGCCTAATATTAATAAAAAAAAAGATCCAATGGCGGAGCATGAAAAATATAGATCAATAAAAAATAAGTATGAAAAGCATTTTTCAGAAAAACCAAATAAATAATATATGATAAAAAAAAAGAAAACCGTAAAAAAAAAATCATTAAAAAAAACTAAAAAAGTACTTAAAAAAAAATCTAAAATTAAAGTAGAAAAAACTAAAAATAAATTAAAATTAGATAAACTTAAAAAACCATCACCTTACTCTCAAGATGAAAAAGTTGAGATTAAAAAAATAAAAAAACAACCTACTGAAAAAAAAGAATATAATATAAAAGACTTTGTTGTATATCCAAAACATGGTGTTGGAAAAATTATTGCCGTAGAGAAAGCCAAGATAGGTCAAATTGATATGCAATTTTATAAAATATTTATTGAAAAAGAAAAATTGACTTTGTCAGTGCCAATTAATCAACAATTCAATTTACGACCTATTGCAACTATAAATCAAATCAATAAATGTGTTTCAATATTAAAAACTAAACCAAAAATTAAAAGAACAATGTGGAGTAGAAGAGCTCAAGAGTATGACCAAAAAATTAATTCTGGGAAAATTTATGAATTGGCAGAAGTAGTAAAAGATTTAAACAAAAATACAGATATAATTGCAGATCAATCATATAGCGAAAGACAGCTTTTTGAAAAAGCTTATGAAAGATTGAAATCTGAATTTGAGGCAGTTTTGAAAGTCAGTCCTGAAGAAGTTCAAAAAAAGATGGATAAAGCTCTTGGGAGAAATACAAGCTTACAGCCTACAGAATAAAAAAACGCCCTTTTTACTTTTATTAAAAAGGGCGTTTAGATAAAAAGGAAACTATCTTTTTCTTCTTCTTTTTTTAGCTTTCTTTTTAGTTTTCTTTTTAGCTTTTTTTCTACGTTTAGCCATCTTATCTCCCATTGTTCAAACAAATCTTTATGATTCGTTTATTAAGTTAATCTTTAAGTTTTTTTTGTTTTATGTCAAATATAAATTAACTTTAAAAAAAATTATAAAATTAAAAATTTTTAATTATTTTAATAAAATAAATTAAATTTTAAAAAAGTTAGTAATTTCAATGTTTTTTAAGCTAATTAATAATTAATTTTAAAAATATTAATAAAGATTTTCTAATTCCTGTTTATAATTTTTAACAATTTCTTTTCTTTTTAACTTTAATGTTGGTGTTAACATTCTATTTTCAATTGAAAATTCATTATGAATTAAAACAAATTTTTTAATTTTTTCTATCAAAGATAGTTTTTTATTTAAATTTTCTACAATAATTTTAATTTTTTCTTTATTAACTGTTTCATCAGTTACAATTAATGCAACTAAATAATTTTTTTTATCTCCATAAACAAAGGTTTGCTTAATACTTTCGTTTAAACATAAAAGGTTTTCAATTTTTGTTGGAGATATATTGTCTCCGCCTAAGTTTACAATTATATCTTTTTTTCTATCAGTAATTTTTAAAAAGCCATTAGAATCAAACTCTCCTATATCACCGGTATACAACCAGCCATCTTTAATAACTTCTTTGGTTTCCTTTTCCATGTTCCAATATCCCAACATTACATTTTCTCCTTTAACTAATATCTCGCCATCAGTTCCAATTTTAACTTGATTTGTACTAAATGATGGTCCCACTGTTTCTACTTTTACATTATTTGGTAAATTACAACTTACGACTGGAGAAGCTTCTGTTAAACCATATCCTTGCAAAGTTGTTAATCCTATAGAATTTAAAAATTCGCCTATTTTTTGATCTAATGCTCCTCCACCTGATATAAAAGCCTGAATATTTCCACCAAATTGTTTTTGTATTTTTTTTCTTATTAAAATACCACATAAAAAATCTAATATTTTCTCAAAGAAATTTAATCTAATTTTATTCAATTTTTTTTTACCTAATTGCAGTGTTAAAAAAATTAAAAATTTCTTAAATTTATTTAGTTTACTAAAATTAATATTTATTTTGGTATATAAATTTTGATAGAATCTTGGAACAGCTGTCATAATTGTTGGTTTTGCGTACATCATATTTGAGATAAGTTTTTCTAAACCTTCAGCATAAAATATTTGAGCTCCAATTAATATTTGAATGTATTGGACAGTATGTTCATAGGAATGAGATAATGGTAACCAAGTTAAAAAAACAGGATTACTTTTTTTTATTAATGGATTTAATATCTCTAAACTTCCCTCGCAGTTAGACAGTATACCACCGTGACTTAAAATTACCCCTTTGGGATTTCCTGATGTTCCAGAAGTATATATAATACAAGCTGGCATTTTTCTTTTTAAATTATTATTAATTAATTCATATTTAATATTTGTTTTAAAAATATAATCTAGAGACAAGCTTTCATATTCTAATTTTTCAAATGAAATTATTTTTTTTACTTTATTGTTTATGAATTTTTTAATTTTTTTAAATTGATCATTATTTGAAACAATAATTAATGAAGGTTTACAATCGTTTATTATATATTCATAGTCTCTAAATGAGTAAGTTGTAAAAATTGGAACAGAAATACCTCCAGCATTCATAATTGAAATATCTGAAATTAACCATTCTGGTCTGTTTTCTGAAATTAACAGACACCTATCTCCCTCGTCAATAATGTTTTTAATACAATGAGAAAGTTTAAATATTTTTTTTTCTACTTCACCCCATGAATGGCTATAAGTGTAGTTTGGTTTCAACCACTTGAGAAACATCGTGTCAGGTTTTACTTTTCGAGATTTAGCAAAGTATAATTCTACTAGACTATTTATTTTAGAAATATCCATAATTGATAATATTTATGTTATAATAATATATTAAATTAATTAACTAAAAAAAAATATTTGGAACTTTAGATGAATTTTTTAATTACTGGGGCAACCTCTGGTTTAGGTAAAGCATTATTTCAAAGATTGTCGGAAAAAAAAGACAATAACTTCTATCTTATTTCTAGAAACAAAGAGAAATTAGAAAATATTAAAAAAGACTATAAAAACGTAAAAACCTACTGTTTAAATTTAAAAGACATTAATGAAACAAAAATTTTAGCTAAAAAAATTAGTGTTGAATCACAAAATAAAATAGATGTTTTAATTTGTAATGCAGCTGAAGGTGGTTTTGGCAATATGGAAGATGTTCCTTTTAAAAAATATATAGAGGATATTAATATAAATTTTTTTTCACATTTAATACTGATCAAAGAAATTTATTTATTAATGAAATTAAATAACTTTGGACACATAATTAATATATCTTCAGGGGCAGCTATTGTGGGTATTAAAGGTTCTTCTAGTTATTCCACAAGTAAATCAGCGATGCAAATATTAATGGAGTCGATGTATTATGAAAATCTAGATAAAAATATTCATCCTAAAAACTTTTTTCCTGGTTTAATAAATTCAGACTTTGACCAAAAGAACAAAACTTATGGACATTTTGAAAAACCGCCGATTATAAAAAAAAAGGATATTAATATAGTGGCTAAAATTATAGTAAAAAAACTTTTTAAGAAAAATTTAAATATTTTTTGTCAGCCAAGTCCATTTGTAGCGTTTATTATTAAAGCCTTTCCATTTTTAGAAAAGTTAAGACGCCTTATTTTTTGATTCTTCTAAAAAAATCTGAATAAAATAAATCTGAAGAATCTACATCTTTTTTTACTTTTATGAATTTTTTTGAAAAATAGTAGTTTTTAAAAAAAGTTTTTTTATCCAAGAAAAAATCTTTTGCTATATAAGTTTTATAATTTTTTTGAATTACATACTCGTGTAATAGTTTAAATTTTTTAAAAATTTCTTTTTTATTTTTAAAATTAAAAGGGTGAGTTATATTTATACTCACACCATTATCAGAAAAAGATAGATAATTACTATTTTTTGCATGAACTTTAATTCCTGTTATGCAAGGATCAATTTTTAATTCATGACATTTTTCAATTAATTTTTTCAATCCATTGCTTAAATTATTTTTTTTTATAATCAGTTGAATTTCCAAAAAAGAAGCAGGAGAAATAATAGACTTAAAATTGATACCATTTTCTTCTAAAGGATAACAAATTTTTTTATAATCACATACAAAACTTTTTTTTTTAAATAAAAAACTTTTATAGAAAAAATAATTCAATTGTTTAATTAATTTATTTTTTATACAAAAAGCAAAAATTAAACTTTTTACTAAATTTTTTATCGAAGTAAGAAACTTATTAGATGAAATTTTAATTTTAGAATTTTCTAAACCTCTTGACTTAAATATAACACCTCTTCCAATTTTATCATTTTTAGAACACATATCAAGCCAACCATAAACGTATTCATAATTTTTTGTTTTATAAATTTCTTTAACTATTTCTTTGTGATTTTTGCATACAAAATTATAAGTGATATAATTTTTTTTTATTTTCTTTAATTTTAGTTTAACTTTGGTGATAATGCCAATTAATCCAAGACCACCAACTACTGCTTTAAATATTTTGCTATTTTTATTTTTTGAACAAATAATTTTTTTTTTATTAGCTAAAATTATTTCAAGCTCAATTATGCTAGCTCCAAAATTGCCTGATTTAAAAGAATCCTTTCCATGTACATCATTTCCAACGCACCCACCAATTGTAACTTCAGCGTTTCCTGGAATACTTTGAATTGTCCAGCCAAATTTATTTACAGATCTCAATATGTCATTAATTTTATAATAAGAACTTACAGTAATTATTCCACTCAATTTATTAAATTTAAATATTTTTTTATATTTGGATAAATTTACAATAATATTATTGGTATTAAAAATTGTATCATACCAACTTAATGATGAGCCTAAACTAAGTATTTTTAGTTTCCTCTTTTTAGCGTAGTTTATAACTCGAATTAAATCTTTATTATTTTTAGGATAATAAATTTTAGATATACTTGATTTAAAGTTTGAGTAATTGGTAGCGGTATATTTAATTAATTTCATAAGTTTACTATTAACTGGTGGGCGAAGAGAGACTCGAACTCTCAAGGTATTGCTACCACCGGATTTTGAGTCCGGCGCGTCTACCAGTTCCACCATTCGCCCTTTTTTAAATAATCTAATTGATTTTTCGAACTATGAGAACAAAAAATATAGATGTTACAAACATTATTAAAGCATACGCTGCTGTAGGGACCATAAAAACCATCTTGTCGAATAACTGTGTAGCCACAACTACTGCTAATGTTCCATTTTGTAAGCCACATTCTAGTGAAATACATTTTCTTTGTGGAACTCCAGTTGCAAACATTTTTGCAACATAATAACCAACAAAAATCATAACTAAATTTAATATTCCAGTTACTAAACCAGCTCTAGCTATAAAGCTTACTATCCTATCCCACTCTTCTACCCATATGGATATAAAAACTATCAAAAATAAAATTAATGATAATCTCTGAATTATCAATGTTTTCGATATTATAAAATCTGTCATTAGGCTTCTTACAATCATACCGAAAAGTACAGGTACAGTTACAACAAAAAACATTTTAACTGCTATAGATATCATTGAAATTTCCTTAGTAATCCCAACTCCTAGAAAATTAGCTGAATTAAATACAATTAAAGGAACTATAAAAATAGCTAATAAACTTACAACTGCTGTTAAACTAATAGACAATGCCACATCACCATTTGCAAATTTAGTTAAGACATTAGAAGTTACTCCGCCAGGCGCTGCTGCTATTATCATTACACCCATTGCAATTTCTTTAGGCATTGGAATGATTAAAATAAGTCCAAAAGCAATAAAGGGTAGTAAAATCACTTGCGATAAAAATCCAATAAAAAAGTCTCTCGGTGTTTTTAGTACTCTAGAAAAATCACTTGTGGTTAATCCAAGACCCAAACCCAACATTATTATGGCTAGGCATACCGGAGCTATTGTTTTTGCTATTTCCATAATTATTTTTTGAGAGGTTAATCGATCTTAAATTTTGAGTTCTTCATCAAATTGAACAAAGTTGTACAAAAATCTGATAAATTTTTCTGGTTAATTAAATAGTTCATTTGAAATACTTTTAGGTTTTTGGCTTGACCTAATATGTATTCAAGTTTTTTATTTCGTTTAATAAAACCTTTTTTTTCTAAAGATCTTAATTTTCTAATGACTGTAGCTCTTGGTATGCTTGTTATATCTGCGATTGAAGACGCGTTTATTCCTCTTTCAGATTTAAACTTTAACATAGATAGGTAGTAGTTCTCGTAACTATCTAGTCCTTCTCTAGTTACTTTTTTCAATTCTTCTCTAAATGCTGCTGCTTGAACTAAAGCGATAGAGCCCCACACATTCCAACTTTCTAAATCCTTAAAAGCTTTTCTATGTCTAGTTAGGTAAGGTATTTGAAAACGGTAAAAATACTCCCAACAAACGGTAAAATGATCTTTTAAAAATTGCTCAATATTTTCTCTTTTTATAGATCTGCCAAACCAATTCTCTTTCGATAAAAGGGTAGACATTTTTTCAAAAAATATACCTAACATTGGTAGAGTATTGTTAGGTTTTACAATTTCAAGTGCTTTACTATTTAGATAAATAGATTTTCCTGATCTAAAAATTATATCATGTTCTTGCAGATAGTTAATTTTTCTTCTGATTGTTTCTTTTGGAATATTTAATGACTTTGAGATTTGTATGAGGTTAATTTTTTCTATAGCAATTTTATCTGTACCATAAAAAGCATCTACTGACATGTAGTGAAATCGATCAGAATAATTCATAAAAACTTTTTGCTTTAAATACATTAAAATTAAATATGTATCGAAGTCTTTAAAAGTATTGTAAGCATTATTAACCCAGGTTTGTTGAAATTTATAAAAAGGTTCTAAAGCGTCTAAAGCTAATTTTCCAAAAATTTCAAATACTAATTCTTTATCTATGACATTGTGAACATTCTCAGCTTTATTTATATGTGCTATCTTAATGTCGACTGGCTCATTCATTCTTAAAATTTATTTCTTTTTGTTATTTCTTCCAGGTAACACTCTGATTTATTAAAATGGCCATCAATATCCAGATTATAAATGTATCACCAGGTGTAAATCCATAATCAGCTCCAAATATTCCTGCAACTATAACGATAGCGTAGATAACAACTGTCGATAATATTAAACTTGCTAGGTATCTAAGAATTGTGCATTTTAAATTCATAATGTTGAAAAAAATATACGACAAATGTGTGGAGCTTGCTAGACATAAATTTTCTAAGCCTATTCTCGGATTTGTTGCTTTTATAGAGAGTTTTTTCTTCCCTGTTCCTCCTGATTTAATGATTATTCCTATGGTTGTTGCAAAAAGAGAAGATTATTTTAAAATTTTTTTAATAGCTACAATTTTTTCGGTACTGGGAGGATTATTTGGATATCTTATTGGAACTTTTTTTTTAGATGTAGCGATGGTGGTAATAGAATTTTATGGCTATGAAGAAAAAGTTTTTGAAGTTCAAAATAAGATGTCAACCAAAGGAGGTTTTTTTCTTTGGCTAGGTATCATGTTTTTAGCTGGTTTTACCCCCTTGCCTTTTAAAGTTTTCACAATAACTAGTGGAATTATTAATTTTAATATCTTTGTATTTTTTTTTATATGTTTACTAACAAGAGGGCTAAGATTTTTTATAGTTGCATATTTTACATCAAAATTTGGATATAAATTTGGAAAATTTATAGAAAAAAAAGGAGCTTTATGGTTCAGTGTAACTGGAACCATTATTGCATTAGTTGCAATTATTATATATTTTTCTTTTAGATAAACAATATGACAATAATAAAAAAAAAAATTATACTCATTTATATATTAATATTTTGCGTACTCATATTGGGTTCTGCTTACTTTATTGAATATATCTTAAATCACCAACCTTGTAACTTGTGTTTAATAGAGCGAATCCCCTATTTATTAACAATTGTTCTTATTTCTTTAATTTTTATTTTGAAAAAATTTCAAAAATTAATTCTATTTTTCATTTTGTTACTATTTGTGTTCGGAACAATAGTTTCATTTTATCATGTTGGAATAGAGCAAGGTTTTTTTAGTGAGACTTTTGCATGTAATTTAGGAAATTCTGAAAAAATTCTTTCATCTAGTGAGATTCTAGAAGAATTAAAAAACAAAACTGTAAGTTGTAAAGATATTACGATAACTTTTTTTGGTTTATCGCTTGCTACATTTAATACCATTATATCTTTATTTTTATCATTTATAGTAGGTTATATTTTAAAAAATTATGACAAAAACTGATAAAAAAATTTTAGAAGAAATTATTAGAGTTGATCATGCAGGTGAGAGAGGTGCGATTAAAATTTATGAAGGACAACTACTAGCTTTAAAAACTTTCAAACAAGATGAAGATCTTAAAAGACAAATAGAAGATATGAAAGAACACGAAAAAGAACACTACGAATATTTTGACGAAGAAATACATAAAAGAAATATTAAGCCAACAAAATTTTTACCTTTATGGGATTTGTTAGGTGTTTCATTGGGCTTTGGTACAGCTTTACTTGGTAAAAAAGCCACTATGCTTTGTACTGCTTCAGTAGAGGAAGTAATAGGAGATCATTATAAAAATCAAACCTATAAATTAAAAGAAGACGAAAAGGATCTAAAAAAAAAAATTGAAAAATTTAGAGATGATGAACTTAGCCATAAAGATATAGCTTACGAAGGTGGCGCTACAAAACGCGGGCTTTATGGAATATTAGATAAAGTTATTAAAACATCATCTCGTATCGCAATAGCTATTTCTGAAAAAGTATAATTAAGGTTGTAATTCTATATCCCAATACAAATAGTCCATCCAACTTTCATGTAAAAAATTTGGCGGAAAATTTCTACCATTTTTATGAAGATCGTCCACTGAAGGTCTATAAGGTCTATTTAATAGTTTCAATTCACAATCTTTGTAAAGTTTTCCTCCTTTTTGAACATTGCAACTTGAACAAGCAGTAACTACATTTTCCCAATCAGTAATGCCTCCTTTTGACTTTGGAAGAAGATGATCAAAGGTTAAATCTTTTTTATCTCCACAATATTGACAGGTAAATTTATCTCTTAAAAAAACATTAAACCTAGTAAAATTAGGATTTTCAGATGGTTTAATAAAATTTTTTAGAGCTATAACACTCGGAAGATTCATCTCAAAAGATGGGCTTCTAATTTTTCTTTTATAATTTGAAACAATACTTACTCTATCAAGAAAAACAGACTTAACTGCATCTTGCCAACACCACAAGGATAAAGGGTAATAGCTTAAAGGTCTAAAATCTGCATTTAAAACTAGCGCAGGACATTTTTCTAAAGGAACTTTTTCACTAGAAGCAATAATCATATTTAAAAACTATCTGAATAAAGAAATTATTTCAAGTTATAAATTTATTATGATTTATATAAATTTTTTTTGAGAAATGATAAGCCTAAGCTAGATCCTTCTGTTGGAATGCGATGTTCGCAGTTTTTAAAAATTTGAGTTTCAATTTCATAACTGTTTTTGTTAAAAAAATCTTTTGCCTCCAATAAAGAATCAATAGGTACTACTTCATCCATATCTCCATGCATAAGTATGATTTTTGGTTTAGAATTTATATTTTTACTCAGGTGTTCAATGCTAATAATTCTACCTGAATATCCTATAATACAGTTAATTTTATCTTTCCGTTTAATTCCTGTTTGAAGGCTTAACATACATCCTTGGCTAAAACCACCTAAGGCAATTTGATTAGCTAATAAATTATTATTATTTTTTACTTCATCAATTAATTTATTCAATTTTATTTCTGCAATAAGTGACTTTGTCAAAATTTGATCTGGCGTTTGATCCATTAAATCAAACCATTGAAAACCTGCTGGACTAACTGCACAACTTTCTGGAGCATCAGGGCATATAAAGATAGTATCTGGTAAGTGAGACCTCCAATAATTTGCCAATATAGATATATCTTTTCCATCTCCACCATATCCGTGACAAAGTATTACAGCATTTTTTGGTTGTTTCTCAGAAAGTGGATTTAAAATAGTTGTGTTTAATGAATAGCTCATGGTAGTTAATAAATATCTATGACTGATTTTCTATTTAACTTTGTGGGATTTACATTGTTAGGTGCGGTAGCTATTGTTTTAATTATGGGCATTTTTACTTTGTTTAAAGGTGGAAGCACTAGTAAAAAATATTCTAATAAATTAATGCAGTTAAGAGTTTTGTTACAGTTCATAGCTATAATAATTTTAGTTTTAATGGCATATTTATTTAAAAATTAAATATATTTATTTAAAATTTTTAAAAACTTTACATTATTAAAATCAATTTCACCAATCACTCTTCCAAATTCATTTCCATTTTTATCTAAAAGAATGCTTGTTGGCATTCCTCTTAACTTAAATAATTTTACTAAATTAAATTCTGGATCGAAATAAATATCTAAACTGGTCACCCCTATGCTTTTATAAAAATCTGCGGTTCTTAGTTTATTTGGTTTTTCCATATTAATAGGATATATTTTAATTTCAGGGTTATTTTGGGCAAGCTTTTCTAGAGATGGCATTTCTCTCTTACAAGGAATGCACCAAGAAGCCCAAAAATTTATTATCATGATATTGCCTTTTTTATTTGTTAGATCGATCTCTTGAAGATTAAAATCTTTAAATTTAAGATCTTTTATTATCCTAGGTTTATCGTGAATAACTATATTTTTAGAAAATTCAGTGTCTGCTTTAAGAATTTGACATAAAAAAAATGCAAATATTATGTGTATATAGATTTTAAAAGATTTACTAATTTTCATAATAATTTAAATTATAAATAACACAGTAAAATGAAAAATAAAACAATTTGGTCTAACAGATTTAGAAATAAAACGTCTCTATCATTTCAAAAAATAGGGTCTTCAATTCATATTGACAAAAGACTTTATGAGCAAGATATAGCTGCATCCATTGTGCATGCGCAAATGCTTGTAAAACAAAAAATTATTAAAAGTGAAGACGGTAAAAAAGTTATTAATGGACTTAAGAAAATTAAGGTAAAAATAGATAAAGGTAATTTCGAATTTAAAGAAAAATTTGAAGATATTCACTTAAACATTGAAAAAGCATTATTTGAAATTATTGGTCCTTCAGCTGGATTTCTACACACTGCGAGATCGAGAAATGATCAGGTAGTGACTGATTTTAAACTATGGATTAAAGAAGCATCAAAAGAAACTTTGAAAAGTATTTCTTTAGTAATGAAAAATTTAATTAAAAAAGCTGAAAAAAATACAGATACTGTTATGCCTGGATTGACTCATTTAAAAAATGCACAACCTATTTCTTTTGCACACTATCTATTGTCGTACTATGAAATGTTAAAAAGAGACAAAAAAAGATTTGAAAATAATCTAAAACTTTTAGACGAGTGTCCGCTGGGATCGGCAGCTCTTTCTGGAACGTCATACAAAATAGATAGAAATTATACTGCTAAAAAACTTGGTTTTAAAAAACCTACGGATAATTCAATTGATGCAGTATCAGATAGAGATTTTGCGATTGATTTTTTATATGCTTCCGCTGTTTGCGCAATGCATCTATCCAGATTGGCAGAGGACTTTATTATTTATAATTCTGATGCTTTCAATTTAATTTCATTTAAAGATAGTATGCTTACAGGGTCTTCTATTATGCCTCAAAAAAAGAACCCTGATCCTGCAGAATTAATTAGAGGTAAAGTTGGAATAAATTATGGAAAGTTAAATGCAATGTTGACAATAATGAAAGGTCTTCCCATGTCTTATTTTAAAGATATGCAGGATGATAAAGAATTAGTTTTTAATGGATATGATACTTTAAAAGATACTTTAATTATTAGTGCTGAATTAATAAATTCTGTAAATGCAAACAAAACAAATATGCTTTTTATGGCTAATCAAGGGTATACAACAGCTACTGATTTTGCAGACTATCTTGTTAAACACAAGAATTTATCTTTTAGAGAGTCTTATGCTATTTCTACAAAACTTGTTAATTATGCAGAAAAAAGTAAAAAATTATTATCTGAGTTAAATTTAGAAGAAATAAGAAAATTTTATAAAGATTTAGATAAAAGCGTTTTAAAAGTGTTTGATGTAAAAAATTCTATGAATATGAAAAAATCTCATGGAGGAACATCTGTAGTTAATGTTAAATCAATGCTAAAAAAATATAAAAAGGAAATTTAATGAAAATTTTAACCATTTTTTTCTTGATAATTTTTATTTTAACTAGTTGTGGAAAAAAATCTGAGCCTAAATATCAAGGTAAAATAGATCAGATCAATATAATTTTATAATCTAATGCAAAATTTAAGATATGTAGGTAAAAATTTATTTGTTGAGAGATTATCAATAAAAAATATTTTAAAAAAAAATAAAACACCCTTTTATATTTATTCAGAAAATCAAATTGCTTTTAATTTTTTAAAATTTGCTAATACATTTAAAAAAACTGACCCCTTAATTTGCTTCGCAGCAAAATCTAATAGTAATTTAAATATTCTGAGAATACTTGGTAAATTAGGTGCTGGAGCTGATGTAGTGTCAGGTGGTGAGCTATTAAAAGCTTTAAAAGCAGGCATTAAACCAAACAAAATTGTTTTTTCTGGAGTTGGCAAAACAGAAGAAGAGCTAAAAGTTGCAATTAGTAAAAAAATTTTATTAATTAATTGTGAGTCTGAAAGTGAGGCTAAATTAGTAAACAATTTAGCAAAAAAATTTAGAAAAAAAGTTTCAATTGGTTTTAGGTTAAATCCTAATGTTGATGCAAAAACACATAAAAATATATCAACTGGTAAAGCAGAGAATAAATTTGGACTATCAATTAAAAATTTTAGGGTTTTTCTAAAAACGATTAAATCTTTTAAAAATATTAAATTAGACGCTTTAAGTGTTCATATTGGTAGTCAAATATTAAATGATGCACCTTTTAGAAAAACTTTAAATGTAATGAGTAGGTTAATTAAAGAATTAAGACTAAAATTGAAATATGTCGATTTAGGTGGTGGTTTTGGCATAAATTATACTGATAAAGAAAAACCAATAAATCTAAGTAAATATTCTAAACTTGTGCACAATTTTTCTAAGAAATTAAATTGTAGAATAATCTTTGAGCCAGGAAGATCTATTATAGGTAATACTGGTCTCCTAATTAGTAAAATACAATTTATAAAAAAAGGAACTAATAAAAACTTTATAATATTGGATGCCGGTATGAACGACTTTATGCGTCCTGCCTTGTATGAAGCTTTTCATAAAATAATTCCTATTTCTAAAAAATCGTCAAGAATGAAAGGTAAAATAGAATTTGTTGGACCAATATGTGAAAGCACATGTAAATTTGGAGTTTATAAAAACTATCCTAAAGTAAATGAAAATGAGTTTGTAGCTATAACTAATGTTGGAGCTTATGGATCATCGTTGTCTTCCAACTATAATACAAGACCACTAATAGCTGAAATTTTAATCAATAAAAATAAATTTAGATATATTAGAAAGAAACAAAATTTACTAAAATTGATAAATTCTTAATGCAATTTTTTAAATCATTAATCTTTAATATTTTTTTATACGTTGGCCTCATAACAATTTTTATTTTAGCCACACCAACATTAGTTCTATCAAGTAAATTTACTTTATTTTTTGGTAGACTGTCGGCAAAATATATAATAATCATTTTAAGATTTATCTTAAATACAAAAGTAATCTTTCATGGATTAGAAAATCTAAAAAAAGTAGATAATTATTTTGTTGCTTCAGCCCATCAATCAATGTTTGAAACTTTTGCTCTTCAGATACCCTTGGATAGCCCTATCTTTATTTTAAAAAAAGAACTTTTAAGTATTCCGTTATTTGGTTGGTATTTAAGAAAAATAGGATCAATTGCTATTGTTAGACAAACAACAACAAAAGAAAATTTAAATTTTTTTGATAAAATTAAAGAAACAATTAATAAAAATAAAAGACCTCTTCTTATATTTCCTCAAGGGACTAGAGTAAAACTTGATGAACAACCACCATTTAAAAAGGGAGCTGGAAGGATTTACGAAGCTCTAAATTTGCCCTGTATCCCTGTAGCTTTAAACACGGGAAAAGTTTGGCCAAAAAATAGTTTTATGAAATATACGGGTGATATACATATTTCATTTTTAGAACCAATCATGCCTGGTAAAAAAAATGATGAATTTCTCAAAGAGATAGAAAATAAAATCTATACTGAAATAAAAAAATTTTATTAAAAAATTTATTAATGTAGTAAAAATTAGCAATCAAAGTTTAAAAATTTAAATCTATCTTAAAACTAATTTCTACCAAAACCAGGTTTATCTGTATCTTGTCCAGCTTCAATAATTTCTTTTCTTACTTTTTTCGTTGATGAAAAAATTTCTAGAAGTTTTTTACTGTCCTTATTTTTGATAGCGCTTTTGATTTCATCAAGATTTTTAGAGTAATTATCTAATACTTTTAAGATATTATCACTGTTATCAATAAAAATATCTTTCCACATTAAAGGATCTGATGCCGCTATTCTTGTAAAATCTCTTAATCCACCTGCGCTGTATTGAATAACGTCATTTTTAAATTTATCTTCATTATTGATAGCAGTTTTAACAATACTGTAAGCTACTGCGTGTGGTAAATGGCTGGTCAGTGATAGAATGTAGTCATGGTCTTCAAATGACATAGATTTTACTTTACTACCAAGGTTGGACCAAAACTTTTTTAATTTATTAATTTTATCTTTACTTGCATTTTTATCTGCCGATAAAATACACCATCTATTATTAAATAAGCTTGCAAAACCTGCTTCTGGACCGCTGTACTCTGTTCCTGCTATAGGATGTGAAGCAATCCAATTAACATTTTTAAGATTTAAGTTACTGATAATCTTATTCACTTCTTTTTTCGCAGAACCTGTATCTGTTAAAATTACATCTTCTCTCAAGTTAGATTGAATAGAAAGAATTATATCTTTGTAGCTACTCAAAGGAGAAGCAATTATTACTAAATCAGAATTTTTAACAACATCTGAGATATTGTTACAAATTTCTATTGAAAAATTCTTTTTCAAATAATCAATTACTTTTGATGATTTATCGTAAGCACTGATTTTAGATGCTAATTTTTTTTCTTCTACGGCTCTCAAGATAGAAGAGCCAATTAAACCACAACCTATTATACTAATTTTGTTAAACATTTAATATTCTTTTCATTTTTAAAATTAATTTTCTATTTTCTTCACTCTTTCCAATTGTAATTCTTAATGAATTCTTAATACCGTAAACATCCATTTTACGAACTAAAATTCCTCTTTTAGCTAGTAATTTAAAAACTCTTGATGAATTAATTTTCACTTTATTAAAATTAACTAATAAAAAATTACTATAGCTTCTATTAGTTTCAATTTTCATTTTTTTAAATTCATCAAACATTTTTTTGTTCCAATTGTTAACGTGATTAATTTCTTTATTTAACCAGGCATTATCTTTAACTGCAGCTGATGCAGTAAACAACGCTGCTTTGTTTACATTAAAGGGTGGCTTAATTTTATTCAACTCATCAATAATTTTTTTTGATCCGTATCCCCACCCTACACGCAATCCAGCTAAACCATAAATTTTTGAAAATGTTCTTGTTATTACTACATTTTTAAAGTTTGAAAATAATTTTAAAGCTGAAGAATAGTCTTTTTGTTTTACATATTCAAAATAAGCATCATCAACTACTAGTAAAATATTGCTCCTTAATTTTTTTCGTAAAAATAATAAATCTTTTTTTGTAACGTAAGTTCCCGTCGGATTATTGGGATTGGCCAAAAAAATAACTTTTGTCTTACTAGTTACTTTTTTTAAAATATCTTTAACTGAAACCGTAAAATTATTTTCTTTTGAGTAAACAACTTTCGCTCCATTCATTTTACTATAAATTCTGTAAATAATAAAACTATACTTAGGCACAATCACCTCGTCACCTTTTTTTAGATACACTTTGCAGATTAACTCAAAAATTTGATCAGACCCTGATCCTAAAATAACTCTATTTTTATCCAGTTTAAATTTTTTTGATAAAGTTTCTCTTAAGAAGGTTCCATTGGAGTCAGGATACCTAGCAAAACTTTTTGATACTTTTATATATTCTTTTTTTGCTTTTGGACTAGGCCCAAGCGCGGACTCATTAGCTGATAGCTTTATCTTAGCCAATCTCTTTTTAAAAAAGCTCATACCAGCTACGTATTTTTCCACTTGTATATTATTTGGTTTAGGTAACCTCATTTATTAATGTAATATCTAAATTGTTAGAGTTTTTCTAGAAGTCTTTATCTTATATAAAATTGACAAGTTTATGGCTATCTAGTAAGTATGTATAGCGCTGATTTAACCAAATTGCGGGCGCTGAATAAATTTCGCTAAATAGGGTTTTGCCCAGTTTAGCTGGGCTTTTTTTTTAAATGAACTACAAAACTGAAAACATTAAACAACTTATTATAAAAAAACCACTTAAGCTAGATTGTGGTCTAACTATACGAGATTTTCCTTTAGCTTACGAAACATATGGCAAACTTAATGAGAATAAAGATAATGCTATTTTAGTTTTTCATGCTCTTACAGGTGATCAATTCGTAACTGAAACTAATCCTATTACAAATAAAGAAGGTTGGTGGGTTTCAGCTGTTGGACCTGGCAAAGCAATTGATACAAATAAATTTTTTGTAGTATGTGCAAATGTAATTGGTGGATGTATGGGTTCTTGGGGGCCAAGTAATAAAAAAAAAGAGACAAATCAACCCTATGGTTTAGATTTTCCAGTTATAACTATTAAAGATATCGTAAGGGCACAAGAGTCTCTTCTAGATCATCTTGGCATAAAAAAACTATTATGTGCGACAGGTGGTTCTATGGGTGGAATGCAACTATTGCAATTTTGTGCAACATTTCCGGATAAATCTTTTTCCGCAATACCTATCGCATGTAGTGCAAGTCATAGTGCTCAAAATATTGCGCTAAATGAATTGGCGCGACAAGCAATAATGGCTGATCCGGTGTGGGATAATGGAAAATATTTTCTTAAAAACACTCAACCAAAAAATGGACTAGCCGTTGCTAGAATGGTTGGCCATATCAGCTATTTATCAGAACAAGGCATGCAGGAAAGATTTGGTCGAAAACTTCAAGAAAAAGCAGATTACGAGTTTAGTTTTAACGCTGATTTTCAAGTAGAAAGTTATTTAAGACATCAAGGCAATTCCTTTGTTGAAAGATTTGATGCTAATTCTATTTTATACATTACGAGAGCAATGGATTATTTTGATTTATCTAAACAATTTAAAGGAGGTCTTGTTGAGGCTTTTAAAAACCAAAAGACAAAATTTTTAATTGTTTCATTTTCATCTGATTGGCTATACACAACAAAAGAGAATAAAGATATTGTTATTGCTCTTAATGCTTCAGGTGCAGATGTTTCTTTTTCAGAAATTATTACAGATAAAGGTCATGATTCTTTTTTGGTTAATGAGCCCGAATTTTTAAAAACCTTTAAAGGTTTCATCGAATCAATGCATGAAAAATTTAAAAATGAAAAAAGAATTTAAAGTAATAACTGATTTATTGCCAAACAATACAAGAGTGTTGGATGTTGGGTGTGGAGACGGATCTTTGATGAATCTTCTTGTAAAAGAGAAGAATATAGAAGTTCGTGGATTAGAGCTTGAAAAACAAAACGTACAAGAATGTATTCGTAAAGGATTGCCTGTAATTCAGGGAAATGCAGAAACAGAACTTCACCAATTCCCTAATCAATCTTTTGATTACGTTATTTTAAGTCAAACTCTTCAAGCGTTTTACAATCCTGATAAAGTTTTAAAAGAATTGTTGCGGATAGGAAAATTTGTAATTGTATCTATTCCAAATTTTGGCTATTGGAGAGTGCGAACTAGTTTATTATTTTTTGGAAAAATGCCTGTTACTAAGACTTTACCAAACTTTTGGTATAATACTCCAAATTTACATATGTGCACCATAAAAGACTTATTTAATTTTTGTGAAAGTAAAAATATTAAAATTAATCGAGTGGTTGGAATAAATGAAAATAAAACTTCAGAAATCAAAAAAAGTAATCTTGAAATTAGGAATTTTTTTTCTAAATTAGGAATATTTCTAATAGGCCAATGATAAGTATAGATATAATTTCATGCTTGAATGACAACTATTCTTATCTTTTACATGATAAAAAAACTAACGCTGTTGCAATTATAGATCCTTCAGATTTTAATCCATGTGACCAAGAGATAGAAAAAAAACATAAAAAACTAGACTATATTATAAATACACACCATCATTTTGATCATGTGGGAGGCAATGAAGAACTAAAGAAAAAATATGGAGCAAAAGTTTTAGGTTTTGAAAATGATAAAGATCGTATACCTGGTTTAGATAAAGGTTTAAAAGAAAATGAAAATTTTAAAATTGGAGAAACTTCTTTTAAAGTAATTTTTGTTCCTGGTCACACAAAAGGACATGTTGCTTTTTATTCAGAACAAGAAAAAATAATTTTTACTGGTGATGCTTTATTTTCACTAGGTTGTGGCAGAATATTTGAAGGTACATACATAGATATGTTTGATTCCTTGAAGAAGATAAAAAATTTACCAAAAAAAACAAAAATCTATTGTGGTCATGAGTATACTAAAAATAATTTTGATTTTTGTAACAAATATGACACCAAAAATAAAAATTTGTCTAAGAAATTTGATTTTATAAATAATAAATTAAATAATAACCTTCCTACTATTCCAGTTACTCTTGAAGATGAAATAAATACTAATATCTTTTTAAGATGTGATAAAAGCGATATTAAAATGTCCCTTAATATGCCTGAAGCTTCTGAGGAACTTATTTTTAAGAAATTGCGCGATTTAAAGGACGAATTTTGATTCATAAATCTTGACTTGAATATCTTTCAAGTTATATTGCCTTAAATTTAAAGGAATTTAATATATGTCATTTGCGATAATAGAAACTGGTGGAAAACAATACAAAGTATCAGCTAGTAAAATATTAGAAATTGAAAAATTGAAAGTAGAAAAAGGTAAGATTATTCAATTTAAAAAAGTTTTACTCTTAAACAATAATAAAGATACTGTAATTGGTAACCCAAATATTGAGGGAGCGATAGTAGAGGCAAAATTATTAGATACTGTAAAAGATAGAACAATTTTGGTATTCCATAAAAGAAGAAGAAAACATTCGAGAAAAAAAAATGGTCATAGACAAAGGCACGCAAAAATACAAATAACAAAAATTGTCGCTAAAGGTGGCAAGGTTATTTCTGAGGCTAAAATTGAAGAAAAGAAAAAAAAAATTATTAATAAAAAAAAAGAGAGTAAAAAAGCAATTACTAAAAAATAGGAATTTCAGATGGCAACAAAAAAAGCAGGTGGATCATCACGGAACGGTCGAGATAGCAAAGGTCGTCGATTAGGTGTAAAAAAATATGGTGACCAATTAGTAATTCCTGGAAATATAATTGTAAGACAGAGAGGTACTAAAATTCATCCAGGCGAAAATGTGGGGATGGGGAAAGATCACTCTATTTTTTCACTTATAAAAGGCAAAGTAAAATTTAAAAAAGCAAAATTGAACAGAACATTTGTTTCTGTTATTCCAAATTAATTATAAATAACTTTAGTTATTTAAAATCCAAAATGAAATTTTTAGATCAAGCAAAAATCTATATAAAAGCTGGAAATGGAGGCTCTGGGTCTGCAAGTTTTAGAAGAGAAAAATTTATAGAATATGGTGGACCAGATGGTGGTGATGGAGGAGATGGAGGGTCTATTATTTTTAAGTCTGAAAGAAACTTAAATACATTGATTGATTTTAGATATTCTCAACACTTTAAGGCTAACGCAGGACAAAATGGAAGTAAAAGAAATAAAACTGGCGCTGGCGGAAAAGACTTAATTATTAAAGTTCCTGTCGGCACACAAATTTACGAGGAGGATAATAATACTTTAATATATGATTTTATTAAAAATAATGAAAAATTTTTAGTCGCTTATGGAGGCAAAGGTGGTTTGGGCAATGTTAGATTTAAAAGCTCAACGAATCGCGCTCCTAAAAAAACTACAAAAGGTAAAGTTGGGCAAGAGTTTTGGATATGGCTACAATTAAAAGTTATTGCTGATATAGGTATTATTGGTCTTCCAAATGCTGGTAAGTCAAGTCTATTAGCCTCAATAACAAAAGCTAGACCTAAAATTGCAAGTTACCCATTCACTACTTTAAATCCAAATTTAGGAGTTTCTTATTACAATAATAAAGAAGTTACTTTAGCAGATATACCTGGCTTAGTAGAAGGTGCACATAAAGGCGTTGGTTTAGGTGATAAATTTCTTAGACATATAGAAAGATGTAAAGCTTTATTGCATTTAATAGATTTATCTGAGGATAATTTATTAGACAATTATCTTAAAATTAGAAATGAGATATCAAAATATGATGATATTCTTAGTAAAAAAAAAGAAATCATATTTTTCAATAAATCTGATTTACTAAAAGAAGAAGAAATAGACTTAAAATTAAAAAAATTTAAAGATAAAATTAAAAATAAATATGAAATTATTTCAGTTTTTTCTCAGAAAGATTTAAAAAAAATTAAAAAAATATTACTTAAAAATGTTGCTAAATAAATCAAAAAAAATTGTAATAAAATTAGGATCTTCAACTATAGTAGATAAAAAAGGTATTTTTAAAAAAAAATGGTTTTTAAGCTTACTAAAAGATATTAAAAAATTAAAAAAAGGTAGGGATATAGTAATTGTATCTTCAGGAGCAATAGCTCTTGGACAAAGTTATTTAAAGATAAAAAAGAAAAAAATTAAACTTGAAATGAGTCAAGCTATTGCTGCCGTTGGTCAAATTCATCTAATAGATAATTTTAAAGTAATGTTTAAAAAAATTAATATTAAAATAGGGCAAATTTTAATAACACCAGATGATACTGAACAAAGAAGAAGAGCACTAAATGCAAGAAGAACTTTTGAAAATTTATTTGCTCTTGATGCAGTCCCTATTGTTAATGAAAATGATACTACGGCTACTTCAGAGATAAAATATGGAGATAACGATAGACTAGCGGCTAGAGTTGCTCAAATTATTGGAGCTGATACTCTAATTATCTTTTCTGATATTGATGGTCTTTATGAGGACTCTAAAAGTAAAAAAAAATTAATAAAAGAAGTTAAAAATTTAAATAAAAAAATATACTCTCTAGTTGATAAAAAAATTAACTATCTTGGATCTGGTGGCATGACAACCAAACTAGAAGCAGCAAAAATTTGCATGAATTCAGGATGTAGAATGATAATTGCTAATGGTCAATATTTAAATCCATTAAGCAAGTTGATGTCAGGAAAGACTTATACTTCTTTTGAGCCTAAAATTTCAACTTTAGATGCAAGAAAAAAATGGATAGTTAGCTCGATTAATTCTTCTGCTAAGATATATATAGATAAAGGTGCTGCTAAGGCTTTAAGTAATGGTAAAAGTTTACTTGCAGCTGGAGTGGTAAATGTAAAAGGAAACTTTAAAAAAGGTGAAAATATTTTAATTGTTGATAAGGATGATAATGAATTAGCTAGAGGTTTATCATCATTTTCTTCATATGAAATTAACAAGATTAAAGGACTTCATAGTAATCAGATTGAAAATATACTTGGTTATGCTAGTAAATCTGAAATAATACATAAAGATGACATGGTAAAATTATAAAATGAACTACTTAAAAAAAATAGGTAAAAATGCTCAAATTGCTTACAAAAAAATTAATAAAATTGAACATAAAAAAATAAATAAAGTTCTAGAGAGTTATAATAGGTCTATACTTTCCAACAAAAAATTAATTATTAAACAAAATATTATAGATGTAAAACTCGCAAAAAGAAAAAATTTAATAGATAGATTAATTTTAAATGACAGAAGGATAGATGGAATACGTAGTTCTATTAACGATATTATTAAATTTAAAAATCCTTTAAATAAAACATTAGCGGAATGGAAAAGACCAAATGGGCTTAAAATAAAAAGGGTGACTACCCCAATTGGAGTTATAGGAGTTATTTATGAGAGTAGGCCAAATGTTACAGCTGATGTTTCAGCTTTGTGTTTCAAATCTGGTAATTGTGCAATACTAAAAGGTGGTACTGAAGCTTTTAATTCAAATAAAATATTAGTTAATCTTTTTAGAAACTCACTTTCAAAACACAATATAGATAAAAATTCTGTGCAATTTATAGAAAAAAAAGATCGAAAAGTGGTGGATTATCTTTTATCTAAAATGACAAATTATATAGATGTTATTGTTCCTAGAGGAGGCAAAAGTTTAGTGGAAAAAGTACAAAAATTTTCAAGAGTTCATGTAATTGGCCATCTTGAAGGTCTTTGTCATATATATGTTAATAAAAACTCTAATATTAATATGGCAACCAAGATTATTCATAACGCCAAAATGAGAAGAACCAGCATATGTGGAGCTGTAGAAACAGTACTAATTGATACTAAGTCATTAAAAACGCATGCAAAACCAATAATTGAAAAATTAATTTCATCAGGATGTTTTGTGTTAGTAGATAAAAAAATTAATAAAATTTTTAATAACAAACTTAAATTAGCTAAAGAAATTGATTGGAAAACAGAATATCTAGATGCAAAAATTTCTATTAAAACTGTTTCAGGGGTTCATGATGCAATAGCACATATACAAAAATATGGAACCATGCATACTGATAGTATCATTACCAATAATTTCAAAACTGCAAAAATTTTCCTTGATGGTGTTAATAGTTCTATAGCGATGCACAATGTTTCCACTCAATTTGCTGACGGTGGAGAATTTGGATTTGGTGGAGAAATTGGAATATCAACAAATAAACTTCCTCCACGTGGTCCGGTTGGAATTGAACAACTGACATCTTACAAATACATGGTTAAAGGAAAAGGTACTATTAGGTCATAATTTTAATGCTTAAATCAACTAATAAGTATATTGGTATATTAGGTGGAAGTTTTGACCCTCCTCATGAAGGACATGTCAAAATAAGTTATGTAAGTTGTAAAAAATTAAAATTAAAAAAACTTCACTGGGTAATAACAAAAAAAAATCCATTTAAAAAAAAATCTTTTTTTTCTTTAAATGAACGTATAAAGAAATGTAAAAAAATTACTAAAAAAAATAAAAAAATTAAAATACATTTTTTAGAAGATAAATTTAAATCAAATAAAACTATTGATATATTAAAATTTTTTATCAAAAAAAATGTAAAATCTAATTATTATTTGATTATAGGATCAGATAATCTAATAAATTTTCATAAATGGAAAAGATGGAAATTAATATTGAAAATGTGCAAATTAGTAATATTTTCAAGAAAAGGCTTTGAAAAAGAAGCTAAAAAATCCCAAGTAATGAAATATCTGAAAAAAAAAGAATTTATATACATAAAAAATAATAAAATTGATATTTCTTCTTCTCAATTGAGGAAATTTTATTTAAAGTAATTACTTTCAATGGAAATAATTGATATTAAAAAATTTATAGAAAAGACTTTAGACGATAATAAAGCAAATAACATTATATCAATAGATTTAAAAAAAAAATCATATATAGCAGACTATATGATAATAGCTTCCGGGACATCCTCGAGACATTTACAATCATTATCCGAAATTTTAGTTTCAGAGTTAAAAAAAAATGGTTTTAATAATTGTAGAATTGAAGGATCAGATAGTAATGAGTGGAAACTGGTTGATGCAATTGATGTCATAATTCATATTTTTCATCCTGATAAAAGAAAATTTTATGACTTAGAAAAAATGTGGTCTGAGCCTTTACCTAAAGACAAGGCTATAATATGAACAAAAAAATTTTTACTTTATTTTTTTTAATATTTTTGAATACAAATATTTCATATTCAAAAAATTCAAATGATTTTTATAAAAAAATAGATTTATTTGGTGAAGTTTTAGAAAAAATTAAAGAAGAATATGTGGATGAAATAGACCAAGCAGATGTCATGGATTCTGCTATTAACGGTGTGCTTCAATCTTTAGACCCATATTCAGCTTACATGAGTCCTGAAATTTTTAAGAATATGCAAACAGAAACAAAAGGAGAATTTGGAGGTTTGGGAATAGAAATTAGCATGGAAGCAGGTGTTGTAAAAGTTATTGCTCCTATAGCTGACACACCTGCTGATAAAGCTGGGATTAAAGCTGGGGACTACATTGTAAGAATAGAAAATAAACAAGTTCAAGGCAAAACTCTAAGCGAGGCAGTCAAATTGATGAGAGGACCTGTAGGCACAAGTATAAAACTTACAGTTAGGCGAAAAGGAAAAAGGAAAGCGATTGAGTTTGAAATTAAAAGAGAGATTATAGAAGTCAAATCTGTTTCTGCTAAAATAATTAAAGAAAAAAATAATATTGCATATCTTAGAATAAAATCCTTTAATGAAAATAGTGACGAACAACTTTTTAAAAAAATTAAAAAATTTGAGAAAGAAAAAAAACCTATAGGATATATTATAGATTTAAGAAATAATCCTGGTGGACTCTTAACTCAAGCTATAAATATTACAGATCTTTTTTTAGATGATGGTGAAATACTTTCAACAAAAGGAAGGCGTATAAGTGAAACAAGAAAATTTTTTGCAAAAAAAGGAGATGTAATCAAAGGTAAACCAATTATTGTGTTAATAAATAATGGTTCTGCTTCTGCATCTGAAATACTTGCAGGGGCTCTTAAAGATCACAAGAGAGCAATTATTCTTGGTGAAACTACTTTTGGAAAAGGCTCAGTTCAATCAATAGTTCCGTTAAGAAATGGAGGAGGTATAAGACTTACTATATCTAAATATTATTTGCCGTCAGGAAAATCTATATCTGAAATAGGAGTGAAACCAGATATTTTAGTAGAGGAGTCAAGTGACTCATTTAGAATCGAAACAGAAACCGATAATCAATTAAGATATGCGGTTAATTTGCTCAAGTCTTAAATAAAAATGAATAATAGAAAATTACCGCTAAGAACAGGTGTAGGAATTGTTGTTCTTAATTCAAAAAATAAAGTTTTTGTAGCTAAAAGAAAAGATAACCCAATAGATAAATGGCAAATGCCCCAAGGTGGTGTAGATAATGGAGAATCTTTACTAGCAGCAATGAAAAGAGAATTGATGGAAGAAACCAGCATTTCAAATATTAAAATTTTAAAAGAGGTGGATTATTGGATGGAATATAAATTACCTAAACGACTTATCGGAATAATATGGAAAGGAAAATATTCTGGCCAAAAGCAGAAATGGTTTATAGTAAGGTTTTTAGGAAAAGACAGTGAAATTAATATAAAAACAAAAAATCCAGAGTTTATCGAGTGGAAATGGATCAAAATTAAAGAGCTACCCGAAGTAATTGTAGATTTTAAAAAAAAAGTTTACGAAAAAGTAGTTTTAGAGTTAGCAGATTTTAACGATTAATTTCTTTTAGAGCATTAATTTTGTAAGAAAGAACATATTTATCTTTATCATTTAAGTCATTGTTTCTCTCTAATTTTTTTACGTCATCAAGCATTTTATTTATTTCTAATTTACTGAAATCTTTTTTATTTTTTATGGTAGAAGATAAAATTAGTAAGTTGTTATTAAAAAATTCTACTGTTCCTTCTTCAACATAGTATTTTTCAAAATTACCATTAACTTTTACCTCTATTAGTCCTGGCCTTAAAAAAGTTATTAAAGAGATATGATCTTTTAAAATTGTCATAATTCCCTCAAAAGCAGGTATTATAGCTTCTGTAGTTTGAGTCTTTAATACTGTTTCAGCAGGAGTAATTATCTCTAAATTAAAACTATTAGACATTATGCAGCAGTATCTTTTGACATTTTTTCAGCTTTTTCAATTACTTCTTCTATGGATCCAACCATATAAAAAGCTGCTTCTGGAAGACTGTCATATTCACCCTTGCAGATAGCATCAAATCCTTTAATTGTAGATTCTAAATCAACTAATTTTCCCGGTGATCCGGTAAAGACCTCGGCAACAAAAAAAGGTTGAGATAAAAATCTTTGAATTTTTCGCGCTCTTGCAACAGTAAGTTTGTCCTCTTCTGACAATTCATCCATTCCTAAAATAGCAATTATATCTTGGAGTGATTTATAAGCCTGTAAAATTTTTTGGACTTCTCTTGCAACTCTATAATGTTCTTCTCCTACAACTCTTGGATCTAAAATTCTTGAAGTTGAATCTAATGGATCTACAGCAGGATAAATTCCCAACTCAGCTATTTGCCTTGACAACACTGTAGTAGCATCCAAGTGAGAGAAAGATGTCGCCGGAGCTGGATCGGTCAAATCATCTGCAGGAACATATATAGCCTGAACAGAAGTAATTGATCCTTTTCCAGTAGAAGTTATTCTTTCTTGTAAGTTTCCCATATCTGTAGCTAAAGTAGGTTGATAACCAACTGCAGATGGAATTCTTCCTAATAAAGCAGAAACTTCAGATCCAGCTTGAGTGAATCTAAATATATTGTCCACAAAAAACAGTACGTCTTGTCCCTCTTTATCTCTAAAATATTCAGCTACAGTTAAACCTGTTAATGCTACTCTTGCTCTTGCTCCAGGAGGTTCATTCATTTGTCCATACACTAGAGCTGCTTTTGATCCCTTTCCGTCAGTCTTAATTACTCCGGATTCAATCATTTCATGATAGAGATCGTTGCCTTCTCTAGTTCTTTCACCCACTCCAGCAAAAACTGAAAAGCCACCATGTGCTTTTGCAATATTGTTAATTAGTTCCATTATAGTGACTGTTTTTCCAACACCGGCTCCACCAAATAATCCAATTTTTCCACCTTTTGCGTAAGGTGCTAATAAATCTATAACTTTTATTCCTGTGACTAAAATTTCTGTTTCAGTCGATTGATCAGTAAATTTAGGTGCTTGCCTATGTATTGGCCATTTTTCTTTAGTTTTAACTTCTCCCTTTTCATCTATTGGTTGGCCTATGACATTTATAATTCTACCAAGAGTTTCTGGTCCAACAGGAACACTTATAGGAGCACCGGTATTAATAACTTCATCTCCACGTTTAAGTCCCTCAGTAGCATCCATAGCTATAGTTCTTACACTGCTTTCTCCTAGGTGCTGAGCTACCTCTAATATTAATTTATTTCCTCCGTTATTCACTTCTAAGGCAGTGTAGATTTCAGGCAAATCACCTTCAAAACTAACATCTACCACGGCTCCAATTAATTGTGTTATTTTTCCTTTTTTTTCCATAATTATAAACTTTCTGCTCCTGAAATTATTTCTATTAACTCTTTTGTTATTGATGCTTGCCTACTTCGATTATAATTTATTGTTAACTTGTCTACTAAATCTCCTGCATTTCTAGTCGCATTATCCATTGCAGTCATTCTTGATCCTTGTTCGCTTGCTGCGTTTTCTAAAAAAGCTTTGAAAACTTGTGTCGATATATTTTTTGGTAATAAATCTTCTAAAATTTCATCTTCATCAGGTTCAAATTCATAGTTAGTTTGATCTTTTTTATCTAATTTTTCCTCTTTTTTGGCTGGAATTATTTGTTGAGCTTGAGGAATTTGAGTAATAACATTTTTAAAATTATTATAAAATATTATACATTTATCAAATTCATCATTATTAAAAAGTTTAATTATAATTTTTCCTATTTCATCTGCTTCAGCAAAACCAATTTTTTTTTTGTCTTTAAAATTTATTTTTTTTAAAATAAACTTGCCATAATCTCTTTTCAATTGGTCTAAACCTTTTGAGCCTACAGTTAAAATTTTTAAAGTTTTACCGTTTTTTATAATCTCTTTAAAATAATTTTTTGCTAGTTTGCAAATATTTGAATTAAATCCTCCGCATAATCCTCTATCAGCTGTAATTACAACGCAAAGATGAATTTTATCATTGCCTGTACCTATTAAAAGCTTTGGAGCATTTTCCACATCACTAATAGATCTTGTTAAATTTAAAATTATATTTTGCATCTTTTCACTATAAGGCCTACCTTTTTCAGCATTCTCTTGAGCCTTTCTTAGTTTTGCGGCTGCGACCATTTTCATAGCTTTTGTTATTTTTTGAGTTGATTTAACGCTTTTAATTCTTTTTTTCAGATCATCTAAACTTGGCATTACTTTTTACCTTTTTTATATTCTTCAATTACTTCAATTAAAAGTTTTTCTGTTTGCCCTTCAAGTTTGCCGGACGATTGGATATTATCAATTATTTCAGACTTCTCACTTTTAACTTTTTCAATTATTTCTTTCTCAAAAGATTTAATTTTTGGCAATTCTACATCATCTAAATATCCTCTTACGCCAGTAAATACTGATATAACTTGTTCTCCTACTGTTAATGGAGAATATTGATCTTGTTTTAACAATTCTGTTAATTTTGCACCTCTGTTTAATAATTTTTGAGTAGATGCATCTAGGTCGGATCCGAATTGAGCAAAAGCTGCCATTTCACGATATTGAGCTAACTCTAACTTTATTGATCCAGCGACTTTTTTCATAGCTTTCGTTTGCGCTGCTGAACCAACTCTTGAGACAGAAAGACCTACATTCACAGCTGGACGAATTCCCTGATTAAACAATTCAGTTTCTAAAAATATTTGACCATCAGTAATCGAAATTACATTAGTAGGAATGTAAGCGGAAACATCTCCTGCTTGAGTTTCAATAATCGGCAAAGCTGTTAATGAACCGCCTCCATTAGCATCACTTAGTTTTGCAGCTCTCTCTAATAATCTACTATGGAGGTAAAATACATCTCCAGGATATGCTTCTCTTCCAGGAGGTCTTCTTAATAATAATGACATTTGCCTATAAGCCACAGCCTGTTTTGACAAATCATCATAAATTATCAAAGCATGCATTCCATTATCTCTAAAGTATTCGCCGATTGTACACCCTGTGTACGGTGCTAAAAATTGTAAAGGAGCAGAATCTGAAGCCGTGGCTGCTACAACAGTTGTATACTCCATTGCTCCAGCTTCTTCTAAAGTTTTAGTAATTTGAGCTACAGTTGATCTTTTTTGACCTATAGCAACATAAACACAATATAATTTTTTTTTTTCATCTTCAGATTTATTAATTTGTTTTTGATTAATAATCGTATCTATTGCTACCGCTGTTTTACCTGTCTGTCTATCTCCAATAATAAGCTCTCTTTGCCCCCTTCCCACAGGAATAAGCGTATCTATAGATTTAAGACCAGTTTGCATAGGTTCATTAACTGATTGCCTAGGAATAATTCCTGGTGCTTTTACCTCAACTCTTTTTCTCTCTGTTTTTGCCGAGAGATTTCCTTTGCCATCAATTGGGTTGCCAAGTCCGTCTACAACTCTTCCAAGTAATTCTTTACCTACTGGTACATCTACTATTGAATTTGTTCTTTTTACAGTATCTCCTTCTTTAATTTTTCTATCATCTCCAAAAATAACAACACCTACATTGTCACTTTCTAGATTAAGGGCCATTCCTTTAGATCCATCGTTGAATTCTACCATCTCCCCTGCTTGGACATTATCAAGTCCAAACACTCTAGCAATACCATCGCCAACTGATAATACTTTTCCTACTTCAGATACTTCTGCTTTTTCTCCAAAATTTTTAATTTGTTCTTTTAATAATTTTGTTACTTCTGATGGATTAATCTGCATTTTTAACTTTCTAACATTAATTGTTCATATTTTTTTAGTTTATTTTTAATTGAAGTATCTATCATTAAACTTCCTATTTGAATTTGTAATCCTCCAATTAAATCTTTATCAACTTTATAATCAAAAGTTATAGATGATCCAATTGATTTTGAGAATTCTGAACTTATCTTGTTAAGCTCTTCTTGTGATAAATTTTTTGAAGAGATTAGTGATGCTTTTATTTCTCCTCTCTTTCTTGAAGATAATTTTAAAAAACTATACATAATTTTTTTCAAAAAAAATATTCTTCTTTTTGCTACTAATATTAACAGAAAATTTTTAAGATTTTTTGATAAGCTCATCATATCAGATAATTTAATTAATATTTCCGTTTGTTTTTTTATGGACTGCGTTGGATTTTTTATAAAATTTTCTAAATTTTTATTTGTTTTATAAATAAAAACTAGTTCTTGAATTTTTTTTTCTATACTTTCTAGTTCTGAATTCTCTCGTGCTATTTCAAATAACGCACGAGCGTACCTCTCTGATGTTTCTGCTGAAAATGACTTATTTGCGCTCACTTTATTTAATTCCTACTTATGATATTTGTTAAGAAATAACTGAAGTTTCGTATCATATGCGAATATTTGGATCAAGTTACTATAATTGTATTAGGTAAAATTAATTGGATCAACATCAACTGTAAGTTTAATTTTTGATGAAATTTTAAGATTATTTAAAGTTTTAACCAAATTTTTTTGTATCATATCGTCTTTTTTAGATCTTAATAACAATCTAGTTCTAAACAATTTTTTTACCTTAAAAAGAGGAGAATCTACTGGTCCCAAGACCTCTAAATTTTTTATTTCTATGAGTTTTTTTTTAATCTCTTGAGCACCTCTAAAGCTAAAGTCTTTTGAAGTAGACGAAATTATAATAGCAATTAATCTGTAAAATGGAGGAAGTTTATTTTTTTTTCTAATTAACAATTCCTCTTCTAAAAATTTTTTAGGGTTATTTATTATTATATCTTTTAAAGTTTCATGCGACGGTGTTAAAGTTTGATATATAATTATTGAGTTATTCGAAAATCTTCCAGCTCTTCCACTCAATTGATTGTATAGTTGAATATTTTTTTCTGTAGTTCTTAAATCATAACCCTTGCCAGAAAAATCTGCATCAACTACTACTATGCAGTTAAGTTTTTGAAAGTTATAACCTTTTGATATCATTTGAGTTCCAACCAAAATATCTATTTGATTATTTTCAATTTCTTTTAATAAACTAATATTTTTTTTTTTTCTTGTAAGATAGTCACTTGAAAAAATTCTAATTTTTTTTTTGGGAAATTTTTTAACTAATTCTTCAAATATTTTTTCTACTCCTGGTCCATACATATTAAAATTGCAATCGTCTTCATTATCTATACATTTTTTTTGTATATTTGTTTTATATCCACAATGATGACATATTAATTTATTTACAGATTTATGAAATGTTAAATAAATAGAGCATGAAGGACATGAATATTTATAACCACATGTTTTGCAAATTAGAAATGGGGAATAGCCTCTTCTATTTAAAAAAAATAATACTTGTTCTTTCTTTTTTAAATAATGGTTAACATAACTTATAGTCTCTTCAGCAATATACTCATCTTTAATTATTTTTTGATTTAGATTTATAATTTTTATTTTAGGCAAAGAAAAATTATTAAATCTTTTCAATATTTTGATATGGGTATATTTATTTTTTTTTATATTATTAAAAGTTTCTAAAGAGGGTATTGAAGAAACTAAGCATACTGGAATATTTTCAATGGATGCTCTGGAAATAGCCATATCTCTCGCATTGTATATTAAACCTTCATCTTGTTTATAAGATGGATCATGTTCCTCATCAATAATTATCAAACCTAAATTTTTAAATGGTAAAAACAATGAAGATCTTGCTCCAATAATTAATTTTATTTTATTATTAGTTACACCTTGCCATATAATTCTTTTATTTTTGGGAGTTACTTTTGAATGCCATATAGAGGGTTCAAAATTGAAGAAATCAAAAAATCTTTTTTTAAATTGATTGGTTAAAAATATTTCAGGCAATAAAATTAAAATCTGCTTGTCTTTTTTTAATAATGACTTTATTTTCTCAAAGTAAACAATTGTTTTACCTGACCCAGTAACACCTTCTAAAACTGAAACATTAAATGAATTTTTGGTTTTATTTAAACTCTCAAGAGCCTTTTTTTGTTCTATATTAAGTTTGAATTTATTTTTTTTTTCTACGTATTTAAATTTACCTAGAGTTTCAGTTTTAATCACGTTTTTTGAGTTTCCAATACACATTTTTAAAACTAAACCTTTAGAAACCATATTATAAGATGAAAACCAATTAATAAATTTTATTAATTTTTCACTTAAAGAAATATCATAAATTTTTTTATTTATATTTCTTAAACGAATTTTTTTTCTTGTAGGGTAAATTTTATTCCAAACTACCCCAATTTCAGTAGTTTTTCCAAATGGCACTTCTACTAAATCTCCAGGCTTAAAATTATTTTGTAGATCAGATCTATAAGTTAAAGGATAATTAAATATTTTAGGCAATAAAACTGGTACTTTCATGCCAAGATAGTAGTTGAAATTTTATTAATTAAAAATGAATTGGACGCTTATCAACAGCTAATGCAGCCTCTTTTATTGCTTCAGTGTGTGTAGGATGTGCATGGCAAGTTCGTGCAATATCTTCCGCGCTAGCTCCAAATTCCATTGCAAGAGCCATCTCTGCTATCATATCTCCAGAATGAGGTCCTATGATATGAACACCTAAAACTTTGTCAGTTTTAGAGTCTGCAAGAATTTTTACAAATCCATCAGTCTCATTATTAACTTTAGCTCTTGAATTTGCAAGAAATGGAAATTTTCCAATTTTATAACTTATATTGCTACTCTTCAGTTGCTCCTCTGTTTTTCCAACCGTTGCAACTTCTGGAGAAGTATATACAACTCCTGGGATTACATCATAGTTTACATGTCCTGACTTACCGGCTAATATTTCTGCAACAGCTATTCCTTCCTCTTCCGCTTTATGAGCTAACATAGGCCCTTTAATGACATCTCCTATAGCATAAATATTACTGACTGAAGTTTGGAGTTTAGCGTTTACTTCAACTCTTCCTTTTTCATCTTTTTTAATTCCAATTTTAGAAAGATTTAAACCCTCCGTGTAAGGTTTTCTTCCAACAGATACTAAAACCTTGTTTGCTTCAATTATTGATTTTTTTGATGTTATATTATCAATAAATTCTATTTTTACTTTATCTGAATTATTTTTTACTGATATGACTTTAGAATTTAATTGAAACTTAATTCCTTGTTTTATAAGAATTTTTTTAAATTCATTTGCTACTTCTCTATCTATTCCAGGAGTTATATGATCAAGATATTCAATAACAATTACTTCTGAGCCTAACCTTGACCAAACTGATCCCATTTCTAAACCTATATATCCCGCACCTATTACCACTAATTTTTTTGGTACTTCATTTAATGATAGAGCTCCAGTTGAAGAAACAATATTTTTTTCATCTATATTAATTCCTGGCAAAGAAGTTGGTTCAGAACCAGTAGCTATTACAATATTTTTAGCTTTATAAGATTTTTTCTCTCCATTATCATATACAACCACGTCATTTTTTGAAAAAATAACCCCTTTTCCCCTTAAATAATCTACCTTATTTTTTTTGAATAAGAACTCTATGCCTTTTGTAAGAACTTGAACTGACTTATTTTTATTTGACATCATCTTATCAATATTTAATTTAATATCGCTAATTTCTATTCCTTGTTTATTAAAATCTGTTTTTGCTTTATGATAATTTTCAGACAAATTAAGTAAACTTTTTGAAGGTATACATCCTACGTTTAAACAGGTTCCTCCCAAAGATCCTCTCGACTCAATGCAGGCAGTTTTTAGTCCAAGTTGCGCAGCTCTTATTGCGCAAACATAACCTCCAGGGCCACCTCCGATAACAATAAGATCAAAATTATTTTCCATTCTATAAGTCTAAAAAGAGTCTTTTTGGTTGTTCTAAACTTTCTTTTACAATTTTTAAAAAAGAAACAGCTTCCTTTCCGTCTATTATTCTATGATCGTAGGATAAAGCAAGGTACATGATTGGTCTAACTGTTATATTGTCTTCAATTACCACTGGTCTTTTAATAATATTATGCATACCTAAAACTGCTGATTGAGGTGGATTTAATATTGGTGTCGAAAGCATAGATCCATATATTCCTCCATTAGTTATAGTAAAAGTACCACCTTGAAGATCATCAATTGTGATTTTACCATCTCTAGCTTTTTGTCCCAGTAAATTAATATTTTTTTCAATATCGGCAAATGACATTTCGTCAGTATTCCTTAAAACTGGCACAACTAAACCCCTATCAGTACCAACAGCTATACTAATGTTGTAATAATTTTTATATATAATGTCATCTCCTTGGATTTCTGCATTAATTGCAGGATAATTTTTTAATCCAATAACACAGGCTTTAACAAAAAATGACATGAAACCTAACTTAACTGAGTATTGTTTTTGAAATTCATCTTTATATTTATTTCTCATTGATATGACTTCGTGCATATCAACCTCATTAAATGTTGTAAGCATTGCTGCATTCTCTTGAGCTTCTTTTAATCTCTTAGCTATAGTTAGGCGTAATCTAGTCATTTTAATTTTTTCTTCAGGACCATGTTGAGCTTTTCTTTCTGAAGGCAAAGGTTTGATACCCATTAATTTCATCACATCTTCTTTTAAAACAACACCATTTTTTCCACTTCCACTAATTTCTTTCAAATTTATATTTGATTCAGAAGCAATTCTTCTTGCTGCTGGTGAAATAACTTTATTTTCAATTTTTTGTTCCTTAGATGTTTTTTCTTCGTAAATTTCATTAAGAATTAAAGGTTGTTCCGCTAAATTATTTTCTTTTTCAAGAACAAATGGTTTTTCCGCTAAATTATTTTCTTTTTCAAGAACAAATGGTTTTTCTTTCTCTTTTTTTTTATTTGGAGTAATATTATTTTTTTTTGTTGGAGGCTTATAGTTCTTATCTTCTTTAGGTAAACCTTCAGAATTTGACTTAGAGGATATTGTGCCTAATAAGGAACCAACATTTACAGTTTGTCCTTCATTTACAGAAATTTTCTCTAGAGTTCCGTTTGATGGGGCTGGAACTTCGATATTAACTTTATCGGTTTCTAATTCTACTAAAGGTTCGTCTGATACAATTTTATCACCTTGATTTTTTAACCATTTAGAAACTGTAGCCTCTGTTACAGACTCTCCTAATGTTGGGACTAGTATTTTTTCTGACATTAATTAAATTTTCCTACTACCTTTTCTAATATTTCTTTTTGTTGTGCAAGATGTTTATTTAGATTTCCAGTCGCAGTAGTGGCTGATGCTTTTCGTCCAATATAAATAATTATATCACTTTTAGATTGAATTATGTCTAATATACGATTTATATAATTTCTAACAGTATTCCAGGCACCCATATTTTTAGGTTCCTCTTGGCACCAATAAAATTTAGCTTTTTTATACTTTTTAAGTATTAAAGCTAATGTTTTTGCAGGAAAGGGGTATAGTTGTTCAATTCTTATAAAAACCACCTTGTCATTTTTAGCTGTTTCTCTTGCTTCAATTAAATCAAAATAAATTTTTCCAGAGCAGATAACTACTTTCTCAATCTTTTTATCATTTACAAGCTTGATTAATTTACTTTCGCTTAAATATGCGTGGTCCTCTAGAACTCTGTGAAAAGTATTCTTTTTTGTAAAATCTACTAATTTTGAAACACATCTCTTGTGTCGAAGAAGAGATTTTGGCGTCATAATTACTAATGGTTTTCTAAAATCTCTATGCATTTGTCTCCTTAAAACATGAAAATAATTTGCTGGAGTAGTACAGTTTACTACTTGTATATTTTCACCGGCACACAATTGTAAAAATCTCTCTAACCTAGCTGATGAGTGTTCTGGACCCTGGCCTTCGTATCCGTGAGGTAACAAAAGTACAAGTCCACTAGCTCTACCCCATTTAGACTCGCTTGAAGTGATAAACTGATCAATAATTATCTGGGCTCCATTAGCAAAATCTCCAAATTGTGCTTCCCATAAAACTAAGGTTTCAGGCTCAGATAAAGAATAACCAAATTCAAAACCTAAAACAGCTAATTCAGACAATAGACTATCTATTATTTCAAATTTTTTTTGTTTCTTATTAATATTATTTAAAGGAACGTACCTTTCATGACTATCTTGATTCCTTAAAACAGAATGTCTTTGACTAAATGTTCCTCGTCCTGAATCTTGACCGGATAACCTTACAGAAAAGCCTTCATCTAAAAGGGTGCCAAATGCCAATAGTTCTGCTGTAGACCAATCTACTGGATGATCTTCTGTAAACATTTTTTTTCTATTATCAAAAATTTTTCTTAAAGTTTTGTGAATAGAAAAATCTTGATGAACAAATGTGATTTTTTTTCCGATTTCTAGAGCTTTTTCTTTAGTTACGCCACTTACTCCTCTTTTATCTTTTCCAAGCTCAGGTTTAAATCTTGACCAAGTTCCATCATACCATTTTAAATCAGACTTATAATTTTTCGAAGACTCAAATTCTTTTTCTAAATATCTTTTAAAATTACTTTTTTGATTATTAATATCTTCTAAAGTCAACAAGCCCTCGCTTGCAATTTTTTTTCCATATGTATCTAAAGTAGTTGGCTGAATTTTAATTTTTTTATACATCAACGGTTGTGTAAAAGATGGCTCATCTCCCTCATTATGCCCAAATCTTCTGTAACAAACTATATCTATCACAACATCTCTATTAAATTTTTGTCTAAATTCTGTAGCAATTTTTGCACAATGAACAACAGCTTCGGGGTCATCTCCATTGACATGAAATATTGGTGCTTGAGCTGTTTTAGCAACATCTGACGGATAAGGAGATGATCTAGCAAAACGAGGTGCTGTTGTAAAACCAATTTGATTATTTACTATTACATGAATTGTACCCCCAATATTGTGGCCAGGTAAACCCGACATAGCAAAACATTCAGCAACTACGCCTTGGCCTGCAAAGGCAGCATCTCCGTGCATAAGTACTGGTATAACTTTTTTTCTTTCTGGATCTTTATGAAAAAATTGTTTTGCTCTTACTTGACCTAAAACTACTGGATTAACAGCTTCTAAATGTGATGGATTATCTGTCAAACTAATATGCACACGATTGTTATCAAACTCTCTATCAGATGATGCTCCTAAATGATATTTTACATCGCCTTCAAAATCTTTTTTAGAACTTACGCTTTTGCCAAAAAATTCACTAAAAATAGCTTTATAAGATTTTCCCATTACATTTGCTAAAACGTTTAATCTACCACGATGTGGCATACCTATTTTAATTTCTTTAGCACCTAAATTTCCACCTCTTTTAATAATTTGCTCTAGAGCTGGTATTAGAGCCTCACCTCCATCTAGGCCAAATCTTTTTGTACCTACAAATTTTACATGTAAATATTTTTCAAATCCTTCCGCCTCTATTATTTTATTTAAAATTGCTTTCTTTCCGTTTTCAGTAAAGGAAACTTCTTTTTCTTTTCCTTCTACTCTATCTCTTATCCATGATTTTTCTTCTGGATCACCCATATGCATAAACTCATATCCGATGTTTGAACAATACGTTTTTTTTAAAATATTTAGTATCTCATTTAAAGTGGCGTGTTGTTGTCCTAGGACGCCGTCTAAAAATATTTTTCTATTAAAATCATTATGTGTAAAACCATATGACTCTGGTTTTAATTCTGAATGCTCCTCTCTCTTTTGAATTCCTAATGGATCTAAATTAGCTATTAAATGACCTCTTATCCTATAGGCTCTAATTAACATTATTGCTCTAACAGAATCTTTTGTTGATTGCTCAATCAATTCTGGATTTTTATTTATTGATTTTTGTTTTTTGAGAATTTCAGTTTCTTTTTTTAAAAATTTTTTTATCTTCTTAGGAGACCAACTTGGACCTTTCAAACTATCAGAAATAATATCATTACTATCTTTAAGACCGTCAAAAAAAGATTTCCATCCTTCTGGCAATGTTTCAGGATTTAACAAATAATCAGAATAAAATTCTTCTATAAATGAAGAGTTATTTCCAGCCAGGAAAGAGGTTTTTTTATAAATGCTGTTATCTTTTGAGGAAGACATTTTAGCAATTATTTTAACATAAATTTTAAAAAATCAACCATTAAGTTTTTGATAAAGGGTTTTACCTATATCAGCAGGTGAATTTGATATAGTTATGCCGGCAGATTTCATTATTTCAATTTTATCTTCAGCACCGCCTTTCCCGCCAGAAATTATGGCACCTGCATGACCCATTCTTCTTCCTGGAGGTGCAGTAAGTCCTGCAATAAATCCCACCATTGGTTTCTTGATTTTTGATCTTTTTAAAAACTCTGACGCCTCTTCTTCAGCAGAACCTCCTATTTCACCTATCATTACAATTGATTTGGTATCATCATCTTTTAAAAAAAGCTCAAGACAATCAATAAAGTTAGTTCCATTTATAGGATCTCCACCTATTCCTATGCAAGTTGATTGTCCCATTCCATTTTTAGAGGTCTGGTCAACAGCTTCATAGGTTAAAGTTCCAGATCTTGAAACTATTCCAACCGATCCTTTTTTATGAATATTTCCAGGCATAATACCAATCTTACATTCTTCAGGAGTAATTATTCCAGGGCAGTTAGGACCAATAAGTCTGCTTCTATTATTTTTTAATTCTTTTTTGACTTTGATCATGTCTATAACGGGTATTCCCTCAGTGATACAAACTATTAGTTCTATTTTTGAATCTATTGCCTCAAGTATTGCTTCACCTGCAAATTTTGGAGGAACATATATCATTGTGGCATTTGCTTTAGTAACATCTTTTGCTTCTTGAACTGTATTAAAGACTGGAAGCTCTAAATGTTTTTGACCTCCTTTTTTGGGGGTAACTCCTCCAACTAATTTGGTTCCGTATTTTAAAGCTTGATCTGAATGAAACGTTCCATGAGTTCCAGTAAATCCTTGACAAATTACTTTGGTATTCTTATCGACTAGAACTGGCATTATTTTATAGCCTCAACAATTTTTTTAGCTGCATCATTTAAATCATTTGCAGATAATATTTTTAAACCTGATTTATCCAAAATATTTTTACCTTCAATAAAATTTGTTCCAGCCAATCTTACTACCAGTGGAACATTTAAATTAGTTTCTCTTGCAGCTTCTATAACTCCTTGGGCAAGGACGTCACAACGCATAATGCCACCAAATATATTAATTAATATTCCTTTAACATTTTTATCTGACAAAATTAATTTAAAAGCTTCACTAACTTTTTCTTTTGAAGCTCCTCCTCCAACATCTAAAAAATTTGCTGGCTCTTCGCCATATAATTTAATTATATCCATGGTTGCCATAGCTAAACCAGCACCATTTACCATGCAACCTATAGATCCATTTAATTTAATATACGCTAAATCATGTTTACTAGCTTCAATTTCTGCTGGCTCTTCTTCGTTCAGGTCTCTTAACTCTAAAATTTCAGGTCTTCTAAATATTGCGTTATCGTCAAAATTCATTTTTGCATCTAAACATAATATTTTTTCTTCTTTTGTTATAATCAATGGATTGATTTCTATTAAACCAGCATCTTTTTCTATTAAAATTTTATACAAAGATTTTATTAGATTTTCAGCCTGGTTTTTTTGATCCTTATTTAAATTGAACGGACTTATAATTTTTTCAATATCTGTAATATTAATATCATCTGCTAATTCAACTTTAGTTGTTATTATTTTATCAGGAGTTTCAGTGGCAACTTTTTCTATATCCATTCCACCTTCTGTGCTACTTATAAATGCAATTTTTGAACTTTCTCTATCAACCAGACAAGATAAATAAAATTCTTTTAAAATTTCAGATGCTTCTTCGATATATAGTCTTTTTACTTTTTTGCCTTCTAAACCGGTTTGGTGTGTGATTAATATTTTTCCAAACATTTTTTTGGACTCAATTTTTAATTCATCTAATGATTTTATAAGTTTAACACCTCCAGCCTTACCTCTTCCACCCGCATGTATCTGGGCTTTCAAAACATATTCTTTGCTATCTAATTTGCTTATTTTACTTTCAATTTCACTAGGGTCAAAAATAACAATGCCATTAGATACAGGAGCGCCAAACTCTTTTAATATTTTTTTTGCCTGATGCTCATGAATATTCATTTTTGATTTTTTTCCTTAGAATGTTTATTTATCGTGCATTAACATATTTTTTTTAATAAGATAATTCTTTTAGTATTTATAATTATAAAAATAAAGTGAATTCTTTAATACATATAAAATATAGACATGCTAAAAAGGTAGTCTTTACATTTTTTTTATTACTTTTTTTAGTCGGCTTTTTTACCTATCAAGATTATGGAATGTCTATTGATGAAGAATTTCAAAGATCATCTGGTTTTTTCTGGTTAAATTATGTCCTAAGTTTTACTTCACTCAATGATCTGAATTATATAGTTTCTGAAAAATTCAGTTCAATAAGTGGATTCACACTTTTAAGTCCAGAAAATATATCCTTTTATGGAGTAATTTTTGACTTACCGCTAGCGTTAATTGAAACTATTTTTAAAATAGACGATAGTCAAAATTATTTTTTTTTAAGACATTATACAAATTTTTTTATATTTTTTATAAGCTCAATTTTTTTTTACTTTATATTAAAAAATAGGTTTAAATATTTTTCAGTAAGTTTTATTGGAACGTTATTTTATATTTTATCTCCTAGAATTTATGGAGCAAGTTTTTATAATAATAAAGATATTCTTTTTCTATCATTGGTTACAATAACTTTATATTTTTGTCATAAAGCTCTGACAAAAATCAATTATAAAAATATAATAATTTTTTCTTTATTTTGCGCATTTTGTACTTCTACAAGAATTGTTGGTATTATTTTTCCATTTTCATTTTTATTAATATATTTTCTATCACTGATTAATAATAAGAAAAAAATTAAACAACTTAATATTATTGTAGTTTTTTTATTTAGTTATTTAATATTTTTATTTATTCATTGGCCATATCTTTGGTCTGCACCATTAGAAAATTTTGCAAATATTTTAAATTCTTATGATAAATATCTTATAGAAATAAAAGTTTTATTTAATGGAAATTATGAAAATTCTAAATTCTTACCTTATTCATACATACCTTTATGGCTATTAATTACGACTCCTGTAGTTCATATATTATTTTTTCTATATGGTTTTCAATACAAAATTAGGCGAACCTTTAAAAGATTTTTAAGTATAAAGGAAAAATCTATTACTCCTGACTTTTGGAGAGGTTCTAATGAAAAAAATGATTTTTATATGCTTTTCGTATTCTTATCTATTTTACTATACTTAATTTCTTTAAAAGTAACTTTATATAATAGTTGGCGTCATATTTTTTTTTTAAATATTTTTGTTGTTTACTTTTCTACACTTGGTTTTTATTGTTTATTTAATCATTTAAATACAGTTAAAAAAAAGTTTAGTTTAATATTATTTGTTTTACTTTTTTTCATTATGATAATTTATAAAATGATAAGTTATCATCCATATCAAAATATTTATTTCAATTCACTTGTACCAAATAATTTTAAAAATAAATTTGAGATCGATTACATGGGAATTTCTGGTCTAAAGTTTTTAAAAAAAATAATAAATTTAGTGAATAAAAAGGATCAAATAAATATTGGGGTCGCCTCTTTCTTGCCATTAGAAAGAAGTTTGGCCTTAGTAGATAAAGAATCGAGAGAAAAAATTAACTTTGTAGGTCAAAACTATGAATCCGCTGACTTTATTTATACCAATAATATTTCAGAAGTTGATAAAAATTTAAATAAAAAATATGATATCCCAACTAGTTTCGTAAAAATAGATGAATTTATAGTTGATGGCGCTAAAGTATATGAGGTATACAAAAATAATTTAAGATTTAAATGAAAACATTTGTTTATAAAACCCTGTTTGTTTTTTTACTTTTTTATTTGTTATTTCACTTAACAATAGGAGCAAAAATTAAAGAGTATGAAAATCTACTATATAATCTTAATTCCAAAGAAAATGCTGAAATGATAAAAAATAAAGTTAGGGAAGAGTTGAAAAATGCAATTACTAAAGAAAATTATCTTAGTGAAGAAGATGCTAAATTGATCAATGATTTTTTAAATAAGATTAAATCTGAACTTAAAAATAATTAAAATTTAAAAGTAAAAATTTGTGTATAAATATTTTTTTTTATTACCTGTATATAATGATTGGAAATCATTAAATAAATTACTAACAAAATTAAACAATTTTTTTAAAAAAGAAAAAAAAAAAATTGATATCATTATTGTTAATGACTCATCAACTTTTCGTTCATCAGTAAAAAAAAATAAATTAAATTACATCGGGTCCATTAAAATTATAAATTTAAAAAAAAATTTAGGTAGTCAAAAAAGCATAGCAGTTGGAATTAAATATTTATCAAAACTTAGAAAAAAATCTATCATAACAATAATGGATGCAGATGGGGAAGATGACTATACTAAAGTAAAAAAGATGATCAATTGTGCAATTAAAAATGAAAATTGTATTGTAACCTCAAATCGGACTGAAAGAAAAGAGCCTATTATTTTTAAAATTTTATATAAAATTCATTTACTTATAATTTTTTTATTTTCTGGAAAATGGATTTCTTTTGGCAACTTTACTAGTTTAAATAATAAAAATTTAAAAAATTTACAGTCAGATGAAAGCATATGGTTTGCTTATTCTGCTGGTGTTTCTAAAAATTGTAAAACTTTTCAACTTCCAGCAAAAAGAAAACATAGATTTTATGGTAAATCAAAAGTTAGCTTTGCTCAACTGATGTTTCATTCTTTAAGAATAGCAGCTGTATTCAATTATTATATTTTATTTACTTCTTGTATTTATGTTTCAATTTTGTATTTATTTTTTTATATTTTTGAAGCAAAATTTTTAATTTTTTTATCTTTCTTAATTATAATGCTAAATTTATTTATTTTCTTCACAAGAGCATTATTCAAAAAAGATGAATATAATTTAAGATCAAAATTTATTAAAAATATTGAAACAATTAATTGATTATATTAACAATTTTTTTGTATTTCAAAAATTGTAAAAAGATCTTTGTTTATTATCTTGTAACATTCTTTATCTAAATAATCTGTCACAACTCTAATATTAATTTTATCCATATTCAAAAGGTAAATTACTTGTATATTTTTTTCATTAATTTTTTTATTTAGAAAATTTTTATAATATATAAAATACTTATTGCCTTTAACTGGAAAACTGGCTCCATCTAAAGTGTAAGTTCTACTTGGGGAATTTAATTCCATTTTTAAATTAGCTGAATAAAAAAGATAATGTGTTATCAAAATTTTATTTCTATTATCTTTGTATAAAAAATTAGTAATCTTTTTTATCTCTTTTATTTCTTTTGGTGGGTTATTTTTGTTTTGAGGTGTTATCCATTTCAATCCACTAAGATCTTTGCTAATTAAATTAGCATCTATTGCGTTGGAAAAATCAACACCTTTCAATTCATGAAATTTTCTTGTTTCATTATATCTGTAATGATATTTTGTTGTTATCAAAACACAAGTTATAACTAAGAAGAAAGCCATAATTTTTTGAAACTTGAAATTTCTTAAATACGTGTGAAGCCATCCAAAAAGTAAAGGAATTAAAAAGTAAATAAATATTTGATTCTTAGTTAAAATTTGATGTATTAGTAAGCTAATTGAATATAGTATTAATGTTAGCGAAACAATTATTTTTTTTTTATTTTCTATTGAATTTTTTTTAATAATAATTTTAAAATTAAAATAAATTATCAAAAAGATTGGTATTAGAATATACTTAAATTGATTAAAAAAACTCTCAAATTTAATCACTATTGCATTAAATCTATCAGAGCCAATTGATTGAGGGTATAAAATGTATTGAATAATAAAATCGGTAAAATTTATTTTTAGTAAATTAATTATTAAAAAAAAGGTAATCAGAAATACTAAAGAAGAAAAGAATAAGTATTTTAAATGTCTTGTTGTTCTAAGGTAAAAAATAATAAATATAGATATAAATATTATGGAACTTATTACGTAGATTGAAGGAACTAATTTTGATAAAAAGCTAAAACCAAAAAACCAAGGAACTAAAATAAAATACTTTTTATCATTTTTTAAAATACCCTCTATAAAAAAATAAACTCCTAATAAAGAAAAGAAAGCAGAATGATGATCAACGAATGGGGTCCCACTTGGTGTATATGCTAAAATTCCAAACAATAAAGAATATATTAAAGCTAAATAATTTTTAAGTTTAAGTTTTCTAAAAATTAAATAGGTTGAAACTGTCATAATAACATTAATAATTGAAGAATGAATAATATGAGATTGCCAATTAACTCCAAATAAATTAAAAAATAATGCTTCTAAGAAATCAACAAATAAACCTGATACCGCCCAAAAATCTTTTATTGGATACTCACCATTTAAAACTCTATATCCAGCGTCGTAATGTAAAAAAGTATCAATTGGATAAACTCCAAAATTTCCATAAAAATAATTTACAAAAAATGCAAAAAATATAATAATACTTATTGAAATTTTATCAAAAGTTATTAAATGATTATTTTTTGAAAAATTCATAATTTTAATTTGTATTAATTATTATTATAATATTATATTATTACCTAACATGGAAAAATATCCTCAAATAGCCTTGGAACGTTTTGATAAAGCAAACATCTGGATTAAATACATAATAGCTCAAATTCATCCTTGTATAAAAGGAAATATACTTGAAGTTGGAGCTGGTTGTGGAAGTTTTACTGAAAGTTATATTAATAATAAGTACAAAATTACCTTGACAGATCACGACAGCAGAAACATTGAAGAGTTAGGTAAAAAATTTAAAAATTTTTCTAATGTTAATATTGTATCGAGGGATGTAGAAAAATTCTCTGAAAAATTTGATACAATTATATATTTCAATGTATTGGAACATATTGAAAAAGATAATAAAGAAATTGAAGATTCACTTGATAAGCTAAATGAAGGCGGTCATTTAATAATATTAGTTCCAGCTCATCAGAAACTTTATGGAAATCTAGACAAGGCGGTTGGTCATTTTAGAAGATACGATATAAGTTATTTTAAAAAAGGATTTAAAAATTCAATTTTACTTAAAGTAAAATATTTAGATGTAATGGGTTATTTTTTATATTTTTTGAACAAAATTTTTTTCAAAAAAGAAGTTTATCCTACAAAGTTTAAAATATTCATCTGGGATAAAATTTTTACTCCTATTACAATAATAGCAGATTTTATCACTAGATATAAATTTGGAAAAAATGTTTTGTGTATCTTAAAAAAGGTTGATAATTAAAGAGTTGGATCAATTTTTTTTGCAGCATTAAATAATTCTTTCACTGCTTTAGTAGAATTTTCAAAATTTGTTTTTTCTTCATTGTCCAAGCTAAGCTCGATCACTTGCTCTACACCATCTTTGCCAATAATAACTGGTACGCCAGCATATAAGTTTTCAACTCCATACTTTCCATCTAAGTAAACTGCGCAAGGAAGTTCTTTTTTTAAATCTTTCAAGTAACTTTCTGCCATCTCAACGCCAGAAGCAGCAGGTGCATAAAATGCTGATCCTTTTTCTAAATATTTTACAATCTCTGCTCCACCTTTTTTTGTTCTATCTACAATTTGATCAAGTGTTTCTTGTTTGATTTTTCCTTCTTTAACTAATTCTTTTAATTTTTTTCCTTCAATTTCAGTATGATTAATCATTGCAACCATGCTATCTCCATGACCACCAAGGACTAAAGATTTAATTTTTTTTACAGGTATTTTTAACTCTTCAGATAAGAAATAAATAAATCTGGAAGAATCTAATATTCCTGCCATACCTACAACTTTATTTTTTGGCAACCCTGAATACTTTTGTAAAGCCATAACAATAACATCTAGTGGGTTTGTAATACAAATAACAAAAGCGTTAGGAGATGTTTTTTTAATACCATCAGCTACTTGTTTGATTATTTTCAAATTTATTTCTAACAAATCATCTCTTGTCATGCCTGGTTTTCTCGGAACTCCAGCAGTTATAATTATAACATCTGAATCTCTTGTGTCCTCATAATTACTAGTGCCTGATAAATTTATATTAAATCCATCTACAGGAGAAGATTGAGCTATGTCTAGAGCTTTTCCCTTAGCTATTCCTTCTGCTACATCAAATAAAACTACATCGCCTAACTCTTTTAAAGCTATCAAATGGGCTAGCGTTCCACCTATTTGACCAGCTCCTATTAGGGTAATTTTTTTTTTCATGAATGGAAATACTTTTATAGATAATTAAAAATTATTCAATATAATTTTTATAAATAATTATTTGTCATTTATAAGTTTTTCACAAATTGACATATCTTCAGATATATAAGAACCTTTGAAATATGACTTATTTAAATCCCAATTTTTTTTACCATCTTCTATATAGTTTTTAAACAAATTCTCTCTTTCATTTTCAGCTTTTTTTCTAGCAGCCTCAAGTTTTTCTTTGTCATCAATAATTCTTAATTCAACTGATTTAAATAAAAGACTATTGGCAATATCAATAAATTTTTTAGAGTTGATTGGGTCTTTTTTTAAAATAATAGCAGATGCATAAGTATAAATCGCGCTACATCTATTAAGTAAATAAATTTGAGTAGTGCTTTTCTCTATATCGTTTTTTTTTAAAAAATTTTTTATTGGAACATTAATATCCGCCTTTAAAATGTTAACAAATATTAAAAAGGAAATAGTATAGACAAAAAAATTAATTTTTTTCATAATTAAAAATTTTAATTTTTAGGGACCGTATGCAACTTGTGGTAGCCATGTTACAATTTTTGGAAAATTAAACACTATGGCAACACCAATAACTTGTAATATTACAAATGGAATAATACCTCTATAAATATTCTGTATCGTAATACCTTGAGGTGCTACACCCTTCATATAAAATAAAGCAAACCCAACAGGTGGAGTTATAAATGAGGTTTGTAAGACAACCGCAAACATTACTATAAACCAAACTAGATCAACTCCTAAATCAACCATAACTGGTGCCAAAAAAGGTAAAATAATTAGAGTAATTTCAATCCAGTCTAAGAAAAATCCTAAAAGAAAAGTAATAAATAAAACAATTATTACAACACCATTAGGTCCAAATGGCAGTCCTTTTAAAGCACCTTCTATTAATTCATCTCCACCAAGTCCTCTTAAGACTAAAGCAAACATTGTTGCTCCCACAAAGAGTGCAAAAATATATGAAGTTGTATGAGTTGTTTTTCTAATTACACTTTTTAAATCTTTAAATGAAAGTCTTCCTCTAACAATTGCTAAAAGCCAAGCACCAAATGCTCCTAATCCTGATGCTTCAGTTGGTGTTGCTATGCCCATGAAAATACTTCCTAATACAGCTACAATTAATAATGCTGGAGGAATTATTGATTTAAAAACTCTAAAAATAATATTTAATGTAACTGGTTCTGCGCTTTTTGGCGCCGGAGCTACTTCTTTTCTTAGATAAGCATATGTAATAATAAAAATTGTATATAATAAACTAAGGAGTAAACCTGGGAATACTGCTCCCATAAATAAATCACCTACTGAGATTCTTACTTGGTCTCCCATAATTACAAGCATAATACTTGGTGGAATTAAAATTCCTAAAGTTCCTGTCGCACAAACAACTCCGCATGCCAAATCTGGGCTGTAATTATTTTTTAACATCAAAGGCACCCCTAGAATTGTAAGAAGAACAACTGCAGCTCCGATAATTCCGGTTGAGGCTGCAAGTAATACTCCAATAAACACTACAGCAATTGCCAGTCCACCTCGCATACGTCCAAATAATTTTGAAAGATCTGTCATTAGATCTTCGGCTATTCCTGATTTATCCATTAAAATTCCCATTAAAATAAACATAGGCAAAGCGACTAACACCCAGTTAGCCATAACGCCATAAAGCCTATAAACAACCATAGAAGCGAATTTCCAATCTACTCCAAAAAAAGTATCAAGATAAGTGTCTGACAACATTGAGATTAAAGTAAATATTACTGCTAAACCACCCATAGTCCACGCTACTGGAAAGCCATAAAAAATTAATGTTATAAAACTAAAAAATAATAATATTGCCATGAAGTATTCGGTAACTAATTCCATTTATTTTCCTATTCCAAATTTTGAACGAATTGTTACGAAAACTCTAGTTATTCTAGACACTCCTGCGAGCAACAACAAAAAGAAACCAAATACTAAGAATCCTTTTACGAACCATCTTGCAGGCAGTCCATTTGCAGAAGTTGACCTCTCGCTTGATGCCCAAGATAGTTCAAAAAAAGGTATAGAATAAATAAATACTAAAATTACAAAAGGTAAGAATAACAAAAGTATTCCAAAAAATTCAAACCACAGCCTTTTTTTGTAATCTAGCTTGTCCGTTAAAACATCTACTCTAACATGTCCATCGACTACATAAGTTGAAGACAGCCCTACAAGCCAACCTATAGCATAGAGATGCCATTGTAATTCTTCTAATTCAATCATTCCATTTCTAAAAACATATCTAAGAATTACATTTATAAGAATAACTGCGACTAAAATTACCCAAAACCAATTAAATATCTCTCCAACATTTGTAACAAATTTATCTATTTTTTTAGTAATAGGTATGTGCTCTAATTGAAGTTTTTTATCTAAAGCACTATTTTCTGTTAAATTAATTGTCATAAATTTTCCTTAAAGACGAAAGCAGCCAGTAAAACTGACTGCTTTCTAACTTACATCAAACTTTTAGAGTTTAAAACTAAAAGTTTCTAGGTAAATAACCCCATTTTTGCCAAACATCATATTCTTTCATGAATGCTTGTTGAGAATTCCAAACCTTTTTAAAGTCAGCATCTTTAGCAGATTGTTCTGCCATTACTTTTGCACTAACTTTTTGAAGTTCTCTTAATACACTATCAGGCAATCTAGCTGCTGTTACTCCTTTAGAAGGAAAACTTGCTATTTGTTTTCCTTGTAAAAATTCACCTGTTGTGATTGCTCTCATTGCTGCAGCAGTACAAGCCATTTCAAATAAAGCTTGGTCAGCTTTACCCATTTTTTTCCATAGATCTAAATTAACCATGAAGTGAGTTGATGTTGATACTTGGTGCCAACCTGGAAACAGATTGAACTTTGTGATCTTATGAAAACCTAATACCTCATCAATAGCAGGCATAGAATATTCTGTTGCATCTAGAGTCCCTTTTTCTAGTGCTGCAAATATTTCTCCACCAGCCATCAAAGTAGCGGATGCTCCTATTTCGTTTAAAACCATTCCACCTAAACCAGAGAAACGAATTTTTAATCCTTTAAGATCACCTAGGCTTTTAATTGGATTTCTATACCAACCAGCAGTTTCAGGTCCAATTGTACTACATAACAATACTTTGATATTTTGCTTGTTATATATTTCATTTGCTAACTTTGATCCCTCTCCTTCAAACCACCATGCAGCGTATTCCCATGGCTCCATTCCAAATGGCACAGCTGCGAATAAAACTGCTGCTGGAATTCTTCCTTGGTCATAAGCCATATAGTTGTAAGCTGCAGGCAAATCACCTTTACTAATTGAAGGTGAAATTTCTAAAGGAGGAAGAATTTTTCCTGGCTCATAAACTTTAAGCTGAATTCTTCCATCGGTAGCTTTATTTAAAGTATCTGATAAACGAGCAACTGGGTCTCCCAATGCTGGCCAACCAGTATTGAAAGTAGACTGTACTTTCCATCTGATTTTCTCTGCTGCATTAACTTGCTGAAATGAAAAAGTTATCATTAAAGCAATTACAGCAAAAACACTAATAAATTTATTAATTAGTGATTTTGTTTTATTGTTTTTCATGTATTCCTTTCGTTGTTAGAGTTGATTGATTTTAAAGAAAACATTTCCAACTCTTTTAAAATGCTTTCCATGCTTGTCCGTAAAGAGAAATCATCTCACTTACAGAAGGCACTCTAGGATTGAGGTTTGGAGCGCCAGATACTTCTGCATCGGTTGCCATATTTTTAAGCTCTTCCTCAAAATTTTTTTGATTTATTCCAAAAGCTTTCATTGATGGAACATCGAAATCTTTATTAATTTTATAAAGTCCTTTAATTAGCTTTTCGCAGGCAACATCATCATTATCATTTAAAGAAGCAAACTGGCCTGCACGACTACAATCAGCGTATCTGTCTTTTGCGTAATTAATTGAAAATTCTGTTATGGTCGGCAATAACATAGCATTACTTAATCCATGAGGAACTTTAAAATTACTTCCTAATGGTCTGCTCATTCCATGTACAAGGCAAATAGAAGCGTTAGTAAAAGCTAGTCCTCCTAGAGTAGCAGCTAACATTAATGCTTCTCTTGCTTTGGTATCTTTTGGATTTTTATCAACCGCATAAATATTTTGGCAAACTAGTCTGATTGTATCCAAGGCCATCCTATCAGAAAATAATGTTGCTTTTTTACTCACATACGCTTCTATTCCATGTGTAAGAGTATCGATTGCACTATCAATTGTAAGTCTTCTTGGTTTTGACATTGTAAGATCATAGTCAACTATAGCTACTAGAGGAACAAATCCTTCACCTCTACAAGAAATTTTTTCATTATTCTTAGAGTCAATTACTACTGAGTGATGTGTTACTTCAGATCCTGTGCCTGCTGTTGTAGGTATAGCAATTATTGGTAAGCCTTTTTTATTAAACAACGAAGGTGGCTTATAATCTTGAATATTTTTACTGAACTTTGACATTGCAGAAATTGCTTTAGCAGTATCTATTGGGCTTCCTCCTCCAAAACCTATTACCGCATCATTTTTATATTTATCCAAAAACTTAGCACCTTCTAAAACAACTTTATCTGTTGGATCTGGAACAGTATTATCAAAAACATCAGATTTAAAACCAGCGCTAATTAAAATGTCTTGTAACTGTTTGACATAACCAAACTCAACCATTTGTTTATCAGTAACGATTAGTAATGATGAAATAGAGCCTATCGTCTTTAAAATTTCAGGAAGCTCTTTCAAACTTCCTTTGCCAATTTGCAAAAATCTTGGCACACAAATACGAACATTTTCTCTTTTAATCAAATATTCCCTCCAATGTACTTATTAAATTTCTTAATTTAAGCTTATGTAAAATGAGGAGTCAACAGGTGGAATTAAGGATTGAAAAAAAAAAATACTTGGTATAACTTTATTAAAATTTAAAGAATTCATGAAGAAAATTAATCATTTTATTGATGGGAAAATCTATACTGAAAAAAACGCTAGATTAGGAAAAATCTTTAACCCAGCTATAGGAGAACAAATAGCTGAGGTAGAACTAGCAAACAAAAATACTGTAGAAATGGCAATAGAAAGCTCTGCTAAAGCATTCTTGAAATGGTCAAAAACTACACCTATAAATAGAGCAAGAATTTTATCTAAATACAAAGATTTGCTTATAAAAAACATGGATGAACTTGCGGTAATGGTTTCAGAACAACATGGAAAAACTATTCCAGATGCAAAAGGATCTATTCAAAGAGGAATTGAAGTTGTTGAATATGCAACTGGAATTACAGACTCATTAAAAGGAGATCATTCAGCTTCGGTAGGAACTAATGTTGACTCGCACACTCTTCGCCAACCACTAGGAGTTTGTGCTGGTATCACTCCATTTAATTTTCCTGCAATGGTTCCAATGTGGATGTATCCTGTTGCGATAGCATGCGGAAATACATTTGTATTAAAGCCCTCAGAAAAAGATCCTAGTTGTCCAATGAGATTAGGCGAACTTGCCATTGAAGCAGGTATGCCTGCAGGTGTTTTAAACGTTGTTAATGGAGATAAAGAGGCTGTTGATACACTTTTACAAAGTAAAAATATTCAAGCAATTAGTTTTGTTGGTTCGACACCAATAGCAGAATATGTTTACCATACTGGAACTAAAAATAACAAAAGAGTTCAAGCGCTAGGTGGAGCAAAAAATCATATGGTTATTATGCCTGACGCAGACGTAAACAAAACAACTGATGCCATTATAGGGTCTGCCTTTGGTTCTGCTGGAGAAAGATGTATGGCAATTTCGGTTGCTGTATGCGTAGGCGAAAATACAGCCAAAAATTTGAAAACTAAGTTATTAGAAGAAACATCTAAGCTTAAAGTTGGTCCTTATACAGATGAAAAAAGTGACTTTGGTCCATTGAACAATAAAGCTCATTATGAAAAAGTTCTAGGATATATAGAAACAGGTGAAAAAGAAGGTGCTAAATTGCTATCAGATGGAAGAAATATGAAGCTTCAAGGTTATGAAAAAGGCTACTTTGTTGGTCCAACAATTTTTGAAAATGTAAAACCAAATATGAAGATTTATAAAGAAGAAATTTTTGGTCCAGTTTTAAGTATGATGACCACTGACTCTTACGAAGATGCCCTTAAACTTGTTAATGACCATGAATTAGGTAATGGCGCAGCTGTTTTTACGAAAAGTGGAAGTATAGCTAAACATTTTACAGAGAATGCTAAAATTGGAATGATAGGGGTTAACGTTCCTATACCAGTTCCTGTGGCATACCATAGTTTTGGAGGTTGGAAGCGTTCTTTATTTGGTGATCACTCTATGCATGGTCCAGAAGGTGTGAGATTCTATACTAAATTAAAAACTGCAACTGTTACTTGGGTAGAAGATAACGCTGGACCTGAATTTACTATACCAGTTTTATCTTAAAAATTTAGATATAAAAAATTAATTAGTTGCAAGCATTTTTTTAATTGAACCAATAGCTTTAGCAGGATTAAGACCTTTGGGACAGGAATTTGTACAGTTCATTATTGTATGACATCTATATAGCTTTAATTCATCTGCAACTTTTTTTAATCTCTCTTTTTTTTCATCGTCTCTGCTATCATTTATCCATCTATATGCTTGTAACAAAACTGCGGGACCTAAATACTTTTCTCCATTCCACCAATAGCTAGGGCAAGAAGTTGAGCAACATGCGCAAAGTATGCATTCGTAATAACCATCTAGTTTAGATCGATCTTTTTGAGATTGAGCTATTTCTTTTTTTTCTTGTCCAGTTTGAGCAGTTTTTAACCAAGGTTGAATTGACTCATATTGTTTATAAAGTCCACTCAAATCTCCAATCAGGTCTTTAATTACTTTTAAATGAGGAAGTGGATAAATATTTAATTCGCCTTTAATATCAGTGTGAGATTTTATACACGATAATGTATTAACGCCATCAACATTCATAGCACAAGATCCACAAACACCATGGGCACAAGATCTCCTAAAAGTTAAAGATGAGTCAATTTCATTTTTAATCTTAAATAATATATCTAATACCTTAGGACCACAATTTTCCATATCTACTTCAAAAGTATCAATTCTTGGATTTTTTCCATCAGTAGGATCCCATCTATAAATATTTACTTTTTTTAAATTTGATGAATTGGTTTTATCTTTGTAATAATTGCCCGAAATAATTTTAGAATTTTGGGGCAAATTAAATTGAACCATTTAGTATACTCTTTCTTTAGGCGGAAAATATTGAACATCATTTGTTAATGTTCTAGCGTGGACATCACGATATTTAACTTTTACTTCTTTGCCATCTTGCCATGCCATTGTGTGCTTCATAAAATTTTTATCATCACGTTTAGAATAATCTTCTCTAGCATGAGCGCCTCTACTTTCTTTTCTATGATAAGCGGAATCCATCGTAGTTAGAGCTTGTCTAATAAGATTATCGAATTCTAGAGTTTCTACTAAGTCAGTGTTAAATAACAAAGACTTATCTTTCACTGATAGATCATCCATTCCCTCAAGTGGTTTTCTAATTGCGTTCACTCCCTCTTTTAGGGTTTTTTCTGTCCTAAAAACAGCACATTTTGATTGCATAGTTTTTTGCATCGAAAGTCTAAGTTCAGAAGTTTTGGTATCGCCGTTAGCATTACGAATTTTATCAAATCTATCTAAACATTTGTCTGTTTCACTTTGAGAAACTTCTTCGTGTGGTTTACCTGATTTTACAATTTCTGCTGTCCTTTTTGCGGCAGCTTTTCCAAAAACAACAAGGTCAATTAAAGAATTTGAACCCAACCGATTAGCTCCGTGTACCGAAACGCACGCTGCTTCTCCTATTGCCATTAATCCAGGTACAGTCTTTTCTGAACCATTAAGTGTTAATACTTCTGCCTTATAGTTTGTAGGTATTCCTCCCATGTTATAATGAACTGTTGGTACAACTGGTATAGGTTCTTTACTTACGTTTACATTTGCAAAAGTTTTTGCAGCTTCTGAAATGCCTGGCAATCTTTCTTCAATGACTTTTTGATCTAAATGATCTAAGTGTAAGTTGATATGATCTTTTTCTTTTCCTGCACCACGTCCTTCATTAATTTCTATTTCCATAGATCTGCTTACTACATCTCTTGATGCTAAATCTTTAGCGTTTGGAGCGTATCTTTCCATAAATCTCTCTCCCTTGCCATTTACAAGAAAACCACCTTCTCCTCTTACTCCTTCAGTGATTAAACAACCAACTCCGTAAATTCCTGTTGGATGAAATTGAACAAATTCCATATCTTGTAGTGGAAGGCCTGCTCGTAATACCATCGCATTTCCATCGCCTGTACAGGTATGTGCAGAAGTTGCAGAATAATAAACTTTTCCATATCCACCGGTTGCTATTATTGTATTGTGTGCTCTAAACCTATGGATTGTTCCGTCAGTTAAATTCCAAGCTATAACTCCTTTACACTCTCCATTTTTCATAATTAAATCTAGTGCAAAATATTCTATAAAAAATTCTGTGTTATATTTTAATGCTTGGCCATAAAGCGTATGAAGTATGGCATGGCCTGTTCTATCTGCTGCTGCACATGTTCGTTGTATAGTTCCATTGCCATAATTTTTTGTCATTCCACCGAAAGGTCTTTGATAAATTTTACCTTCATCAGTTCTGCTAAAAGGAACACCATATCTCTCAAGCTCAATTACAGCTCTGGGTGCTTCTTTACATAAATATTCTATAGCGTCTTGATCGCCCAACCAGTCTGATCCTTTAACTGTATCATACATATGCCATCTCCAATCATCTTCACCCATGTTTCCAAGAGCTGCTGATATTCCTCCTTGAGCAGCCGAGGTATGGCTTCTAGTAGGAAAAACTTTTGAAATACATGCTGTCTTAAGTCCAGCTTCAGCAAGACCAACTGCCGCTCTTAAACCTGAGCCACCTGCTCCAAGAACAACCGCATCATATTCATGATCTATAATTTTATAAGAATTCATATTGTCAAATTAAATATACTAATAATTGTAATAAGTGGCATTATTATAGCAAAGATATATACAGTTTTATTTGCGACATTTTTGATTTTTTCATCGTGAATATAGTCTTCAAATATCTCACTTATTGTTATCGATGAAAAAAAGTAAGCAAATATTAAAAATAATGAGAATAATACTCTTGTAGTTTTTAAAGAAAAAAAAGCCATTATTTCTAGATAACTCGTATTATAAATTGATGATAGGTTTATTATAAACCAAAACATTAATGGCAATAAAATCGCTGAACTGTATTTTAAAAAAAGCCATTTTTTAGTAGATATATTCATATTATAATAATTGTCTACCTATCAAATAAATAGATATTGTTAAAACAAAAGAACCTAAAATTACTAAAATTCCAGTAATTTTAGAAATTTTTAAATCAAAGCCATAACCTAAATCCCATGCTAAGTGTCTTATCTCATTCAATATATGAAAACTAAAAGTCCAACAAATAGAAATGATTAAAAATTTTCCAAAAAAAGAATTTAAAAAAATTCTTATTAATTCATAATTTGCTTCACCTAATAATAAAGAAATAATCCAAAAACATATTAAGGTTATTGCCAAAATATTTACAACACCTATAATTCTATGTGTAATTGATAACAATGACGATATTTGCCATTTATAAATTTGAAGATGCGGAGTTAAAGGATTATTACTATTTTTCATAATCAATTTTTTTTCATTAAAATTTCAGCTATCTGTACAGTATTTAAAGCTGCTCCTTTTAATAAGTTATCAGAGACAACCCATAAATTAATAGCTTTTAAATTAGATTTGTCTTTCCTTATCCTAGATATATAAGTCAGATAGTCTCCTTCAGCTTCTACTGGAGTCATATATCCCCCATTTTTATTCTCGTCTAAAACTTTACATCCTGGAGTATTTTCTAAAATTTTTTTTAATTTTTCAAAATCATATTGTTTTTCAAATTCAATATTTAATGACTCCGAATGTGAAGTTTTTACTGGTACTCTTACACATGTTGCTGTTACATTTATATCTTTATCTAAAATTTTTTTTGTTTCATTTGTCATCTTCAATTCTTCTTTAGTATATCCATCTTGACTAAATTCATCTATATGAGGAATAAGATTAAAAGCTATTTGTTTAGTAAAATTTTCTGACTTAACATTATTTCCATTTAAAAATTTTCTTGTTTGATCAAATAATTCATTTTCAGCATGTTTGCCCGCACCAGAGACCGCTTGATACGTAGAAACCACAACTCTCTTAATTTTATATTCATCGTGTAAAGATTTTAAAGCTAAAACCATTTGCATAGTTGAGCAATTTGGATTTGCAATTATATTTTTATGTTTACTTAAAGTTTCAGGATTTACTTCAGCAACAACTAAAGGAACATCTTTTTCCATTCTAAAATAACTTGAATTATCTATTACTATAGTTTTTTTTGAAGCTATTGGCACCCATTTCTTTGATACTTTGCTTCCTGCTGCAAAGAAAGTAATTTCTGCTTTTGAAAAATCATAATTTTCTAAATTTTCTATTACAATTTTTTTTTCTTTAAAACTTAATTCTTTGCCTGCACTTTTGCTAGATGCTACAAAAAAAATATTTTTGAAAGATAGTTTTGATTTCTCTAAAATTTCTAATGTTTTTCTGCCAACATTTCCAGTTGCTCCAATAATTGCTAAATTCATAATATCTATACTTTATTTCAATTTTGAAATTATTGCATCACCCATAATAGAAGTTGAAACTTCTTTTTTTCCTGAGGACATAATATCTTTAGTTCTAAACCCCTCATCTAAAACTTTGTGAACTGCTGAGTCTAATAAGTCAGCTTCTTTATCGAGATCTAGAGTATACCTTAAGGCCATCGACAAACTTAGTATAGTTGCTATAGGGTTAGCAATATTCTTGCCCGCTATATCAGGAGCAGAACCATGTACGGGTTCATACATAGATCTAATTTTTCCATTTTTATCTTTAGAGCCTAATGAAGCTGAAGGTAGCAGTCCTAATGATCCTGTTAACATTGCTGCTTCATCTGAAAGTATGTCTCCAAATAGATTATCAGTTACTATTACATCAAATTGTTTTGGATTTCTAAGAAGTTGCATAGCACAATTATCCGCTAACATATGACTAAGTTCTAATTTTTTATATTCTTTATCTTTCAAAGCTTGGACTTCTTCCCGCCACAAAACACCTGCTTCCATTACGTTTGATTTTTCACATGAAGTAACTTTATTTTTCCTTTTTTTAGCCAGATCAAAGGCAACTCTAGCAACTCTCTGAATCTCATTTGTAGTGTAAGTGTGAGTATTTACCCCTTTTCTTTCATTATTTTCTATTGGTTCAATTCCTCTAGGTTCTCCAAAATAAATACCACCAGTTAATTCTCTTACAATCATAATGTTTAACCCTGAAATAATTTCAGGTTTTAGAGAAGAGGCATCTACTAGTTGTTCAAAACAAATTGCAGGTCTTAGATTTGCAAATAATTTTAACTCTTTCCTTAATTTAAGCAAAGCTCTTTCCGGTCTTTTTGAAAACTCAAGGTTATCGTATTTAGGGCCTCCAACTGCTCCGAGAATAATAGCTTCACATTCTAAAGCCTTGTAGAAGACTTCATCAGTTATAGGAATCTTATATTTTTCATAAGAAGCTCCACCTACTAAATCTTCTTCAATTTTGAAGTCAAGAGATTTATTTTTATTAAACCATAATATAATTTTTTTAACCTCATTAACTACTTCTGGTCCAATACCATCTCCAGGTAATAATAAAATTTTTCTGCTTTTTACTTTAATCATTTTTAAGTATCCAAGATTTTTTATTTTTTATTTCATTCTCATATTTTTCAATAGTTGAAATTTTTTCTAAAGACATTGCTATATCGTCTAAACCTTCTAATAAACATTTTTTCTTAGCAGGATCTAACTCAAACTTAATTGATTTATTTCCATACAAAATTTCTTGATTCTCTAAATTAATTTCAATTTCTTCTTTTCTTTTAGAATATTCTGAGAGTTCTTGTATAACATTTTCATTAGTCTTTATTGGCAAAATACTATTATTAAAACAATTGTTATAAAAAATATCTGCAAAACTTGAGCTGATCACACATCTTATGCCAAAATCTAGTAATGCCCATGGAGCATGTTCTCTTGAAGAACCACAACCAAAATTTTTTCCTACTAAAAGTATTTCAGAATTTGAATATGGTTGATTATTTAAAATAAAATCTTTGATAATTTTTCCTTTTTCATCATATCGCATTTCATAAAATAAACTTTTTCCTAATCCTGTTCTTTTGATAGTTTTTAAAAATTGTTTTGGTATAATCATATCAGTGTCAATATTCATTAAAGACAAGTATGCAGGAATGCTTTTTAGATCTTTAAATTTTTTCATTAACTTATTTCCCTAACATCCGCTAATCTACCCGCTATTGCGGCGGCTACAGCCATACCAGGACTTACGAGATGTGTTCTTCCACCTCTCCCTTGTCTGCCTTCAAAATTCCTGTTTGATGTTGAAGCACACCTTTCCTTAGATGAAAGTTTATCATCATTCATCGCTAAACACATTGAACAACCTGGTTCACGCCATTGAAATCCTGCTTTTTTAAATATTGTATCTAAACCTTCCTTTTCTGCTTGTTTTTTTACTAATCCAGAACCTGGAACAACCATTGCTGTAACATCTTTAGCAACTTTTTTTCCATCAAGAATTTTTGCCGCTAGTCTGAGATCTTCTATTCTTCCGTTGGTACAACTTCCTATAAAAATTGTATCTACTTTTATGTCAGAAATTTTCATATTTGGCTTAAGTCCCATATATTCTAATGATCTATACATTGCTACTTTCCTCTCTTTATCCATTTCCTTTTCTGGATCAGGAACCCTGCCAGTAATAGGGGAGACATCTTGAGGAGAAGTACCCCAAGTAACTAGAGGTTCTATTTCTTTTCCTTCAATGTTGACTTCTTTATCAAATTTACAACCTTGATCTGAGTAAAGAGTTTTCCAATAAGCTAAGGCTTTATTCCAATCATCTCCTTTTGGGGACATCGGCCTGTCTTTAAAATATTCAAAAGTTTTTTCATCTGGAGCTATTAATCCTGCTCTTGCTCCAGCTTCTATAGTCATATTACAGATTGTCATTCGTTGTTCAACGCTTAAACCTCTAATAACTTCTCCAGCAAATTCTATAACGTGACCAGTGCCACCCGCAGTACCTATAGTTCCAATAATTTTTAAAATAACATCTTTAGACGTAACTCCTTGAGGTAGTTGTCCATTAATATTTATTCTAAAATTTTTTGATTTTTTTTGAATTAATGTTTGAGTTGCTAACACATGTTCTACTTCTGATGTTCCAATTCCAAAAGCTAAAGAGCCAAATGCTCCATGTGTCGCTGTATGACTATCTCCACAAACTATTACTGTGCCTGGTTGTGTAAAACCTTGTTCAGGTCCAATAATATGAACTATGCCTTGTCTTTTATCATTAACATCAAATAATTGAACTCCAAATTCTTTACAATTATTTCTAAGAGTATCAACCTGAAGTTTTGACTCTAAGTCTGTAATACCTTTTGACCTATCGGTAGTTGGTACATTGTGATCAGGCACTGCTAATGTTAATTCAGGTCTTCTTACTTTTCTACCTTCAATTCTTAAACCTTCAAAAGCTTGAGGACTTGTAACTTCATGAACTAAGTGTCTATCGACATATAAAAGAGTAGTACCATCAGGTTGCTGATGTACAAGATGATCATCCCATATCTTATCGTAGAGAGTTTTTGGCATTTGAGAATATTTTATTTTTTTTCTTTATTCTCTGCTTCTATTTTTAATTGAGCAGCTTCTTTTTCAATTTTTTTTTCATCAACCTTAGGTGTTGTAATTTTCTCTTTTTTATCTTCCTGAGATTTTAATGTTACGTCTACACCGATTTTTTTCTTTATCTTTTCTGCAATTCTTGCTGATTTACCTTTTCTGTCTCTAAGATAGTAAAGTTTTGCTCTTCTTACTTTTCCCGATCTGATTACTTTAATGGAGTCAACTATAGGACTATAAAGAGCAAATGTTCTTTCTACTCCCTCACCAAAAGAAATTTTTCTTACCTTAAAAGACGAATTTATGTCTCTATTTTTTTTTGCAATACAAACACCTTCAAAATATTGAATTCTCTCTCTTTTTCCTTCTACAATTTTAACTCCAACTTTAATTGTATCGCCTGCAGAAAAATCAGTTATTTTTTTCTCTGAAGTAATCTTTTTAACCAATTGTTTGTTTATATCTTCTATATTTTTCATTTTTTTTTTTTATACTTTTCCCATAGATCAGGTCTTGAACGACGTGTTATAGCCTCAGATTGACTTAAACGCCAGTGTTTAATTTTGGCGTGATCTCCAGATAATAGCACATCAGGAACACTTTTTTTCTCCCATTCAAGAGGTTTTGTAAATTGAGGATATTCTAATAAACCATTTTCAAAACTTTCATCTTTTGTCGAAAGTTCATTTCCTAAAACTCCAGGTAACAACCTTATAATTGCATCAAGAAAGATATATGAAGCAGTTTCACCTCCAGATAAAATATAATCTCCAAGACTAACCTCTTCTATATTTCTGCTATCAATTAGTCTTTGGTCTACACCTTCAAAATGTCCGCAGATAATATTTATATTTTTTTCTTTACTTAAATGTTTTGCAATATCTTGATTAAAAATCTTTCCTTTTGGAGATAAATAAATATTTCTTTGTTTTATTTTAAAATCAATATTTTGATCCATCGCATTAGCTATTATATCTGGCCTCATCAACATACCATTGCCTCCTCCAAAGGGTTTATCATCAACTGTTTTGTGTTTGTCGGTTGCAAATTTTCTAATGTTAACTATCTCCAAATTCCAAATATTTTTTTCTATCGATCTTTTGTAAATCCCATAATTAAAGGGTCCAGGGTATAACTCTGGATATAAAGTAAACACTTTTACTTTTAACATAAAATATTCCTTCTTTTACTTTTAAGATATTTTAGGTTCTTCCTTTTTTGCTTCTGCTTTAGGTTGTTCCTTTTTTGCTTCTGCTTTAGGTTCTTCCTTTTTTGCTTCTGCTTTAGGTTGTTCCTTTTTTGCTTCTGCTTTAGGTTGTTCCTTTTTTGCTTCTGCTTTAGGTTGTTCCTTTTTTGCTTCTGCTTTAG